>CAMAWV010000074.1 GCA_945862075.1 Rickettsia typhi | reverse complement strand
TTAATTTTAATTTTTCTGTAAATTCCTCATCTTTTGGAAACCTTTTATAGCTTTGAAAATATGCTAATGTTGATTGCAAGCTATCAAAATAGTTTTCTTTTTTTATTGATTTATGCAAATTGGCAAAAGTTTTATTTAAAGAATTAGTTTCTAATTCGCAAATAAATCTTCTAAAAACATAGCTTTCAATTAACTTTAAAATATCTAAAAATGTTTTTTCATTGATAATTTTACTATTAAAATCATCATAAACACTCATTAAAAACGGGTAAGAAACATTAACTTCTGTGTTGTTGAAATCTATAAAAGCTTGTTTTAATTTATGATTATCTTCTTGTTCTCTTGGATAAGCTATTTTTGTATAAAATTCAGAAAATTTATAAATATCTGCAACTATTGTTTCAATCTTTTCTTGCTGCCCCTCTTTTTGCTTCTCGATATATAGTTTAAATTCCTCATAAACATTACTCTGATTAGGAATGTCGCCTTCATTTTTTATTGTGAGGTAATCGCGAAAAAAACGATTAAAAATTTTATCTTCATCTTTTGAATTTTTTGAATTAGAGCTAAATTTTTTTTCTACAGGGTGCCAATAGTCTTTATAAATTTTTTGTTGTTGAGACGGGTTTAGCTTCATTAAAAGAAAATTTCTAATTAAATCTGCCTGAGATAATTTTAAGCCAGTAGAGTTTAAGCTTTCAAAAATAAGTTGCGGATCATCATGCTTAAGATCTAAGACAACATCAACTATTTTAAGCTTTCTAATGCCTTTATGAATAATATCTAAATCATCGATTTTTTTTAAAAACTCTTGAAATAATTCAAAATTTTCTTTAATTCTTATAGATTCAATTTTGTTATTATTGTTATCAATAATATTAGTCAAAGAAGATTTATCTTTATCGGTAAGTAATATTTTATAAAACAAATCTTTTTCTTTATGACGATTTGTTAAATAAAGCTCTTGCCATTCTTGAGCTCGATGTTCATTTTCTTGCTTTAGAATCATTGCTGAAATTAATAATAAAATAGTAGTAATTCTTTGTTGCCCATCGATAACGGTATGTATAGTTACTTCTTCTTCTTGACTATTTTCAAATCTAACTATTGATCCAATAAAATGTTCACGATCATTTTTGGCGGCATTTTGTATATCTTCCCATAATTTTTCGCACTGTTTTTTTTGCCAACTATAAGGTCTTTGATAAATTGGAATGGTAAATTGATGATTTTGTGTAAATATTTCTGTTAGTGATCTTTGATGTGCATGCATAAAATGTTTAACTAGTTATAATTTTCTTTAATTTTAAATTGCTACTCGATGTAAATCACCCTCCCATCAAAAAAAATTTTGGAGGAGGGTGATTTTAAATCTAATTCTACCAACTTCCAAAAGAAGGGTAATTAAACCATACCCTAACTTCTATAATCTTTATTTATTTTAATGTATTCTTCGTTAAGGTCGCAAGTCCAAGCAACAAATGAGGCATAGCCCAAGCCCAAATTGACGGTGATTTTTACCTCGTTGCCAGTTAAATATTGATGCACGAGCTTTTCAACATAATCGGGGTGCTTGGCTCCTTGCAAGGTGAGAGGATGGTCGCCAATTTTAACCAATAAATTTTCAGGTGAGGCTTCTTGGCACGATTTGCCTACTGCCATTACAATTCGACCCCAGTTTGGGTCAGACCCTGCAATGGCAGTTTTAACCAAAGGCGAATTGGCAATAGCCATTGCCACTTGCTTGGCTTGTATTTTATTGCTGGCTCCTTCTACCGAAATTTCGATGAGTTTTTTTGCCCCCTCGCCATCAACCACAATAAGTTTAGCGAGATCAAGCATTAGCTCTTGTAGGGCTTGTTTAAAAGAATGTAGGTGAGGGTTATGAGAATTGTTTATTTCGTGATGCTTGGCGGTTTTGGTGGCAAATAATAAAACGGTGTCGTTGGTTGATTGATCGGAATCAACGGTGATAGCATTAAAGCTGGTTTCGTTGGCTTCTTGCAATAGTTGTTGTAAAGTGTTTGGGCAAATATTGGCATCGGTAAAAATGAAAGCTAACATTGTTGCCATATTTGGGGCAATCATACCAGAACCTTTAGCAAAACCAATAAGACTTACATTTTTGCCTTCGATGTCGCAAAATTTAGTGATAAGTTTTGGTTTGGTGTCGGTGGTTAAAATTGCCAAAGAAGCTTCTTGCCAAGCTTGTTGGGTGTTGTTTAAATTATTTAACAACAAGGGCAGGGCATCAATTATTAACTGTTGATTTAACTGCTCACCAATAACTCCAGTTGAAGCAACAAAAACTTCTTCTGGCTGGCAGTTTAGCTGGTTTGCCACAGCTTGGGCAGTTGATTTTACTACTTCTTCGCCTTGTTTACCTGTAAAGGCATTGGCATTTCCTGCATTAACAATTAGGGCTTTAGCAGTTTTTTTGGCGGTTTTTTTAATGAGGTTTTGCTTGCACCAAACCACTGGATAAGCAGGCATAGAAGAATTGGTAAAAACTCCTGCTACATTTACCGCAGAAGAAAACACAATAAGTAAAAGATCGTGGCGATTTTTATATTTAATACCACAATTAATACTAGCTAATTTGATGTTGGCAAGCATATTTTTTAGATTAGATTAAGATTTTTCATTTCTTGCTGAATTTTTTGTTGAGATTCAAGGGTAGGCAAAACCAAAGGCAAACGAATTTCGGGCTTGCATAAACTAAGCAAACTACAAGCATATTTTACAGGCCCCGGATTAGTTTCGCAAAACATTACCGAGTTTAAATTAATTAGTTTATCTTGAATTTTTAGAGCTTCTGGATAGTTATTGCTGGATGTAGCTTGTTGTAATTGAGTAACTAGTTTTGGGGCAATATTAGCAGTAACCGAAATAATGCCGTTGCCACCCATAGCATTAAAACCAAGCGCAGTGCCTTCTTCACCAGATAAATATAAAAAATCTTTGCTAATTAATTTACGTAAAGATGCAATTCGAAGTAAATCGCCAGTGGCATCTTTAATGCCAACCACATTTTCAAGTTGTGCCAATTTAGCAATAAGAGCATCGGAGATATTAATAACCGATCTGCCCGGAATATTATAGATAATTAAAGGAATATCAAGTTTATTTAAAGCAGAAAAATGTTGATAAATACCTT
>CAMAWV010000073.1 GCA_945862075.1 Rickettsia typhi | reverse complement strand
AGGTTGTGTTTCGGGCTTAGGTTCTCCTCCGGCCCCAGGTTGTGTTTCGGGCTTAGGTTCTCCTCCGGCCCCAGGTTGTGTTTCGGGCTTAGGTTCTCCTCCGGCCCCAGGTTGTGTTTCGGTCACAGGTCCTCCTCCGGCCCCAGGTTGTGTTCCGGTCACAGGTCCTCCTCCGGCCCCAGGTTGTGTTTCGGGCTTAGGTTCTCCTCCGGCCCCAGGTCCTCCTTGGGTTGTTTGAGGTTGTCCTCCGGCCTCTTGTTCCGGAACTTTTTTTGCTTGTTTGTAAAATTTTTCAAATTCTTTTGGAGTAAGTTTTGATGCTCCAAACCACTCTTTTTCACTGGAAGAAAAACTACTTGTTTCTTTGGGGAAAAACACTTTTTTTTGTTTGTTAGAATATGTTGTTAGTGTTTGTTTATCTGGGTTTAATACTGTCAATTCTTCTGATGTTCTAATGTATGTCATTAATTTATTAAACTCTTCTTGATTACTAGGTTGATATGATCCATCACTAGTGTTTAATTTTATTTTTAGATTTTCTTTTAATCGCATTATGTCAATAAGAATAAGATCACCTTGTTTTACAGATCCTTCTAATCTAGAACCAGAAAATACTTTGTTAATTTTTATACGAAGATATTCTTTTTTGTCACCTCTTGTTTCTATGGAAAAAGTACCTTGTAAACTATTAATACCAATACCATAGCCTTGATAATAACTATCTGGGATTGCCACTTCTTTTTTAGAGTGTTCTTCGGCAGTTTGTGTTAGGGGTAAGAAATGTTCTGTAAGTTTTTTATATGCTATTGGAGTAACATCACTAGTAGCAACATCATCTTGTAAAGTATTTAGTTCTGCAAAAAGATAAGCTTTTTTAGGATTTTTTGAAATATTTTCTTGTAATTCTTGGTTGTCATGATTTTCAGAAGGTGAAAAATTTTCTTTAAAGTATTTTTCTAATTTAGCTTTATGTTGCTCATAGTTGTAAGAAACTTGATCTAGAATAGAATAAATTTCTTCGTAAATAGAATAAATTTCTTCGTCCTTTTCTAATTTTTGTTTAGCTTCTTGGATTACTTGTTTCGTTTCATCGTCGGAAAAATTACATTGTTGGATAAATTCTGATAGTTTGCCTTGATTTATAGCTTCATCTAGAACTAGTTTTAGAATTTCTGCCACATCTACATCATCTAAAATTTTTATAGCTCCAGCGATTAATTCTTGCTGTTTCTCGTCGGAAAAATTAAATTTTTCGATAAATTCTGGTAGTTTGCCTTTATTTATAGCTTCATCTAGAACTAGTTTTAGAACAGGTTGTTTTGCATCATCATCTAAAATTTCTATAGCTCCAGCGATTAATTTTTGCTGTTCCTCGTCGGAAAAATTAAATTTTTCGATAAATTCTGATAGTTTTTTTGCTTTGTAAACTGCTTTCAACAATAATGCAAAATTTTTTTCTGTTATTTTGTTATCTTGATCTTGATCTCCCAAAGCCTTTATCAGCGATTTTACTTCTTCTTCTTCTGGTTTATCAAATTCAATACTAATAGGAGTGGTAGTAGAGTTAAGTGTAAGAGTAAAAAGAATCTTCCCCTCCCCTTCTTTATTAACATATTTTAATGTCATTATCATATAACCCCATATATAGAAATTAGTAAAATTACTCAATATTTCCACTTTAAAACATAATTTTTAATTGTCAAGAATTTTTTTATATTTTAATATAAAAATTGCTTACATTAAAACAATGAGTAGATTTTTTTTGATGAAAATGTTGTTAAGGTTTTAAAATAATTGAATTGGTATTTATTTTGTGTAAAAAATAGTGTGAGTGCCTTTATTAAGAAAATTGAGATTATCTATTTGCCAAACATTAGAAGCTTTTAAACAATAGGTGAGTTGCTGATTTTTTGGTGTTGGTAAAGCATATTTTTTAGAAAAATTTACTATTAAATTTATTTTTTGTTGAATGATTTTTTGACATAAAGTTGGTAAATGATGCCGAGATTTTTTAAGTAATAAAATGTTAAAATGCGGTAAGCGAAATAAACAATTGTTTTTATTGCACTCTTGCCAACACATTTTTGGCAACGAGTTGTCAAGGCATTTTGGTAGCTTTGTTGCTTGTTTTATATTAAATTTTTGCAAAATATTTTGTTGTTGTATAGAATTATTAAATTTGCCAAAAAAGAATAGTTCAGGTGGTTTATGTTGATAAAATAAGGCTAGTTTTTGATTATGCAAAAAAACGATATTTGGTGGTTTTTGCCAGAATGCTACCGATATGGAGCCACAAAAAATAAACATTGCCAAGATTTTTAGATATTTATTTTGATGAATAATAAAAAGTAAAAAACCAAACATACTAAATAATAAAGCAAAATTTGGTAAATATGGAGTGGTGATAAAGGCGATTGGTATATTATGTATTTTAAAGCCACTAACATAATTGGCGATGTTTAAAAAAATTTCTATACTTTTTGCCATTACAACTAAAGTTATTTTTTCTAGACCAAAAGGCATAAAAACTAATGCTAAAACTCCTAAAGGCATAATTATAAAGCTGGTAAGTGGAATAGCGAAAATATTGGCTACAAAACTCAAAATAGCAAAGTTTTGTACGCTGTTCATGATAATTGGTAAAGAAAAAATGGTAATGAGCCAAGAAATGATGATAATATCAATAAAATATTGCCAAAAAGTATGAAAAAAATTATAGCAAGCTTGCCAAAATTTTAAGTTAGAATTTTTTATTGTGAAGTTTGGTTTGAAAATTAAAGGCTTTAGGTTATGATAATAAAAACCAAGAACCACAATTGCCAAAAAAGACAACTGAAAACTTAAATTATAAATAGAGTAAGGGTTAAGTAAAATAAGTAATAAAAAAGCTATAAAAATGGCTCGTTTTGGATTAAATTTTTCGTTGATAATATAGCTTAGCATAACCACTGCTACTGCAATAAAAGCACGTTGTGCAGGTAATGGTGAATTGGCTAAATTTAAATAAAGATAACTAGTTAATATTGCTATAATAGCTGCAATTTTTTTAACATTATAATTAATGGCAATAAATTGATTGCAAGCTAAAAGAAAACGACTTAAATAAAAAAACATCATTGCTACTAGCCCTAAATGAAAGCCCGAAATAGACAATAAATGCGATAAACCAGAGTTTCTGATATTTTGTAAAATGCTTTTATTTATTTGTTCTTGATTGCCAATTAATAAAGCAGATGCTAAAGCTGAAATATTTGGGTTGTGAATATGGGTTTTGATTTTAAAATTTATGTTTTCTCGGATTTTTAAAATATATTGTTTAGCATTGCTGATTTGAG
>CAMAWV010000072.1 GCA_945862075.1 Rickettsia typhi | reverse complement strand
GAAACAGCAGAAAGACGTTCTACATAATCATGAAACCTCTTCCGTTCCAGTGGTTTAGTTAAATTTGTTGCAGCAACATAATTATCCCCACTTGGAACAAAGATTTTTTTATGTACCCATTTTGGAACTGTTTTCATGTTCTTTTTGTCATCAGTTACAGTAAGTTCAGTTTTACCTCGCATCATTTGCGCTGCTAAATCTAAATTTTCAATCTTACCTTCATTTATCTTTAATATCTCTAAATTTACTACATCACCAAGCAAAACATAATCACCTTTTTTTATTGATGTTCCTTTTAAAACAGATCCTGGGTATATCTGTGTTATTTTAACATAACATTTTCCTTCTTCAACCATCACATCTTCACCGCTAAATTCAAACCCCCATCCTTTAAAACATCCTTGAGGCTTAGCTACCAATGACTGAGAATTTTGCATAGCAACAGCTTCAAGTGATTCAAATTTTGCTTTTAATGCTGCTTGTTGTTTAGCATTTAGTAGTTTTGGTTGTGCTCCACTTGGGTCTTGAATTGCTTCTGCGCAAGTTAATAGCGCATAGGCTGAATATAAAATGCAGCCTTTCTTTAATGAATCAGTTTCGTCGAATATACTGTCGAACATAATATTATACTTAAGACATTCTTTTAATTCATTAATAAACTTTGTTTTTGCTTCTTGATTAACTTCTGTTTTAGCAAGAAGAAAAGGATTTTTCAATATATGCCATAATTCTGCATCATTAAATTCAGGTGATGTTTTGCTTAATTTATCTGTTAATGATTGTAGTAGGGCTACATCATAATCTATTTCGACTTCTTTTGCTTGTGATGTTGAGCCTCTAGGTTCGAATTCTTTTGCTTGTGATGTTTCGACTTCTTTTGCTTGTAATGTTTCGAATGCTTTTGCTTGTGATGTTGAGACTCTAGGAGGTAACAAATATTGAACCATTGATGTTTTTTTATTTTTAATCACTTTATTTCTTTCAGTAATAGATCTTATCGACAAACCAATTAATTTTTCCTTAACATCTTCTGTCAATTTTTCTTCCAAATCTTTAGTGGAGCTGATGCCAGGATACTTGAATGCTACTCCTTTTAGATGTTCAATATCATCGCATGGCATAGTAATTATTCCCACTCCTTGTCGAAGTGAATCGCCTATACGACTACTTCTTCCTCCCATGCATTGGTGTGATGCTTGACCTGTTCCGTATATGGAAACTTCATTAAAGTTTCCTCTATTAGCTCCCCAAATGTGCCAACAATCGTTATCTTGTGGATGAAAAGGAAGTGTGTTGCCTGGCCATGTAGGTTTTTGTTTCCCAATATTCCCAAATAATACTCTTTCTGAATTATTAGATGCTAAATCATTTATTTCTTTCTCTATATACTCCTGTATTATAGCTAAATCTAGTGCATCTTTCCAGTCTTCAACTGCCTTACCAGATCCTAAGTTATGGGCTTCTTTATTTGGTGATCTATAGTTTACCGGAACAACTACTTTTAATTTGGTGTTTTTGCTCATACATGACCTTAATTCTGCAAAACTAAATCGTATACTACAAAGTGTGTTAAGTAATTGTGAATTGCCCTTTACTTTTTCCATCAAATAATCTTGAGTTAGTTCTGGCATCGTAGCTTGTGATTTCCTATATGGAGCTTGTGGTTCCCAATATGGTATTACTCCCACAGCTTGTAATCTCGATACCCTAGATTGTAATTCCCAAAGTATTGATCTCATAAAAACCTCATTACATAAAAATTAATAAAAATATTAAACATTACCAATATAAAATGTAATTTTTAATCGTCAACAGATTTTTTTATTTTCTAAATATTTTTTTTGGTATACGATTTTCCTTTTTTAATTACCCTGTAAATTGGCTTAGAATGTGCGATAATTATCAATAATCAAGTTGTTGGTGTTTTAATATTTGAAGACATTGAAAAAAACCAGAAACTGGCTCTTTTATTAGCCATTTAAGTGCCAAACATAATTTTACTGAAGCAATATTACTTTCTGGCGATAGGCAGAGTATTTTTTCGACAAAAAATTAGAATGTATTTAAATTTTAGAATTAATGTTATTTAACCTGCAGAAATTAGTTTATAAAAAAGTGAAAATGGTATATAAAAAGTTTTAATAACTGATGCAAAAAGAAGCAATTAATTTTTATTTAAATCATTATTAATTTTAATGATGGTAAAATTATACTCAAGATCTACATTAGAAACATTATTACATCTAAAATTTCTTATAAGATTCAAGATGTAATCAGTCTTGTTAAAAATATATACCATTTTCACTTAATTTATTAGTAATGAATTATCTAGAAAAAATTTCTCTAGAAAATACCATTGATCTTAGATCTATTGTTGATAATTACAAACAACCAGCAATAATTTGTCGTTCTAACGACAAAATGCCTAATTTACTATCTATAGTTTCAGCAAATCAAAAATTTTGTCATACTTTTAAGGCTTCCGCAAAAAGCATTATCAATAAAAGTTATGATTTTTTTTACGATAACCTAGATTTTGATGATTTTCCTGAAGACAGAATAGAATACTCAAGGCTTTTAAATTCTATTCAAGACAGAAAAGAATGTGAAGCAAGTTTACATCTGCCAAATTATAATCGCTATTATAAAAATAAAATTCATATTCATTACCTACCTTCTATTGTTTACGATAATATAGTATTTGATAATTATCATTTATTTTTATATACTAAAACTTTAGTGAGTAATACCGATGTTAAAAGCCATTCTAAAGAAAATTTACAAATCTTACGAAATTTAGAACGAACTTTAAGAACAGAAAAATTACTTCGAGAAATATCTAATTTAATCATTATCGACTTACCAATTCAAAAACTAGCTCAAAAACTAGCGTTAATTTTATTGAATCACCTTAAATGCGACAGATGCATTATTTATGATTACGAATATGGTAAACAGAATTTTTTTGTAGAAAGTTATTTATCAGATATCAAAACCATTTATCAAAGAGACAATCATCAAAAAACTATACAGATTATCAAAAAATTCGTTGATTTTCAGCATAATTTTTATCAAAAATTTGGTTTAAAAGATTCTAAAAAATCTTTTGTTTTTGCAATTCAGAATGTTTGGGAAGATGCTAATTTTTCTACATTAGTCGATTTTTTCGAAGAATATCAAGTGAGTGCCGAAATAGTTGTTAACATTATTTTTAATGGCGTAGTTGTGGGATGCATTTGTGTGCATCAAACCCTGCAAAGAAACTGGCTTAATGAAGAAATAGAATTTTTAGAAATTGTCGCCGAGCAGTTCTCTATTGCTCTTGATCGCTTTTATTCAACGAAAAAAATCATTGTTTCCAATA
>CAMAWV010000071.1 GCA_945862075.1 Rickettsia typhi | reverse complement strand
AGGTATATAAATATTTTTAGAAATATTTTCAATTTGGTTATTTTCTAAAAAATTGATATCAATAACCCGAACCTTTAAAATTTTACTTATTTCCAGTGTATCAAGCTTCACTTGTTCTCTTTTATTTCTTAATAAAGAACCTAAATTTTCTTCGTTATAGATTAAATCTATGTTGTCACTATTTAGTTTTTCAAGATTTTTTTTAAAAAAATTAACACTCATCATTTAAAACTTTTGTTAAATTATTAGTTGCCTCAATATTCGCTAACTTTGCACTGTTTTCTGACATTTTATAAAGAATTTCTGGTTTTTCTAATAAATTGCGAATAATTTGTGTGATGTTATTGATGTTAAATTCGTTCTCTTCTAATAAAATTGCCCCACCATTTTGAGCGATATAATTAGCATTTTTTTGCTGATGATTATCGGCAGAATTTGGAAATGGTACTAAAATCATTGGTTTTTTACTAGCGCAAAACTCAAATATAGAAGATGCTCCAGCTCTTGCAATTATTAAGTGAGATTGCTTTAAAATTGTAGGAATATCTTCGAAAAAACTATCAATAACAACATTAATGTTAAAATTTTTATAATTCTCAAAAGTAGATTCAAGAAGTTCTTTTCGACATTGTTGTATAATTTTTAAATTATCTTTTAAATTATTTGGTAAATTAAAAAAAGCTTGAGGTAAAACATCGCTAAAAATTTTCGCCCCACCAGATCCGCCTAATACAAATATTTGCCAAAATTCTTTTGTAGTTTCAGATACTTGATAGAAATCGGAATTTAAAATAAGATCATAGCCAAAACGACTGTAAGAAATTTCTGATTCAGGTTGAAAATTAGGTATTGTGTAATCATGTTGTGATAATAAAGATATTTCTTGTCGCACAGGGTTGCCAGTATAAATAACTTTATGTTGATATTTTTCATTGATAGCAAAAGTTTTTGGAAAAGAAATAGCAATCTTGGTGGCAAAAGGTAAAAATAATCGATTAACTTTTCCTAAATAAGCATTTTGTTCGTGTAAAATTATTTTTTTACCTAATAAAACAGTTGCTAATAATAATGGAAAGCTAGCATAACCACCAAATGCCACCACTACATTTGGCTGTTTAGTAACAAGAAAAAATAAAGCTTGGCAAAATCCAAAAAAAATTTTTAAAGTAGCTAAAAACAAAAATTGCCACTTTTTAACGATTTTAGAACTACTTAATAATTTAAATTGAAAATTTTTTTGATTACCAAGATGATGTAAATAATTTTTAACTTTTTCATCGCCAAAACAAATTATTTGATTGTTTTGTTCAATTAAAGCTTTAGCTAAACAAATTGCAGGTAAAATATGCCCACCAGTTCCGCCAGTTACGATAAAAATTTTTTTTAACATTGAAAAAATTTGTTGTGTTTTTGGTGCATTATTATTAAAATAAACATCAATTTTAGCATTTTATATTTTTAAAATGCAATGAAAACAAAATAAAAAAAATAATTACATGTCTAATTTTTCTAATCTCAAGAAATCTTTACTTTCTTGTGCCATTAAAATACAAAGCCACATGGAAAAATTACTTGATGCAAATCAATATAATTCCGCCATTCTAGAAGCAATGAGCTATTCAGTATTAGCCTCTGGGAAAAGAATTAGACCATTTTTACTATTTGCTTCTGCCGATATTTTTGGAGTTTCACTCTCTAAATGTTTAAATGTTGCCTCGGCAATTGAGTTTATTCATGTTTATTCATTAATTCACGATGATTTACCTGCAATGGATAACGATGATTTTCGTCGAGGACAACTCTCCAATCATAAAAAATTCAACGAAGCAACAGCAATTCTAGCCGGAGATGCTCTACTTACCTATGCTTTTGAAATTTTATCCCATCCAAACACTAATCCAGATGCCCATATTCGTTGCGAGCTCATTCAAATTATTGCTAAAGCTTCTGGTTTTTTAGGAATGGTAGGAGGTCAAATGCTTGATATACAAAACAAAAATAATATTACCATCGAAGAAATCATTAATTTACACCGCCTAAAAACTGGTGAATTATTTATGGCTTCAGCAGAGTGTGGAGCAATTATGGGTAGAGCTAATTTGCAAGAAAAACAAGCTATCAAGCATTATGCCAAAGATTTAGGTATTGCCTTTCAAATACAAGACGATATCTTAGATTATCTAGGCACTAAACTCGGCAAAACAAACCTCGACGAAACCAACAACAATAGCCAAGAAACCAGTATTGTTAACATTATCGGCCTTGACTCAGCAAAACAACATTTGCAGTTTTTAAAACAACAAACAAACGAACACTTACAAATTTTTGGCGACAAAGCCTCAATTTTATGTCAATTAACTAATTTTGTTTTACATATAGTATAATTATCACATAATTGATATTTTTTTACTTGCATTAGAATTTTGTTAATTTTACAATTATTTCTTATAAAGAAATAGTATAGCACTATTTTCATTTACATAATATAAATTTATTTTAATTTATTAAATATCACTATGTCTAAAGCAAAATTTGAACGCAACAAGCCACATGTTAATATTGGCACTATTGGTCATGTTGATCATGGCAAAACTACTCTTACTGCCGCAATTACTAGTTATTTAGCTACAAAAGGTTTGGCACAAAAAAAGGGCTATGATCAAATCGATGCCGCTCCCGAAGAAAAAGAAAGAGGTATTACCATTAACACTGCCCATGTTGAATATGAAACCGTTAAACGTCACTATGCTCACGTAGATTGTCCTGGGCATGCCGATTATGTTAAAAACATGATCACAGGTGCCGCTCAAATGGATGGTGCAATCTTGGTTGTTTCTGCTGCTGATGGCCCTATGCCACAAACTAGAGAACATATTTTATTAGCCAAACAAGTTGGCGTTCCTGCAATTGTAGTTTTTTTAAATAAAGCCGATATGGTTGAAGATGCTGAACTTCTTGATTTAGTTGAAATGGAAGTTAGAGAACTACTTACTAAATATGATTTTCCTGGCGATAACATTCCTATTATCAGAGGTTCTGCTCTTAAAGCTCTAGAAGGCGATACTTCTGAAGTTGGTGAGCCATCAATTCAAGCCCTTATGGATGCGGTTGACGAATACATTCCAGAGCCAAAAAGACCTGTTGATCAAGCCTTCTTAATGCCTATCGAAGATGTTTTTTCTATTTCAGGGCGTGGCACAGTGGTTACTGGCAGAATTGAAAGAGGTATTTTAAAAGTTGGCGAAGAAATTGAAATTGTTGGTTTAAGAGCAACTCAAAAAACTACCTGCACTGGAATCGAAATGTTTAGAAAACTTCTCGACGAAGGTAGAGCTGGCGATAATGCTGGTATTTTACTACGTGGCACCAAAAAAGAAGATGTTGAAAGAGGTCAAGTTTTATGCAAACCAGCTAGCATTACTCCTCACACTCAATTTGAAGCAGAAGTTTATATTTTAAGCAAAGAAGAAGGTGGTAGACATACTCCTTTCTTTAAAAACTATCGCCCACAATTTTATTTCCGTACCACCGATGTTACTGGTTCAGTAACTCTCAAAGAGGGTGTTGAAATGGTTATGCCAGGCGATAATGTTCGCCTCACTGTTGAGCTTATCTCTCCTATTGCCATGGAAGAAGGCTTGCGTTTCGCCATACGCGAAGGCGGTCGCACAGTAGGTGCTGG
>CAMAWV010000070.1 GCA_945862075.1 Rickettsia typhi | reverse complement strand
GATAATTTTCATTGCTTCTTTAAGACATTTTTCTGTGACTGCCTTATCAAGTAGATCTTGTATAGTAATAGCAAATTTTGGTGATTTTGTTGGGAAAAATGATTTTAAAAATGATCGTAATTGAGATGGGGGTTTAATTTTGGTTATCTCTATGGGTTGTGGTTTAGATTCTGTATATTTTAATTGTTTAGATTGCGTTTCTAATGTTTCTAATACATTAAACATTAGACTTTTTTCTAATATTAATATTCCTTCCTTTGGTTTTTTATAATTATATGATAACTCAAAAGCTTCTACCTTTAACTTTTATCATCAAAAAACTTCTTGTAGAAACTTTTTACCAACCGCAATTCCTCGATTATCTATGCTATGATCAAGATTATCAAAAGCAAAATCTTGGTAAGCAACATTAAGATCGGTAAGAATATTTTTTGCCTCTAAAAAATTATCAAATGGCAAAACCGAATCTTGCTTGCCGTGTATGAGGCAAATTTTTGGTTTATATAAAATTTTTTGTTGTAATAAAGTAGGTAAAATTATTTTACCAGAATAACTCAAAACACCAGCTACTTGTTTTGGTAAGGTAAAACCCTGATAATTTGCCATCATTGCCCCTTGCGAAAAGCCTAGCAATACTAAATCGGAGTAATTAAGTTGCCATTTGTTAAGCTGTGTCGCAATAAAATTGGCAAGTTGCAAATTTGCTTCAATAATTTGTGTGTTAATTTCGGTAAGCTGTTTTATTTGCCCATTTTGATGATAAAGTGAAAACCATTGATAACTATCTAAAAAACCTCCTTCCCAAGTGCTAACGGCATTTACACTGATAAAAATTATGTTAGGTAGAGCTAGAAATTGAGCTAATTCTAATAAATTTTGAGCATTTGAACCGTAACCATGAAGCATTATAACCATTTTTTTTGGTTGAAAACTAGGCTGATTGATATTTGAAGGATACTGATATTCTTGGAGAATCATAAAATTATTGTTTTATAATGGAATTGTTGCATTGCTAATGATATTTTACTTTTTTGCTGTTTTTGGTATAAGTTTCTCTTTAAAACTAGTAAAAAATTAACATAAATTACCGATCTAACAGTTCCGTAATATTTTTTTATTTTTAAATAAAATTCTTACAAAATATTTTTGAGATAAAAACTAGAAAAAACTATTGTTGTTATTATGTGATTTTTCGTTTTAAAAAGCAACATTAAAAACATAAAAATAAACCAATAAATATTTTATAAAGACATTTTTGTAACAAATAATTTTTGATTAGGTTGTTGTGCATTAGGATTAGATGGCACACCTGATGGAGCTGATTGTTGAGTAGGTTTTTGTTCTGTATTTTGTTGCGAAGAGCTTGCTTGTTCTTCTTGCTTTTCTTGTGAAAATGCATCTTGTTCCGATTCTTGTGAAAATTCAGTTAATCTATCACTCTCGCCAAATTCAAAAGAGCCGAATTTGGTAGATGTTGTAACCGAGGGACATGATTTTTTATTATCTTCTTTTGCACGATTATCGCTACCGCTAGGTGTCATAGAACCCTTTTTTTCTTCCCTTTCTAATCTTGATAGTCTTTTTTGTTTACGCCATGATATTATTTCTTGCTGTACTTGAGGATCATCGTTAGCGCTAGGCATAATAGGATACTTTATAGGATACTTTGCTGTTGTTTTCCTTTTTAATATTTCGTCTAATTTTTCTTGTTGTATCTTTGTTACAGGATTATCGCTCTCGCCGCTCCCACTCTCGCTCTCGCTCTCGCTAGGTGTCCTAGAACCCCGTACTTTAACATTGAATTCTGGATCTCGTCGATTGTATAGTCTTGCATTTGCAAGGTGATAAGAATCGGTCAAAGCTGGTCTTGTAGGCATATCAAATAAAATTAAATTTATGTGTTAATAGAATCGAGTTGTTGCATTGCTAATATATTTTACTTTTTTGCTGTTTTTGGTATAAGTTTCTCTTTAAAACTAGTAAAAAATTAACATAAATTATTGATCCAACAATTTTACAATATAAATAATATAAGTTAATTTTTTATGTGTCAATAGTTTTTAATAAAAATATTTTTAATTTTATTAAAAAATTTCACAGGTAAAAATATAAATTCTTTGTTTTGTCTTGAAAATCAACATTTAAAAGCATAAAATTTTACTCTAATAAAAAAATTTTCTTAAAATATGCAATTAAATTTACAAAAAACTTGGCGGTTTTTGGTTGTGTTATGTTTGAGTTTTTTTAGTAAATATTGTTATTGTTTTGCTAGTCAAACTATACAAAAAGCAATCTTACTTGAAAAAATAGAATTTATTAACAACAACAATAATAATCAAAAAGCTATTTTCTTTTTTGATAGTAACCCAGAATTTAAAATATTTACCCTACAAAATCCTCACAGATTGGTGGTTGATTTTAAAAATACTGCTCCACCACTTAATTATCAACCTATCTTGCCAAATTTTATTAGCTCTTTTCGTTTGCGAAATCAACAAAACGAGTTAAGGCTTGTTTTTGATCTAAAAGAAGAGTTTCTACTACAAAATATTGCCACCGATTATCAAAAAAAATCTATCTCATTTGATTTATTTACTAACAAAAATAATATTGCACCAAAAATTCCCGATCAAGAAATATCAGAAAGTAAAAATCTTAACACATCGAATCAAGAAAAAAATATTATTATAAAAAAAACTGTCGATTCACAAGTAAAATATACCTTGCGCGATAGTAAAAAAAAGCTAATAATTGTGCTTGATGCAGGGCATGGCGGAAAAGATCCAGGAACAATAGGTGTTTTTGGTGGTACTTACGAAAAAAATCTCACTCTTACTTATGCTAAAGAGCTTGCCAAACAATTAAAAAAAGAAAATAAATATAAGGTTTTTTTAACTAGAGAAGATGATAGATTTTTACCTTTAAAAACTAGGGTAGAATTTGCTCGAAAAAAGAAAGCCGATTTATTTATTTCGCTACATGCTAATTCAATTTCTGATAATAATGTTTCTGGTTTTTCAATTTATACTTTATCCGAAAAATCATCCGATAAGCAAGCCGAAATTTTAGCTCAAAAAGAAAATCAAGCCGATATTATTTATGGTGTCGATTTTACTTATGCCGGTAAAGATATTGTTAAAACTCTCATTGATCTATCGCAAAGACAAGCTAAAAATTATTCGACAAAATTTGCTTTAGAAGTGGTTTTGACAATGAAAAAAGCTGAAATAAAAATATTACAAAATTCACATCGTTTTGCTGGTTTTATGGTGCTTACCGCTCCAGATGTTGCCTCGGTTTTAATTGAACTTGGTTATCTTTCAAATAAACACGAAGAAAAAATGCTAAATAGTGTTTTATATAAAAGAAAAATTATCAATAGTTTGGTTTTAGCGATTAATCAATATTTTTCACAATAATATTTTTTATATTATGCGGCTGTTGCAAATACTTTTGTTAAATATAAAAAATATTAAAAAACTCTTGAAAACAAAAAAAAATAAAATAGAATGGTAAAATACATTGATTTATTAGTTAATGTATTTTTATTAATTTAATTTATTTTTTATGCCTATTCATGTGAGTTTCTTAGGCGTAGTATCGTCGTTGAGAGCAGGACAAGAATCATCTGAGATGTATTTTACTCCTAATAATACTCCTCGCACCGAACCCGCAGAAGAACCAAGTAACTCTCGCACCGAACCCGCAGAAGAACCAAGTAACTCTCGCACCGAACCCGCAGAAGAACCAAGT
>CAMAWV010000069.1 GCA_945862075.1 Rickettsia typhi | reverse complement strand
GCTAATACAACATAAAACAAATACTACACTTAAATAAGCGAGAAAATGCCAATAATATTGAGTTTGATAGTTATTAAACCAAGATTGATAGCTAATAAAAAGAATTTGCCCACAGGCAAATAAAATAGGCAACCAAAACCACAGGTTATTGCCTAGATTTTTGTTTGGATGTTTTTGTAGGTTTTGCTGAACTGTTTTGTGAACAGTGGAGCTATTTGGGTTTGAAAACATGGTGATGTTTTTTTATTTAAAAAGCTAAAAAGCAAGAAATTTTGGTGCCTCTGGTCAGACTCGAACTGACACATCTGCAATTAGATAATAGATTTTGAGTCTATCGCGTCTACCAATTTCACCACAGAGGCATATAAATATTGCTACCAAAATTAGTTTTTTAATGCTACATTAAAGATAATTTAAGGTAATATTATAATTGCTTCTAAAAATAAAATCAATAACTATTTTTGTGCATTTTTTGATTTTAAATAGCTTTGGCATAAATTTTGTAAAACACATTCTAAGCAATTTGGTTTGATTGCTTTGCAAATATATCGACCATGTAAAACAAGCCAATGGTGAGCGAAAAGATGCCATTTTTTATGAATAACCTTTGGCAATAGATTTTCTGTTTGTTTAACATTTTTGCTCTGCACTAAACCAAGTCTATTAGTTACTCGAAAAACATGAGTATCGACAGCTATAACAGGTTGTTGAAATAAAGAATTTAACAGAACTTTTGCTGATTTGCTACCGATACCAGGTAATAAAATAAGATCGTCATAATTATTTGGCAAATGTCCTTGGTGTTTTTCTATTAACACAGAACATAATGCTATAATATTTTTTGCTTTACTATTAAATAAGCCAATGCTAGCAATATATTTTTTTAAATTTTCCAAGCCTAAGTTAAGCATTTTATAAGGATCGTCGGCTACAATAAATAACTGCTTGGTAACTTTATTTACTCCAACATCAGTACTCTGAGCAGAAAGCAAAACCGCAATTGCTAGTGTAAAATGATTATGATAGTTTAATTCTATTTTTGGATTGGGATTTTGAGCCTGTAAAGTTGTAAAAATTACATTTATCTTGTGTTTTTTTTGCATAAACAATAAAAAGAGGAAATGTTGCATCTAGAGATTTAGTAAAAATCAGTTTTAGATGCAACATTTACCAAACAAGTAAAAGGTTTATTAGAAACAATTTTTTGCTTCAAGATAACTTTTTTATAAAGTATCGGCATTATTAGCCAAATAGTCGGCCACTCCGCTTGCATCGGCTTTCATGCCTTTTTTACCCTTACTCCAACCAGCAGGACAAACCTCGCCGTGTTCTTGGAAAAATTTAAGAGCATCTATCATTCTTAGAGTTTCATCAACATTTCGACCTAATGGTAAGTCGTTAACTAATTGATGCCTTACTACTCCTTGTTGATCAATTAAGAAAGTGCCTCTTAAAGCGACTGCATCGCCAGTTAAAACATCGTAATCTTTGGCGATTTTTTTGGTGAGATCAGAAATTAAAGGATATTGAATATTACCAATGCCACCTTTTTTTACTTCGGTATTTTTCCAAGCTAAGTGAGTGTATTTTGAATCAACAGAAACACCAATGATTTCAGCACTTCTATCTTTAAAATCTTGTGTTCTGTTTGCAAAAGCGATGATTTCTGATGGGCAAACAAAAGTAAAATCAAGAGGATAAAAAAATAAAATACCAATTCTACCTTTGAGATAGGTATGTAGATTAAATGTTTCATTTATTTCATTGTTTGGCATTACTGCAGAAGCAGTAAAATCTGGAGCCATTTTACCTACAAGTACTGACATATTGTGAAGAATTTAAATTAATAAAATAATAGTAACCAACTAAAGTTAGTAAAATAATTTTAAGCAATTACTTATAAACTGCAAGATGATTTTAAAATTCTTGTAAGTAGGTAAGATTTGCCCCGACCAAAGCTGCATTTTGACCATTTTCGGTGATTTTTGCTCTACTTAAGTCTAAAGCGATATTGTTATCAAACTTATAGCCAATTGAGAATTGTAATTGTTTATCGGTATTATTATTGTTAAGTTGTTTGTTATTGATGTTTTTTAAACTATATGAACTACTAGCTGTCCAGCTACTAAACTGAGCAATTAAAGCGGTTGTTAAGTAAGTATTGTTGCGATTTTTTATACCTGAAGCATTTTTTGTGTAAACAGCTTCTGCAAATGGAATTAAAGAGGTTTGTTTGCCTATTTTATGTTTATATTCAGAGCTAATTGCTAATGCTTGCTCTCTATCACGATATAGATTATTAGCAAAAGAATTTTTTACTCCTAAACTACGATATCCAAAATAATAAAACCAGTTTTTAAAAGCAAATAAATTATCACCTTCTAAACTTACTGAATACGAAGAAAAAGATTTAGTGCTACCTGCTGTACTTCTGGCTTTATTATCGGTACCTCGTTTATCGATAGCGCTATTGCTTAAATTAGTATTATCATTAAAAAAAGAACTAATGCTTAGTTGGGCATCTTCTAGTAATGCCACAACATTGAACCCAATTTTTTCTCTTAAATTATAATCTTCAGCAAAATGCGAAGTAAAAACTCCTATTCTTTTACTGCGACGATGAGCGGTGCCAAATGTTGGATCAAATTTACCAACATCAAGCTTCATATCTTCATTTTCGTAGTGTAGCTTTATTTCTTCTACCAACACACCATTATTTTTAAGACCAATGTTGCGATCTTTTTGTAGAAAACTACGGTATCTTTCTGGATCTTGTTGATTACGTGTGGTAAGTGTATTGTTTGGTTGAAAGCGTAATTGATTTTTGATAGACCAATTATTGGTAATATTTAAATTAATATTTGGCTCGACATATAAAAAACCACTAGATTTATTAATGTTTTCATTAGGATTGTTAATGATTCTATCGGTTTGTATTTGGTAAAATATTTTACCAGAAATAATTGGTGCATCATTAGATTGGGCAGTTGCCAAGCAAGGAGTTATTAAAAACAATAAGAAAGGTAATAATTTTTTCATAAGAATAAATTAATTAGTGATGATGTTTTTTTAAAAAAATAGCAACTCTAGTGCCAACACCCTCTTGACTTTTGATAGAAATTTTGCCATCAAGCAGATTAATAAAATACTTGGTAATATAAACACCAATACCAGTTCCTGACACCGATATAGCATTACTAGCTCTAAAAAATTTATTACCGACATTTTTTAAATCTGATTGAGGAATTCCAATTCCATGATCTATTATACTTATCAATATTGAATTAGCAAGAACTTTTGTAAGTATTTTAATTTCTGAGTTCGCTTGTGAATATTTGATGGCATTAACTATAATGTTGCCAATTATATGATCAATTAATTTTGGATCAGATTGATAATGGCAAGGTAATTTACTAATGCTATAAGAAATATTGATATTTTTTTGCTGGGCAAAGTTAATATTTTTATCGATAATTTCTAACATCATTTTTTGTAAGTCAAACTCAACTATTTCTAGTTTTATTTGCCCTTTATTATTTTCTATTTTAGCTAAATTTAAAGTGCTACTAATCAAGCTATTCATTCTTTGAATACCTGAGCGAATTTTATTGCAATAATTAGTAATAAATTGCTTGGTATTTTCGTTAGAATTAAGTTTTCTTACAATTAATTCTCGAGCACTATCTATCACTTGCAAGGGAGTTTTAAATTCATGCGAAACAAGAGCGATAAATTCGTTTTGAATTTTTCTCATTTCTTTTTCATGGTTTAATGAATTTTCTAGTTTATTTTT
>CAMAWV010000068.1 GCA_945862075.1 Rickettsia typhi | reverse complement strand
TTGCAACCTTGCTTCTTCTTGCAACCTTGCTTCTATTGGAGCTTTTAGGTTTGGTTTAATCAATGGTTGTTGCTCTAAGGGATCATTATTTGGCATAATTTAGTATAATATTATTTAAAAAAGCACATAATAAATCTATCTTTTTAATTAGTCAAGTAAAATTTTTTAAAATAAGTTTGACATTATTTTTTATCATTTTACAATTTTAAAAGAATGTTGTAATGACATTTCATAAAAATTATCACAAATAATAAAGCTAATTAATGCAAAAATTGCTTAAAAGAAAGTTTGTTAAATCTGCTTTACTTTTACCATTTTTTATACTTGGTGCTTGTAAAGTGGGTTTTGATAAAATCACCTCAACTAATAATAATCTTTTTTCACAAAATAAAATGTCAAACCACTATCCTTTTTTATTGCCACAATTACCCTATGCTAAAAATTCTTTAGCTCCACATATTACCGAAAATACCATAAACTATCATTATGGCAAGCATCATCAAGCCTATATCACTAATCTAAATAATTTAGTTGCCAACAATAACGATTTAGCTAAAAAAACTCTCGAAGAAATCATTAAAATTTCTGCTTCTGATAAATCTAAAACTGCTATTTTTAATAATGCTGCTCAAGTTTGGAATCATACTTTTTATTGGCATTCCATCAAACCAAACGGTGGCGGTAAACCATCTGGCGAATTGCTTAAAAAAATAGAGCTTGATTTTGGTTCTTACGAAAATTTTGCAACCGAATTTAAAAATGCCGCAGCCACTCAATTTGGCTCTGGTTGGGCTTGGTTAGTTCTTGAAGAAGGTAAATTGAAAATTATCAAAACCAGTAATGCCGAAACTCCTCTCACCACTAATGCTAAACCATTACTTACCATTGATGTTTGGGAGCATGCCTATTATCTTGATTTTCAAAATGCTCGGCCAAACTATATCGATACTTTTTTAAATCATCTCATTAATTGGGATTTTGCCTCTCATAACTTTCAAAACTAATTAATTTTTATGCGAACCGCTACTATAAATAGAGAAACCAAAGAAACTAAAATAAATACATCAATCAATCTCGATGGTAGCGGTAAGTATCAAATAAACACTGGTTTGGGCTTTTTTAATCATATGCTAGAGCAGTTATCTTGTCATTCTGGCATCGATATTTCTCTTGAAGCTGTTGGCGATTTGCATATCGATTCTCATCATACCATCGAAGATTGTGGTTTAGCTTTAGGTTTTGCCATAAAACAAGCCCTAGGCAACAAACTTGGTATTGCTCGGTTTGGTTTTTCTTATGTGCCACTTGATGAAGCATTAAGTCGTTGTGTAATCGATTTATCAGGCAGACCATATATTGTGTTTGATTGTAATTTTACGGTGGCTAAAATTGGCGATACTCACACCGAAATGTTGCGTGAATTTTTTATTGCTTTTGCTAATGCTGTTGGTTGCAATTTGCATATCTCTAATCTTTACGGTATTAATAATCATCATATCGCCGAATCAATTTTTAAAGCGGTGGCAAAAGCCTTAAAACAAGCTATATTTTTACAAAATAACACCATCAATTCAACCAAAGGAGTTTTATAAATGTTGCTTGCTAATTTAGCTAATAATCCTCTAGCAACAAAACCAGTAATTTATGGCATTTCTGGCGAAACTCTTACCCACGAAGAGTATCAATTTTTTCAACAAAATGGTTGTCTTGGTTTCATTTTATTTGCAAGAAATATTAAAAATAAAAATCAAGTTAAACAACTCACCTCGCAATTAAAGCAAGTTTTACAAGGCGATCCGCTAATTTTAATCGATCAGGAAGGTGGTAGAGTGTCTAGGCTTAACTCTCCAGAATGGCCGCAATTTCCTTCGGCTAATTATTTTGCTTGCCTATATCAACAAAACAAACCACTTGCTTTGCAAGCAACTCAAGAAAATTTTTATCAAATTGGGCTTAATTTAAAAGAGCTGGGCATTAACGTTAATTGTGCTCCAGTGCTTGATATTTTAACACAATATACTCATCAAATTATTGGTAACCGATCTTTTGGTGAAAATCCACAACAAGTGAGTGATTTAGCTCAATCTGCCTGTAATGGCTTGTTGCAGGCTAATGTTTTGCCAGTAATAAAACACATTCCAGGGCACGGCAGAGCAACATCTGATAGCCATCTCGAACTGCCGCTGGTTAATGCTAGTTTATCAGAATTACAAACTACCGATTTTTTACCTTTTGTTGCCCTAAATCAGCAAAAACTGGCTATGACTGCTCATATTTTATATTCGCAACTCGATGCTCAAAATTGTGGCACTGTTTCTAGCAAAGTAATTAATATTATCAGGAAAAAAATTGGCTTTAACAATATTTTAATCACCGACGATCTCTCAATGAAAGCCTTACAAAATAGTGTTGGCAATAATGCTATTTCTGCTTTACAAGCTGGTTGCGATGTGGTTTTACACTGTAACGGCAATATGCTTGAAATGCAAGAAATTAACCAAGTTTTGCCCAATATTTCTTCTGAACTTAAACATAAACTCTTAACCTAAATTTATGAAAAAAATTAATGTAACTCAACCGATCGTAGAAATTGATGGCGACGAAATGGCTAAAATAATTTGGCAACTCATTAAAGAAAAATTAATTTTCAAGCATCTAAATTTAAATATCAAATACTTCGATTTAGGCATAGAAAACCGCGACAAAACCAACGATCAAATCACCATCGATTCTGCTAATGCCATCAAGCAAAACGGAGTCGGCATTAAATGTGCCACCATCACCCCCGATGAAGCTCGAAAAAAACAATTTAATCTTAAACAAATTTATAAATCACCTAACGGCACCATACGCAACATTCTTGATGGCACGGTTTTTCGTGAGCCAATCATTTGCAACAATGTGCCAAGACTGGTTTCTACTTGGCAAAAACCAATTATCATCGGCAGACACGGCTTTGGCGATCAATACCGAGCAACCGAAATAAAAATCACTCAAAAAAGCACTGCTAAACTTGTTATTACCGATGAAAATGGCAATTCTTCTGAACAAAATATTTATAATTTCAATCAAAACGGCGGGGTGGTGATGGCAATGTTTAATACTACCGATTCTATTTTTGGCTTTGCCAACTCATGCTTTAATATGGCTTTGCAAAAAAATCTACCACTTTATCTTTCTACTAAAAATACCATTTTAAAGCAATACGACGGCTTGTTTAAAGATATTTTTGCCGAAGTTTATGAAAAAAATTTTGCTTCTCAATTTAAAGAACAAAATCTCACTTACGAGCACCGTTTGATAGACGATATGGTGGCCTTTGCTATGAAATCTGCTGGTGGCTTTATTTGGGCCTGCAAAAACTACGACGGCGATGTACAATCCGATTCTTTGGCACAAGGCTTTGGCTCTCTTGGCCTTATGACATCTATTTTAACAACGCCTTGTGGCAAAATAGCCGAAACCGAGGCCGCTCACGGCACGGTAACTAGGCATTTTATTGAGCATTTACAAGGTAAACCAACCTCAACCAATCCCATCGCCTCAATATTTGCCTGGACAAAAGGCTTATTGTTTAGAGCTAAACTCGATGAGCATCAAGAGCTTGCTAATTTTGCCTGCAAACTAGAGCTGGCTTGCCTGCAAACCATCGAATCTGGTATTTTTACCAAAGATTTGGCGGTGGCAGTTTATGGCAATGCGGTGGAGCATGGCAAACATTATCTTTACACCGAGCAATTTATTGATGCTATTGCTAATAAACTTGCTACTCTTGTGTAGTTTATAAAAATGAACACAGAGCAACA
>CAMAWV010000067.1 GCA_945862075.1 Rickettsia typhi | reverse complement strand
AAGCCAGCACCACCAGCACCAACAACTAAAACATCGAATTGATGATCGATAACAGAATAATTAGCAATTTTTTTTTCAGACATAATTTAATTAGTGATATGAAGTTTTAAAATAGCCACACAAACAGCAAGAGCAGTAGTGATCGAAACGAAATTAACCAGCATCACATAAAAATGCACCTTGGCTTTGTTAGTTATGTAATCTTCGATAATAACTTGCAAACCTAAAGAACCATGATAAAAACCAAAACAAAAAAATAAGATACCCATAAAGGCATTAAGTGGATAAGAAAAAAACACTGGTAAATAACCTTGCGGATCAAGACCGATATTGATAAAAGAAAGAATAAGCCAAATAACCAAAGGAATTAAAGCTACTGCCGAAACTCGTTGCATTAACCAGTGTTGAAAACCACGTTTCGTAGAAGGAGCGATTTTTGTTTTTTTCATAGTTTAGAAAAATTTAAGATAAACAGCAATGGAAACCGTAAGAATAGTTAAAAAAAGAGCTAACAAAATTACTAAATAACCAGTATTTTTAGCAGTTTTTAATTTAAAACCCTTGCCAACATCCCAAAATAAATGACGAATACCGTTGCAAAAATGATAGTATAAACAAAAAGAAGCAGAAATAATAGCTCCACAAAATACAATATAAATTAATTTAGTAAGAAAACAATCACAATGAATGGCGGCGCTTTGTTGGTTAGTATTATAAGTATAATAAAAAACACCCCAAGCGATGATAATTAAAGCAATGTATAAAGCAACACCAGTAAAGCGATGCATAATGGAAGTAAGCGAAGAAATGTTCCAACGATAAATTTGTAGATGTGGAGATGTTGGTTTAGGCTTATTTAATTTCATTGAAAAAATAATGATAGTTTTGATAAAAAATATTTTATCAACAAATTTTAACAACAATTTTTTTTTTAGCAACTAAAAAAATACAAAAAAGCAATGTTTCTTCTTTATTTTTGGAAAAAATTGTTTTTTGTAAAAAAATTGTTGCTAATTAATAGCTATAAAACTATAATTTATTTAGCTATTTTAACTGTAAATACATTTTTAACTATTAAGCAAATGGCAATGTGTCTTATCAAGTAAAATTTGATAACCACTGCATAGTATTTATTAATAACATTTAATCGATAAAAAAACAACAACAATAACTCTATAAAACTTCAAAACACTCTTAATTTTTAAATTGCTTATTATTTTAAATCTTTGAATTTACAGTTATAAACTATAATAATTAAAAAATCTATACAAAAATTCACCACACACCATGCACAATCTTTCCTTTCTACACGATATCATTATTTTACTTTTAGCATCTTTGGTGATAGTAGTTATTTTTAAAGAACTTAAACTTAGCCCTGCTTTAGGTTACTTGGTTGCTGGTACAACAATTGGTCCGTTTGGTTTAGGTATTGTTTCAAGTATTGCTACCACCAAAGCTGTAGCAGAACTTGGTATTGTTTTTATGCTATTTGCCATAGGTTTAGAACTTACTTTGGCAAAATTATCTAGCATGAAAAGATATGTGTTAGGTTTTGGCGGTTTGCAGGTTTTAATTAGTTCTTTAGCAATTTTTATAATTTGTCATTTTTGTTTAAAAATAAATATCGACACCTCCATTGTTATTGGTGTTGCTTTAGCAATGTCTTCCACGGCTATTGTATTACAAATTATTCAAGAAAAGACCGAACAAAATAGTAAAATAGGTAAACTAGCTTTTTCGGTATTATTAATGCAAGATCTGGCAGTTATACCAATTTTAGTTTTGTTACCAATTTTAGCAAAGAAAAGCAGTAATCTTATACCTGCTTTATCTATAGCATTAGGTAAAGCAATTATTGCCATGATTATTATTTTTGCTTTTGGCAGATTATGCTTAAGGCCAATTTATCGCTTAATTGCCAAATCTCACAACGATGTATTATTTCTTAGCTTCACTCTGCTAATTGTTTTAGGATCTGCTTATATTAGCCAAATTTTCGATATGTCTTCGGCTTTAGGTGCTTTTATTGCCGGTTTAATGGTTGCCGAAACAGAATATCGCTATCGAGTAGAAGAAGAAATTTTATCATTAAAATCTTTGTTATTAGGTTTATTTTTTATGAGTATCGGTATGTCTTTTGATTACGAGTTTTTAATTAAAAGCTGGTTTTATATTGCTCTTGCTTCATTATCTTTAATTTTCTTAAAAACTATCATAATTATTTTATTATCAAAAATTTTCAAGTTACCTTTAGCAGTTGGTATAAAAACTGGCTTATTATTATCGCAGGGTGGTGAATTTGCTTTTGTGGTCTTTTTAATAGCTGTACAACAAAAATTTTTAAGCAATGATTTATCAACATTTTTAATGACCACCACTACTTTTACTATGGCTCTAACCCCTCTTTTATATACTATCGGAAGCAAAATAAGAACAACCATTAACACTAGGCAAATTTTACAAGATAATACATTAAAAAACGAAGTTGGTGATATTTCAAAACATATTATTATCATTGGTTTTTCAAAAATAACAAGAATCATCTCCCATATTTTAGATAAAAAAAAGATCAACTAGATAATTTTAGAACATAATCATTCAATTGTGAAACAAGAAAAAGAAAATGGCTATAAAATTTATTATGGCGATGCTTTAAATATTGATATCTTAAATCATATTGCAATTAAACAATGTGAATCGGTGGTTGTAGGAGTAGAGGATGAAATAGCTTGTTTTAAAATTAGTCGTTTTTTAAACCAACATTTTCCAAATATTAATTTAATAACCAAAGCCGAATCCTTTAATAAATCAGAAAGACTCAAAAAATTAGGAGCAAAGTATGTGGTAATAAAAAATCTTGAAACAGCTTTGCAAATGAGTAATCTAGCTCTTATTTCTGCTGGGGTAAATACCTATGAAAGTCAAGAAGAAATTAATTCTTTTCGAAGTGCTTTTAATAAAGAAATAAAACTTTAATAAATTTGAGTTCCATTATTTTTAAATTTTTTAAATAATTATGCTGTTTTGCAATCAAATAAAATATGTTCAAAAATTACTTCCACAAAATATATTGGCAATGCTTTGCGGATGCCTTCTCACCTTATCTTTTGCTCCTTTCGATTTTTGGCCAACAATATTTGTAGCAATTAGCTTTGTTTTTTATTTATTACAAAACTCCACCAATAAAAAAGAAGCTTTTTGGCTAGGTTTTTGCTTTGCTTTTGCCTTTTTTGTAAGTAGTATTTACTGGATTTCCGCTTCTCTTTTAGTTGATGCTAAACATTTTGCATGGCTAATACCTTTTGCCATCACTCTCATACCAGCTTTGCTTGCCACTTATTATGGTTTGATTTTTATTATTTTTACTGTATTAAAACAAAAATTTAAGTTAAATATTTGGCAAAAAGCTCTGCTTTTTAGCTTATTATGGCTAATTGCCGAAATAGCAAGATCTACCTTATTTAGTGGATTTTCTTGGAATTTACTTGGTTATGTGAGTTTGTCAATGCCTTATATTGCTCAAACTGCCGATATTTGGGGAGTATATGGCCTAAGTTTTTGCTTATGTTTTTGTAGTATTTTTAGCATCACATGGTTTAATCAACACAAACAAAAAGAATACTGGCAATATTTTGGTTTCGCTACCTTTATTATGATTTTTTGCTTATTATATGGTTTTTTTCGTCTTAATTACATCAAAACAACCACTAACAAAACTTGGCAAATTAGATTAGTTCAAGCAAATATACCGCAATCTACCAAGTGGGAAGAAACTGATAAACTAAAAAATCTTAATCATCATATACA
>CAMAWV010000066.1 GCA_945862075.1 Rickettsia typhi | reverse complement strand
AAGAACCGACATTTTCATAGCCATTGCCATGCCCAAAGCCACAGCTTCGCCATGTAAAATGATGCCAGAATAATTGGTTTCGGTTTCAAAAATATGAGCAAAACTATGACCAAAATTTAACAATGCTCTGTCACCTTGCTCAAATTCGTCTTTCACCACAATATTTGCCTTGATTTTACAAGAAATAGCGATGATGTTTTGCAACACAAAACTATTTTTCGTTAAAATTAAAGATAAATTCTCGTCAAGATAATCAAAAAACTGGCTATCATTGATAAAAGCATATTTTACCACTTCGGCATAACCTGATAAAAATTCTCTTTCTGGCAAAGTTGTTAAAAAATCAAGATCACACAAAACTAGTTTTGGTTGATAAAAATTACCAATAAGATTTTTACCAAATTTTGAGTTTATTGCTACTTTACCACCCACTGAACTATCAACCATAGCAAGCAAAGTGGTAGGAATTTGCACAAAAGCAATACCTCGAAGCAAAATAGAAGCAATAAAGCCCGCTAAATCGCCAACTACCCCGCCACCAAAAGCAATAATGAGAGATTTTCTGTCGATATTATTTGCTAAAATTTTTTCGCATAAATCGTAGGCAACCGCAAAAGATTTGGCTTTTTCGCCGTTGTTAACTTGCAAAACTTGATGCTGGGGCAGAACTTGTGCTAAAGTGGTATAGTGTAAATTATAAACAATATCGTCGGTGATAACAATAATTTTGCTAAAATTATTGGAATCCAAAAAATTTTTAAGTTTATCAGGAGCAAATTTTTTGCCGACTAGCACATTGTAACCTCTCTTTGATAGAGAAACCTTAAGAATAGCAGTATGATCATATTTAGGAATTTGTTGCATAATCTGAAATTTTTTTGATAATTAACTGCACAACCTCGCCAATGCCAGAGCTAGTAGTATCAATAACGATATTAGCTTTTTTATATATAGGATACCGTGTGGCAATAAGATTTTCTAATGTTTTACGTTTATTCATGTTTTGCAATAACGGACGATTATTTTTATTGCCAATTCTTTTAATGGTTTCATCAAGAGAAGCATGAAGCCAAACTGTAGAGCATTTTTCTTGTAATAAAAGTCGATTTTTTTCAAAAATAAAAGCTCCACCACCCAAAGAAAGTACAATATTTTCATTTCGAGCAAGAATTTCAGCAATAATATTGCTTTCAATTTGCCTAAAATAACTCTCGGAATATTTTTTAAAAATATCAACTATCGACATTTTATAACGATCTTCTATTTCTTGATCGGTATCAATAAAATAATAACCAAGATTCTGTGACAAATGCAAACCAATTGTAGTTTTACCAGCCCCCATTAAACCAATGAGGGCAATTATTGTTTTTGACATAAATTAATTTAAGCAAATTTCTATTGCTTCTTTAATATGAGAAATAGTTTTAATTTGTAAATTATCTAAAATTTCTTTAGGCATTTCTTGCAAATCTTTTTTATTGCCTTCAGGAATAATAACCGTGGTAATATTTCCTCTAAGCGCTGCTAAAAGCTTTTCTTTTAAACCACCAATTTCTAAAACTTTACCAGTAAGAGTTATTTCGCCAGTAGTAGCGATATTTTTTTTAATCTTTTTATTAGTAAGAGCCGAAACCAAAGCCACACATAAAGCAACTCCAGCCGAAGGACCATCTTTAGGAGTTGCGCCTTCTGGCACATGAACATGGAAATCGGATTTATTAAATTTTTTAGCATCAATCTTTAACTCGCTAGCTAAAAATCTAGCATAACTTAAAGCAGTAAGAGCAGATTCTTTCATTACTTCACCTAAATGCCCAGTAGTTTGCACTTTGCCAGTTCCTTCAAATTGCAAAACTTCAATATTTAATAAGTCGCCACCATATTCGGTATAGGCTAAACCAGTAATCACTCCAACTGCATCTTGCTTTCTAGCGATAGTATAATCTTTTTTTTGTGGCCCCAAAAATTCTGCTAAATTTGTTGTAGTTATTGCTATTTTTTTGCTTTGTTTTGTAACTAACATTTTTGCTGTTTTTCTAGCAATTTTCTCGATCTCTCGATTTAAATTACGCACTCCCGCTTCAAAAGTATAATTGCGAATAATTGTTAAGATAGAATCTTCGTTAATAATTAGTTCTTTGCTAGTTAACCCGTTGTCTTTGAGTTGTTTAATAACTAAATGCTGTTTGGCGATATGCATTTTTTCTAGCTCGGTATAACCAGAAAGCTTGATAATTTCCATTCTGTCACGAAGTGGGGTTGGAATTCCTGCCAAGCTATTAGCGGTTGCCACAAACATTACTTTTGATAAATCGTAATCAAGCTCAAGATAATGATCAGAAAAGCAATTATTTTGTTCAGGATCAAGAACTTCAAGCATTGCCGAAGCTGGATCGCCACGAAAATCACCAGACATTTTATCAATTTCGTCTAGCAAAATTAGTGGGTTATTGGTTTCGGCCTTTTTAATTGATTGAATAATTCGCCCCGGCATTGAACCAATGTAAGTTCTGCGATGCCCCCTGATTTCAGATTCGTCTTTTACTCCGCCAAGCGATATTTTCACATATTTACGATTAACACTTTCGGCAATAGATTTAGCAAGCGAAGTTTTGCCAACCCCTGGAGCCCCTACCAAACATAAAATTGGCCCTTTGGCATTGTTAGTTTTGATTTGAACAGCAATAAATTCGAGTATACGTTCTTTGATTTTTTCTAAACCATAATGATGTTTATTAAGAACTTCTGATGCTTTTTCTAGATCGTTACTTAAATTAGAGGTTTTTTGCCAAGGTAATGAAACCACCCAATCAAGATAATTTCGTACCACATTTGATTCGGAAGAATAAGAACTCATTTTTTCAAGCTTATTATATTCGTGCAAACATTTCTTTTTTGCTTCTTTAGGTAATTTGTTAATTTTATTTTTTAGCTCTAACATTTCAATATCTTCGTCTTGCCCTAGCTCTTTTTTAATGTTTTTAATCTGCTCTGAAAGATAAATTTCTTTTTGATGTTTAGTAAATTTTTCTTGTATTTTTTTAGAGATTTTATATTCAGTTTTGCCAATTTCTATTTCGGTTTTAAGAATTTGCAACACTTTATAAAGCTGTTTTTCAAGATTATCTTGGCTTAATATAGCTTGCTTTTCTGGCAAAGGGCAATTTAAAAAAGGAACAATATTATAACATATTTCTTCGGCTGATTTTATTTTTGCAAGAGCAATTAACATTTCAACAGTTACTTTTTTATTAAACTGGGCATAATGAGCAAAACTTTCAATCAAACCTTTAATTAAAGCCAAGATACTGGTTTTTCCTGTTTGTAAACTTGTTTCTTTATTTTCAGGCAAAATTTCAGCAAGAAAACTTTCGGGATTTTCAATCACATTAAATAATTTTGCTTTTTTTAAGCCTTTCAAAATAACTTTTATCGTGCCATCTGGATTTTTTATAGTTTCAATTATAGAGCAAATTGTGCCATGAAGATATAAATTTTTATTGGTAAAATCATCGGTATCGGAATTAATTTGAGCCACCACAAAAATTTGTTTTTTATGCTTTTGAGCATTATAAACAGCATTAATAGATTTTTCTCTACCAACTAAAATAGTAGTAACCATTTGCGGAAACATTACAACATCTCTAAGTGGCAAAGTATAAAATTGCTCAGCTAAATTTGGCAAATCTGAAATATTATTTTCGGACATAAAACTATAAAATATCATTAAAAAAATTAGATAACAATATTTTAGCTATATATATTGTTGCTTGCAAGTGATTTTATAGCATTTTTATTTATGTGAATTGGTAAAATGCCAGTTTATCAATTTTAAATAATCTTGAAAAATTATTTGGTTAATATTAAAATAATCATCATCACCATAAAAAATCAAAAAAGTAACAAAAATAAAAAATGATTTTTTCTGAAGATTCTAGGGTAAAAATTCCTACTATACTGCATTTAACAAGGCTTGGC
>CAMAWV010000065.1 GCA_945862075.1 Rickettsia typhi | reverse complement strand
AAGGCTCTAAAGCTTTCAGACCATAAGCACCAAATTTCAAAGAATTACCGTTACTGGCAACACCCAAGATTTTTTTGCCTCCTTTCTGAGCTTTTCTATATTTTGTTTTTGCAGGTATTAACATATGTTAGTTATCAATTATATTTGTGAAGTTGAAACTTTTTTCTTTTCAACATAACCTTTATATATCCATACTTTCACCCCTATAACACCGTAGGTAGTATAAGCATTGGCGATTGCATAATCTATATTGCAACGTAAAGTATGAAGAGGTATAGATCCTTCTTTGTACCATTCAGTTCTAGCTATTTCTGCACCACCAAGCCTTCCAGCACAACTCACTTTCACACCCAAAGCTCCAAACTTCATGGCAGATTGCATAGATTTTTTCATAACCTTCTTAAAAGCAGCTCTTCCCTCAAGTTGTTTAGCTATAGATTGAGCAACTAAAGAAGAATTAATATCTGGTTTATCTATTTCAATAACCTTAACCTCAACTTTATGTTTTGCAATTTTTTCTACAGATTGATTGATTTTATCAATATCAGAACCTTTTTTACCAATCAAAACACCAGGCTTTGATGTTTTAATAATTAAATTAATTTTATCTGGCAATCTTTCAATAACAACACTACCAATTCCGCAATGAGAATAGTTTGTTTTGATAAACTGCCTTATTTTTATATCATGAAATAAATTAGTAGCATAATTTTTTTTATCATACCAAACAGATTCCCAGTTTTTGTTGTTTAATAATCTAAAACCTACTGGATTAACTTTTTGACCCATTTATTCCTCACTTATTTTAAATTATTATTAATTTGTTTCTCTGCTAGAATAACTTTTATGTTACTAAAAGTTTTAAGAATTCTGCTAGATTTACCTCTACCACGGGCAGCAAATCTACGAAGAGCGAAAGATCTGCCTACATTAATTTCTTTTATAAATAAATTATCAACATCCATATTGTGGTTATTTTCAGCATTAGACATTGCAGAATAAACCAAGGCACTTATAGTTGGAGCTAATCTTAATTTAGAAAATCCCAAAAATTTTAAAGCATCAGAAACGTTAAGTCCAGTAATATTTTTAGTTATTTTCATAACTTTAATAGGGCTAGATTTTATTGACTTATGCGATGCTATAGCAAGTTGCTGTGTCATATTGAATTAATTATTTTGTAACTTTTTTATCTCCACCATGACCATAAAATATGCGAGTAGGAGAAAACTCACCAAGTTTATGACCAACCATTGCTTCAGTAACAGAAACCGAAACGAATTTTTTGCCGTTATGAACAGCAAAGTTAACCCCAACAAATTGAGGCAGAATAGTTGATCTTCTAGACCATGTTTTTATAACATGTTTCTTAGAAGAAGAAAGATATTCTCGTACTTTTTTTAATAAATAACCATCTACAAAAGGCGGTTTTTTAGAAGACCTTGACATATTATTTGACTCTCCTTGATTTGATAATAAATTTATTTGTATTTTTATTTCTTTTTCTAGTAATTTTACCTTTTGTAGGCTTGCCAGTTGGTGAAACAGGGTGTCTTCCACCAGAAGTTTTACCTTCGCCACCACCATGAGGATGATCTACAGGATTCATTGCAACACCTCGAACTGTTGGTCTAATGCCAAACCATCTAGATCTGCCAGCTTTTCCAACTGTAGCATTTTTATTATCGAGATTAGAAACAGAACCTATAGTTGCCATACATTCTAAAGGAAATAATCTTATTTCTCCAGATTGCATTTTAACTAAAGCATAACCGCTATCTTTACCTACTAATTGAGAATAATTGCCAGCCGATCTAGAAACGGCACCACCGCAACCTGGCTTTAACTCGATATTATGAATATTAGTACCGATAGGCATTACAGATAAAGGCATAGAATTACCAATTTTAACATCTATTAAGCTTTTAGAAGAAATAATAGAATCTCCCACTAATAACTTATGAGGAGCTAAAATATAAGAGTATGTACCATCACTATATTTTATAAGAGCTATAAATGCTGTGCGATTTGGATCGTATTCTATTCTTTCAACTTTTGCCTCGATGTCAAATTTATCTCTTTTAAAATCGATAATTCTATATGATTTTTTATGACCACTAGATTTATGACGAACAGTTATGTGACCCATGTTGTTTCTGCCAGATTTTTCAGAAACATTAGTTGTAAGCATTTTTAACGGCTTTCCTTTCCATAAGCCACTTCTATCTACGGCAACATATTGACGCAAAGAAGGTGTTACTGATTTAAAATTTTTTAATGCCATATGTTTTTACTCAAGATTAATTTTTTGTCCTGTCTGCAATGTAATGATAGCTTTTTTAATATCAGACTTACTACCAACAATACCTTTGAACTTTTTTGTTTTTCCAAAAGAATTAATGATGTTAACTTTTTTAACATCTACATTAAATATTTTCTTTACCAAAGAAGCGATTTCTTTTTTTGTGGAATTATAATCTATTTCAAAAGTATATTTATCATTTGCAACTAACTTATTTGATTTTTCAGTATAAATTAGCTTTTTTATTTTGTCGTAATTCAAAAAAGTAGTCATTTTATATGCATTTCAAAATTGATTGTTCAAAGATATTTTGCTCTACAATAATATTATTATAATTTAAAATATCATATACATTTAGAGCATTAGAGTGTAATACTTTTACATTTTTAATGTTTTTTACACTTTTTTGTAAAACAGAGTTTTTGTCAACTATAAATAAAACAGTCTCTAAATTTGATTTTTGTAAAAATTTACTAATTTTATTAGTTTTAATATTAACCGACGGTGAACTAAAAGTAAAGATTTTATTTTCAAATATTTTTAATACAAGAATATCTGCCAAAGCTTTTTTGGTTATTTTTTTAGGCATAGAAAAATCAAAACTTCTTGGAACAGGACCATGACAAGTTCTGCCACCAACAAATTGAACAGATCTTTTACTGCCCTGACGAGCTCTACCTGTACCTTTTTGTTTCCAAGGTTTTGCAGTAGTTCCAGAAATTTCTGCCATAGTTTTTGTTTTAGCAGAACCAGATCTTCTTGATGCTAGTTGCCATCTTACAACATAAGAAATATTTTTAGCACTTAAAAAAGAAATATCTGAATCAATATGAAAACTTTTGTTGTCAATAGATTCTGTTTCGAAATTTATTTGTTTTAACGAGATTTCATTCATAAGATTTTAATAGTTGCTAATTTTAACAAAAATATCATTACCAGCCCTGCCAGGAATGGCACCTTTAACAGCGATAATTGATTTTTCGGCATCAACAAATAAAACCTGTAAGTTTTTAATAGTAATATTTTCAACACCTAAATGACCAGCCATTTTCTTACCCCGAAATGTTTTTCCCGGATCTTGTCTTTGACCAGTTGAACCATGGGAACGATGAGAGACAGAAACACCATGCGAAGCTTCTAACCCACGAAAGTTCCATCTTTTCATAACACCAGCAAAACCTTTGCCTGTTGTTACACCTCTCACACTAACTTTATCTCCTTGCTTAATAAGATTGTATATCGAAATAGTATCACCAACTTTTGCTTCAAAAACATTTTTTACTTTACAAGTATGTATTATTTTGTGCACTGGCAAAGATTTTTTTTGATAAGAGCCAACAACAGATTTTGAAACATGCTTGGTTTTTTCTAATTTATTAAAAGCTAAAGTCAATAACTTATTATTGTTATTTGCTTGATTTTCTTTTAAGTCAAAAACAATATTGTTATATAAATGAATCATGGTTAAAGGGGTTGATTGCCCTGTTTCCGAATAGATATGAGTCATACCGATTTTTTTTCCTACAAATTCTAACATTGTGCTAATTTTTATTTCCGTTTAATGCAATTTTAATTTCAACCCCTGCAGAAAGATTGAGCTTCATTAAAGCATCAACAGTTTGAGCAGTTGGAGATATTATTAATATTCTTTTTGAAGTTCTGATTTCGTATTGTTCCCTAGAATCTTTATCAACATGGGGACTTCTAGTTACACAGAATTTTTCTATTTTAGTTGGAAAAGGTATTGGACCTTTTATGCCAGCACCCGTTCTTTTAACTGTAGCAATAATTTCTTTAACAGCCTTACTAAGAACAAAGTGATCAAAAGACTCTAATGTAATTTTTATACTTTCTTTATTTATCATATTTCTCCACTATACAGCCTAGCTATAAAACCAGGCTGAAATTTTACTTAATAATTTTACTTACTACACCAGCACCTACTGTGCGACCGCCTTCGCGTATGGCGAAACGCAAGCCTTCTTCCATGGCAATAGGAGAGATAAGCTCAACAGTGAGGCGAACATTATCGCCTGGCATAACCATTTCAACACCCTCTTTGAGAGTTACTGAACCAGTAAC
>CAMAWV010000064.1 GCA_945862075.1 Rickettsia typhi | reverse complement strand
TTTAATGTTTATGAAAAAATAGTCATTAAAATAGGATCTGCTTTATTGGTAAAAAATCAAGAATTTTCAATAAATTGGTTACAATACTTGGCCGATAATATTAACGAGTTAAAAAAACAAAACAAACAAATTGTTATTGTTACATCTGGTGCGGTTGCTTTAGGTAAATCTTTGCTACAGATCATCCAATCAAAAATATCCATACCCCAACAACCAGCCCTTGCCTCTGTTGGTCAAATAAAATTGATGAGTTATTATCAACAAGTTTTTAATAAACATAAACAACAAGTGGCTCAAATTTTAGTTACTGCCAATGATTGCAACACCAGAAATAGTTATTTAAACTGCGCAAATACTATCTCAACTTTACTTAAAAATAACATTATTCCAATAATTAACGAAAACGATTCTATTACCACTCAAGAAATTAAATTTGGCGATAATGATAGACTAGCGGCCAGAATAGCTCAAATGATTAATGCTGATTTATTAATTTTATTTTCTGATATTGATGGTTTGTATAATAAAAATCCCAAAACTAATAATGATGCTGTTTTTATTTGGCAAGTGCATAAAATTACAAGCCAAATTGAAAATATGGCAACCGATACTTCTTCAAAAGTTGGTACAGGAGGCATGATTACCAAAATAATGGCAGCCAAAATGGCTATGCAATCACAATGTTCAACCATTATTACCAATGGCGAAAATATTGATTGTTTACAAAAATTATGGCAAAATAAACAACCTTTTACTCATTTTATTGCCAACGAAAAAATAAAAAAAGATCATAAAAAATCAAAATCAAAAACTAATTGGCTTACTGGCATTGTTAATCCGAAGGGAGAAATTATTATCAATGATTGCGCAGTTGAAGCTCTCAAAAAAGGTAAGGCTAGTTTATTAGCTATCGGTGCAATTGCAGTAAAAGGTAATTTTTTCGCTCAAGATCCTGTTTTGGTAAAAGATAGTAATCAGCAAGTTATTGCCAGTGGAATTGTTAATCATAGTAGTGCCGATATAGCAAAAATTTTACAAAAAACTTCTCAACAAATCAAAACAATACTTGGCAACAACTGCAAAACAGAATTAATACATATTGATAATTTGGTAATGCAAAAATAAAAAAATTATTTGAAATAGTTTTGCAACTCTAAATCTAAAATATTATCAATACTGTTTTCTAATAAAAAATCGCCAACTTTAGTTCGGGTAAGTTTACTTACAAAACCACAAATATTTAAATGTTTACATAAATCGTACGCCAAGGTTCGAACATAAGTTCCTTTGCTACATTCTACCACAAAACTGGCAGAATCAATATTATAACTTAACATTTGCAAAGAAAAAATAGTAATTTCACGCATAGGTGTTGTAAATGCAACTCCTTCTCTTGCTAATTTATAAGCTCTTTTGCCGTTAATTTTTAAGGCAGAAAATTTAGAAGGTTGTTGAATTATTTTACCAATAAATTGTGGTAAAATTTGCATAATTTGCCAAGCAGATGCCCTGTTTGAGTTAGTTGCCACCACTTTACCTTCGCAATCGTCGGTATCACGAAACTCGCCAAAAGTTATGGTAAAAAGATATTGTTTTTTGGCATCCATCATGTTTTGAGAAGTTTTGGTAGCCTTGTTTAAAGCCACTGGCAAAACTCCACTAGCAAAAGGATCGAGTGTGCCACCATGCCCAACTTTTTTTGCTTTAGTTAATTTTTTAACTATTGCCACAACTTTTGCAGAAGAAAAACCAATTGGCTTGTTGATATTAAGCCAACAATTTGCATTTTCTAAACTCATTAATCGATAATTTTTTGACCAGTGCTTGCCCAATCGGCAACAAAAGTTGCCAAACCATTTGCAGTGAGCGGATGTTGAACCAATTGCATAAAAACTTTAGCAGGCAAAGTGGCAACATCGGCTCCCATTTTAGCAGTAGCGGTAATATGAATAGGATGCCTTACTGAAGCCACTAAAACTTGAGTGGTAATGTTTTGGTAATTGCTAAAAATTTGCACAATTTCTGAGATAAGCTCTAAACCATCTTGCCCAATATCATCGAGCCTGCCAACAAATGGCGAAACAAAAGTTGCCCCAGCTTTAGCCGCCAACAAGGCTTGAGAGGCAGAAAAACATAAGGTTACATTGGTTTGTATTTGTTTTTGCGAAAAATAACGGCAAGCTTTCAAGCCATCGAGAGTTAAAGGCAATTTAATACAAACATTTTTGGCTATTTTGCTTAATTCTTCTCCTTCTTTTACCATTTGTGCATATTCGGTTGAGGCAACCTCGGCACTCACTGGCCCTGCAACAATACTGCATATTTTGGCGATGGTTTTTTTAAAATCACCCCCAGATTTGGCAATTAAAGTAGGATTTGTGGTTACACCATCAATTAAGCCATAAGAAGCAATTTGAGTGATTTCGTTAATATCGGCAGAATCTAAAAAAAATTTCATAGTTGTATTTGGTTGTTGTGAGATTATTATAATACTACACAAATTATGATTTTGCTTGATGTAAAAATCAACTAAAATCTTTTTGATATCAGTTTTGATGTTTCATTTAATGATTTTGTTATTTTAAAAAGGTGATGTTGATGAGTGGATTAAAAAATATAATTATGAAAGACCACATTTTAGGCTAAATACTGCTATAAAAAAACTACGTATTAAACATTTTTGGAAAGCAAATATATCGCAATTAAAAAACTATTGACAAAAATAGCAACACCAATAATAATAAAAAAGAAATTTTTGATAGTTTAAATTGTTAAAATTTTCACTGTCAAAAAATACATACCGTCAGATGAAGTTTAAGCTATTACAAATATTAAATAAAATCTATTCTAAAATTGTCTAAAACCATAAAAATTTGCAAAGCCATGCCAATAAAACAACTTTTAACAAGACTTTTTCAAATTAATGATTTATCAAAAACCACAAAACGTTTTGTTCTGCCAGTTTTGTGCTCACTTTTTCAGACGATCATACTTATCGGTCTCATTTTTAATATATTTGATAAAGATCTTACTTCCATAATTACTCCCATAATTATAACACTATTATTTTCTTTTTATGCAGCTTTTTGTGCTTTTACTTCCTTAAAAATCTTTTCAGAGAGTCATGGTTGGAAAGTTAAAAAATATTTTTCGTTCTCAGCGCTTTTCTTTATCATAATTCTTCTCATTGAATTTTATACAAAGCATTACGGCAAATTATTACTTGGATTTGGATTATTTTTATCAATCTCGGTAGCGCCATTTTTAAGTAAAGAAAGTGATAACATCTCTTATTGTAACTTTAGTTTTGCTTTGAATAATGGCATATATTTTTCGTTATTAGCATCGGCAATATTAAGCCTTGGTAGTTGTGCAATACTGGGTAGCATAGATTATTTATTCGATTTGACTATAAGCTATAAAGTTTACCCTAGTTTGTTAGTTTTATACTTCTTTTTTTTTGCTAATCTATATTTTCTAAGTGGAATAAAGCAAGACTGGGATAATAAAACCTATCTATATCCTAGTGGTATAAAATTTATTACCAATTTCATCCTAATTCCACTTATTACGACTTACTCGATCATCTTATATGCTTACATAATCAAAATTTCAATTTTTAGAGAATTGCCAAAAGGTGTGTTGGCAATAATGATTTCATCGTTTGGAATCTTCGGGGTTCTCACTCACTTTTCTTCTTATCCGCTAGCTAAAGAGGGCAATAAGTTGGTAAGAGTATTTTCACAGTATTTTTATCATTCTTTACTTATACCTTTAGGATTTTTGTTTTTTGCAATCTTGAAGCGTGTCAAGGAGTACGGGGTAACAGAAGACAGATATTTGATAATTTTGATTGGCTTGTGGTTGTTAATCTCTTCTATTCACACAATTTATACCAAAGCAAAAAATTTAAAATTTGTCACAGTTTGTTTATCTGTAATGCTTATTGTTGCTTCTTTTGGCCCTTGGGGAATTGAAGGTTTTTCTAAATTTAGCCAAGTTAAGAGATTAGAAAATCTACTAAAAAAGGAAGGAATTCTTGTTGATGGTAAAATTGTAAAAACAACAAATAATGTGTCAGATAAATCTAGTCAGGAAATTAGTAACATAGTTGACTACATATCTAAAACTGGTAATCTAGAAGCAATCAAAGAATGGTTTCCAAAAGTAAGTTATGTAGCATCGCTAGATGATAATACGAAATCCATCGATCCTCAAGAAGTGATGAAAGATATAGGTTTGCAGCATTTTACAAAGTGGCAAAAAACGGCTCAAGAGATTTATTTCTCTATAAAAGATCAGCAAGATTTTGGCAAAGCAGTAATCGATTTAAAGGGCTTTGATTATGCGGTGCAATTTTCTTTAAGTAGTCCTGGCGCTGGTTTTTCTTCTAAAAATTTTAAAAATCAAAGTGAGGATTTAGTTTTACGTATTTCCCTTAAGGAAAATAATCTAATTATAATTGAAAATGAGAAAATCATGGGAAAAATCGAGTTAACAAATTTTGTTAATCACTTGAGAACTTCAAAACAAGAAAGCGGTGATTTTATTTTGGAAATTAAAAGTGAAGTTTTTAAGGGAAGATTATATACCACAAGCATTAGTGCTGAACTATTGGACAAGCCTAAAATCACAAGCATCGGAGCTTTACTACTTATAAAAAAGTTATAAGGAAAGAAATTGATAATTTTATTAAAAAATATTTAAGTGAATGAACCAGACAAATTTTTCGAAAATACCACATATTTTTGGCAAATAGTTATATTTGGTTGTTTGTGAGATTATTATAATACTACACAAATTATGATTTTGCTTGATGTAAAAATCAACTAAAATTTTGCTGGTGTTGATTTATAGCAATTATCAAATTTAACTAATCAAACACAAAATATAATATTAGTTATTTCAAGGCCAAAATGGTATTATTTATTTTATATAAAATGGCTTATCCGCATTATGCAAAACATCTCTTTTCGCTAAATTTACAGATTTTTC
>CAMAWV010000063.1 GCA_945862075.1 Rickettsia typhi | reverse complement strand
TTTTACAGGGCTAGAGTGCATTGGCACCTCAATGATAACATTAAAATTATTGCCAGAAACGGCAGGAATTTGGCTAATATTCATAAAAATAAATAAAATAAGTTGTTGAAACTAAAAACTTTTGGCAATAGAATATTATTTCAATTTTTAAGATGCAATATTTATCACAAATAAAAATGATTATTAAATTAAAAAAAATAGCCATCCAAACCCTTATTGGTATTCATGATTTTGAAAAAACCAGAAAGCAAGATCTGTTTTTGAATCTTACCATTCGCACTAATTTTGCCGATGCTTGCCACACCGATAACATTACCGATACCATTGATTATGATATTATTTATCAAAAAATCAAAGATTTTGCTAATAATCATAATTGTGAGTTGCTCGAAAAATTTTGCTACGATTTGTTAAAAATTATTATGCAAGATACCCGAATTGATAAAGGCATTTTAGAGGTTGAAAAAGTTAGAATTTTTCCTAGTGTTAAAAGTTGTGCCATTACCCTAGAAATATCTCGCTAATTTTGATGATAACAATTTTTTAAAGCAAGAGCCTGAACTTCTTGTTTTTACTTTATCTGCAAAAAATATTATGAAAATTCAAATTGAACATTTGCAACATCAAGCCGATGCAATAAAGCAAACAATTAAAAGCATACAAAATAAAGAGCAAAATAATTTTGCAATAGAAATGGAAACTGGCACAGGTAAAACCTTTACTTTTGTTTCAACAATTTTTGCACTTTATCAAGAATTTGGTTATAAAAAATTTATTATTGTTACCCCGCGCGTGGCAATTAAAGAAGGTGTTTATAAAACTTTCGAGATTTTTGATGAATATTTTAAAGATCAATATAACAACATTAAATACGAAGTTAATAATTATGATGGCGGTAAAATCAATCTTATTTCAAATTTTATCAGCAAAAATGATTTACAAATTCTCATTTTAACCAAACAATCTTTTGATAAAGAAACAAACAAATTAAGGCAAAATAATAGAGACGAACTATTTGGTTTTGGCAGTTATATCGAGCAAATTAAAGAAATAAAGCCAATTGTCATCATTGATGAACCGCAGTTAAATGCAAAGTTTAATTCCAGCGAATTAATAGAATTATTAAATCCACAAGTTATTTTAAGCTATTCTGCCACTCATCCAAAAGAAAATGCAGAAAAAATTATCTATACCTACAGCCCAGACCAAGCTTATAATGATAGGCAGGTTAAAAGATTAGAATATTTTTCAATTGAACTAGAAGGCGGAATTAATTCTTCATTGCAACTTGAAAAGACAGATTTAAATAAAAAAACAGCAAAAATTAAATATAACAATAAAAGCTACTCTCTAAAATCTAATGATAATTTAGGCAAAAAAACATCAGATAAATCTTTAAATGATTATGTTGTTAAATATGTAATACAAGGCGATATATTCTTTACAAATGGCAAAAAATTTAGTCAATTAGCGGGGCAGTCTGTAAGCGAGGAAGTAATTTTAAGAGAACAAATAAAACAAACTATTTTACAACATCAAGAAAAAGAGCAAAGACTTAAAAATGAAGGAATAAAGCAAATGTCTTTATTTTTCGTACCTTCCGTTGCTGATTTTGTTGATAATGGAGTGGTAAAGCAAATATTTTTAGAAGAATATAAGAATATTTATAAACAGAAAGCAGAAGGAAGATTCGCTTATTATTTTTCAAGTGGAAAAGGCACAAAAGATGCCCAAGAAAAAGAAATGACAAAATTAATTTTAAAAGACAGAGATGAGCTTTTATCATTAGATAACAAGGTTGAATTTATTTTTGCCCATACAAGTTTAGGTGTTGGTTGGGATAACCCCAATATTTTTAACATCTGTTTTTTAAGGCATATTGCCAGTGAAAGCAACAAAAAGCAATTTGTTGGTAGAGGGCTTCGTTTGTGTGTAAATAGCGAAGGAAAAAGAATTTTCGAAGGCAACGAAATCAACGATATCGATAGAATCAACAACCTTACAATCATTGGCTCAATGCAATATGCATCATTTTGTAGTCAATATCAAGCGGAAGCGGGGTGGAATAAAAATAATCAATCGCAAATCGGCGATGCAAAAAAAAGAATATCGAAGCAAATTAAGATAAAACAAGATAAAAAAGACCTTGCAAAAGAACTATGGAAAAGGTTAAAACCAAAGACAAATTGGTATATAAATTTTAAAAACCTTGATAGATTTTATGAAAATATAATAACGGAATTACAAAATGCAGCAATTAATCAAAAGGCAATTTCAATTACCAAGGGAGATATTAAGGGAAATATCTATCCAAACGGCTTTCAAACACAAGAAATTATTGAAAATTTTAACCTAAATCAAATAATTTTAAAAATAAAAGAAAAAACTTGGCTTTCGGTAAATGAAATTAAAGACATTTTAAAAAAAATTGATGAAAAAGAAATGCGAAAAAATCAAGAATCGTTCGTAAATACAGCAATTGAAACAATAGAAAGATGTAAAAAAAATCATATTATGTCGATTGCAGAAGTGGTTTATGAAAAAACAGGTGAAAATTTTGACGACGAACATTTTATTTACGAAGAAAGAAATAGTTATCACGAAAACTTGATGGAATCAGACAAATCGTTGTTTAATTTTGTCGATTTTGATTCAAATCAAGAAGAAAAATTCGTCCAACTTGCCGATAACACCCCAAGTGTCAAGCTTTTAGTAAAATTGCCAAAGGGAAGCGAAGATAAATTTCATATTAACACACCAATTGGCAAATATACCCCAGATTTTGCCCTGTTGGTAAATGGAAACAACAAACTTTATATGATTTTTGAAGTTAAAAGCAAAAAACCAAAAGAGCTTTCCGACGAAGAAAAGTTTAAAATACAATGTGCAGTGAAACATTTTGAGCAACTTGGCTTTGATGTTAGGCCAGAATATATTGACCACAGGAAGGATTCAAATATGCTTGAAGTTTCAAAACTCCAACAAGATTCTTACACAGTCTACATTCCAAATGCAAAAAATTAATAGATTCAAAAAATGAGTAAAATCAATATTTTCGACGATTTACAAAATCAACCAAATGAAAAAATTGAGGCAATAAAAAAGATTCTGCCTGATTGTTTTGACAAAGACGGCAATCTAATTGCAGGAAAGTTAAAAGAAGTTTTAAGCCAAGAATTTGAAAAACCAGACACCGAGCGGTTCACTTTTAACTGGGCAGGCAAGCAAAAAGCAAGAGAAGTTGCCTATAAAACCTACACAGAAGGCACACTTGCGTTTGATAAAACCAAAAGCAAAAATTTTGAAACAACCAAAAATCTAATCATTGAAGGCGATAATTTGCAAGTGCTAAAGCTTTTAAAAAACTCATACAAAGGCAAAGTAAAGTGCATTTATATTGATCCGCCCTACAACACTGGGCAAGATTTTGTTTATAACGATAAATTTGAGCTTGATATAAAAAAATATCTGATTGAAACTGGCGAAATTGACCAAGAAACTGGCGAACAAATGGCGGACTACATTCAAAAAGACGATGGCAAAAAGCATTCAAAGTGGCTTTCATTTATGTATCCTAGGCTGATGATGGCAAGAGAAATGCTGCGAGACGACGGAGTGATTTTTGTGAGTATTGATGATAACGAAGTGCATAATTTAAAACAACTAATGAATGAGTTGTTTGGGGAGGGAGAGTTTGTGAGTGAGATAATATGGAAAAAGAAGCATTCGTACGGCAGGGGAACTAAAATGATTATACCACAAACAGAATATGTGTTATGTTATACAAAAGATATCGAAATGGCTGATGAATTTACACTAGAATATCATAATGATAAAGTAGATTCGTTTGATATGGAAGATGAAAAAGGTAAATATAGACTTTTAAGGCTTTGGCACACTTCACCAAAAGGTGGTTATGTTAGAAAAACTTTGCAATATAATTTACAAACTCCAGACTGCAAAACTGTCGATAGTGTAACTGGTCAATGGTTATGGAATAAAGAGAGAATGGAAGTTGAAATGAAAAATAATAATATTGTATTTATTAATCAAAATGATGGCTCAATAAGAGCTTTTAAGAAAGACTATTTGACATCAGATAGAGTTGAAAGACCTGTAAGTTGGTATGACAAAGAAACTTCTGATGACGGAACAAAATTATTAAATAATATTATTCCAGAATTAAATGATTCATTTTTTCCAAAACCAATTGGACTAATAAAACACCTTCTCCAAATCTCAACCGCACCAAATGATCTCATCCTCGATTTTTTTGCAGGTAGTGGCACAACTGGGCAAGCAGTGATGGAACTCAATCAAGAAGAGCTTGATAAACAGGCAAAAGATGGGCTTTTGATGGATAAAGAGGCGATTGTTGGCGGGCGAAGGTTTATTTTAGTGCAACTTCCTGAGAAAATCGATGAGAAAAAAGAGGCTTTCAAGGCAGGGTATAAACATATTTCTGACATAACAATTGAGCGAGTAAAGCGAGCAGGGGGAAAATATAAATCTGTTGATAATGGCTTTAAAGTTCTGCAACTTGCGGATAACCCCGATAGAGAAATCTTATGGAACTTGGGCAATTTCAATGATAATGATTTTATTTTCACTCATCTTGCCTTGCTTTATGGCTATGGTTTGAATTATAAACTTGCAAAAATCGCCGAAAAAGAAATTTATCTGATGAAATCTGAAATTGAAAAAACCAAAGATGCCATCATAATTTTAGAGAAAAATCTGCTTACCATGCAAGATATTATGTTGTTAGTTAAAAATTATGGCAAAGAAAAATATAAGTTTTTCTCTTGTGATTCTGCCTTAAATATTGAGCTTACCTATAATTTATTGCAACATTTTCAAGAAAGAAATGTGGTGGTGTTTTAATTATAAATACAAAACAAAAGCCACTTTTTTACAGATTAAATTGCCAAATATTTATATTGCTAAATTTTATAAAAACACTTGCTATTATAATAGTTGTTTGTTATAATATTGTTTTTAAAATATTAATCTTTCAAATAATTTATTTTATGGTCAAAGAAACTACCGATAATTCTTTTTCATCCGATATCCAAACTACTTTACCTGTGTTGGTTGATTTTTGGGCTCCTTGGTGCAGCCCGTGCAGGCAACTTTCACCAATTATCGATCAAATCTCACAAGATTTTGCCAATAAATTGGTTGTTTTAAAATGCAATGTCGATGAAAACCCCGAAACCCCTTCGCAATATGCAGTTCGAGGCATTCCTGCTTTAATGCTATTTAAAGATGGCAAATTGCTCGATACTAAGGTTGGTTCTTTACCAAAAAATTCTTTAATTGAATGGCTTAACAAATATATTTAAACTTATGCAAAAAACTTATAGTGCAAAACCTTGCGAAATAACTAGGCAATGGTGGTTGATTGATGCAGAAAATTTGGTTTTAGGCAGGCTAGCTTCGGTGGTTGCTAAAATGTTAAAAGTTAAAAATAAACCAACCTACACTCCAAATCAAAATTGTGGCGATCATATTGTTATTATTAATGCCGATAAAATCCAACTCACTGGTAAAAAATACCTAAACAAGCAATACTACTGGCACACTGGCTACCCTGGTGGCATCAAAAATACCAATCCT
>CAMAWV010000062.1 GCA_945862075.1 Rickettsia typhi | reverse complement strand
AGATAACCAAAATTAAACCCCCATCTCAATTACGATCATTTTTAAAATCATTTTTCCCAACAAAATCACCAAAATTTGCTATTACTATACAAGATCTACTTGATAAGGCAGTCACAGAAAAATGTCTTAAAGAAGCAATGAAAATTATCGAAGAATCTCAATCTGAAAAAGATTACGCAGAATTAGAACCAGAAATAAAAAAATACCTGAAGAACAAACAAATATCCTAAAACAGAACCTAATGCTCATCAAAGCAAACCAAACTGCAAAGAACCAGTAAATCAAGAACCGATACCAGAAGCAGAGACAACGGCAGAGATGGCGACAACACAAGTGAAAAGAGAAGAAAGAGCACCAACAACAACCATAATAGAAGGAGAACCTGCAACAACAACAACACCATTATCATTTTGGCAATGCCTGATAAATCCATTGGGTTGTTGTAGTTATGCTAAATAATTAATTAAAGAAAAATTATCATCTCAAAACAAGTAAGTTGCCACAGTGCAATTTTTCATCTATAATAAAATAAATAATTTTGTTATAGATGAAAAATGGTATTATTAAAAAACTATTGCACTACAAATTTGTTTGAATTTTTAAAAAGGATCGTAAGAATTGGTGCCTTTATAATAAAAACGATTTCTACAAACATTACATTTTGAAGTTTTTGCCAAAAAAAGCTCAATTGCTCTTGGCTCTTTTAAACAAATAAAATAAGCAGTTCCTTGTAATGCAGGCATTAAAACCAATAAAATTTTAAAACTATTAGTTAAAACATATGCCATAAGGCAAGTCATGATGTTTAGCACTGTAAAAACATAACTTGCCCCAAAAAGCATAGGTGGCCTAGTAAGCCCTAAAAACAAAGAATCTGTACTAATATTACCCGACATAATAAATTATATAAAAAATTAATTTGTTGACAATTATTTGCTTAAATCTAACATATCTTTCTTTAAAAGACAACTAATTTTTTAATCATTTTATGTCATTTATTGCCAACTCTCTAAACAATATCAAACCTTCACCAACAATCGCCGTTTCTACTAAGGCCGCCGAATTGCAAGCGATGGGTAAAAACATCATTTCTCTTGGTATGGGCGAGCCAGATTTTGATACTCCAAATAACATCAAGCAAGCAGCCATAAATGCTATAAATGTAGGAAAAACCAAATATACAGCAGTTGATGGCACCAAAGAATTAAAGCAAGCAATTTGTCAAAAACTACTCATCGAAAACAATCTCACTTATAAATTAAACGAAATTTCGGTAAGCACTGGGGCAAAACAAGTAATTTACAATGCTTTACTTGCTACTCTAAATCCACTTGACGAAGTTATTATTCCTGCTCCCTATTGGGTTTCTTACCCAGATATGGTTTTATTAGGTGGCGGAACACCAGTAATCTTAAACTCTTCTGTTGAAAATAATTTTAAAATCACTGCAAGCAGTCTTGAAAAAACAATAACCAACAAAACTAAATGGCTTATTTTAAATTCACCAAGCAACCCCACCGGCTCTTGTTATTCGGCTTCTGAGCTAAAAGCTTTAGCAGAAGTTTTATTAAAATATCCACATGTGCATATTTTAAGCGACGACATCTACGAACATCTTATTTTTGATGGCTTAAAATTTGTCACCATCGCTAGTGTTGAACCAAAACTAAAAGATCGCACTTTGGTTGTAAATGGTGTTTCAAAAAGCTATGCCATGACTGGCTGGCGCATTGGCTATGGAGCTGGCCCAGAAAAACTTATCAAAGCAATGTCTGTTATTCAGTCGCAAAGTACTTCTTGCCCTAGTTCTATTGGTCAGGCGGCAGCCGTTGAAGCTTTAAGTGGCACTCAAGAGTTTATTAAACCAAATGCCAAACTTTTTGAAAACAGAAGAAATCTTGTTATCAAAATGCTAAACAGCATTGAAGGTATAAATTGTAATACTCCTAATGGGGCTTTTTATGTTTTTCCTTCTTGTGTTGGTTTATATGGCAAAACCACCGAGCATGGTTTAGTTATTGGAAACGATAACGATTTTGCTAGCTATTTACTTGATGTTGCTTTGGTTGCAGTGGTTCCAGGGGTTGCTTTTGGTGCCGAGGGATTTTTTAGAATTTCTTATGCAGCCAGCGAGCAGTTTTTAATCGATGCTATGCAACGCATAATTAATGCTTGCTTAAAATTAAAATAATTCTATGATTTTAGCAGTTGATATTGGCAATACAAATATTGTTTTTGGCTTGTTTTTACAAAATACCTTACTTCATAAATGGCGGCTTAATTCTGATTTGCAAAAAAATGCCAACGACTATGCCATTGATCTTGTAGAGTTATGTTTAAACCATCACATAGATTGTTTGCAAATAAGTGGTAGCATAATTTCTTCGGTTGTTCCTAGTTTAACTAGCAAAATACAAGAAGCTATTAAAAAAATAGGCAATTCTCAATTGTCTGAAAAAACTTTTTTACTTCCCGATTTATTACCAAAACTCAATCTTGATATTCAAATACACAATAAAGCAGAAGTCGGTCAAGATAGATTAGTTAATGCTTTTGCTGGTTATCATAAATTTGGTGGTAATTTAATCATCATCGATTTTGGCACCGCCACCACATTTGATATAGTAGGAAATAACGGCGAATATTTAGGGGGAATAATTGCTTGCGGAGTTAATTCTGGCTTAAAAGCACTACATGAAAATACCGCTCAATTACCAAAAATCAACATCAAGCCACAAAAAAAAGTAATTGGCAAAAACACTTTTGAAGCCATGAATTCTGGCTCTTACTTTGGTAACATCGCCTTGGTTTATGGCTTAACACAACAAATAGATCTTGAACTAAAAATTACCACCACTAAAGTTATCACCGGCGGTTTGTCCGAAATTTTTAAAGATGCCTTGCAAAACAATACCAATCATTACCAGCCCAATTTAACCTTAGAAGGTTTAAAAATAATTTTTGATAAACAATAATATGTCTTTTACCCAAAAACTTAGTGCAATTGTTCATAAATTTATTGAATTAGAGCAAAAGTTACTAGATCCTGCATCTCTTGGCAATTCTTTTGCTAAAATCTCTAAAGAACACTCCGATATGGCAGAGGTGGTTGGTTTAATCAAGCAATATCAAAAATCTCAACAAGAATTACAAGATATTTCGGTGTTACTTTCTGGCGAAAAACCAAACAAAGATATGCAAGATATGCTTATTGAAGAGCAATATATTATCCAAAAAATTTTACTAGATCTCGAAAAACAAATTAAAATAGCCCTTTTACCTAAAGATTCTGCCGACGAAAAAAATGCCATCCTTGAAGTTCGAGCCGGCACAGGCGGTGAAGAAGCGGCTCTTTTTGCCTATAAATTATTTTCTATGTATCACAGATATGCCGAAAGAAATCGCTGGAAATTTGAAATTTTATCAATCTCCGACACAGGTTTAGGTGGCTACAAAGAAGCTTCAGCAATAATTTCTGGTAAAGGAGTTTTTGCTAAATTAAAATTTGAATCTGGTGTGCATAGAGTACAACGAGTTCCAGAAACTGAAAACTCTGGCCGAATCCACACTTCAGCTGCCACAGTTGCAGTTTTACCAGAGGCTGAAGATGTTGATATTCAAATTGCCGAAAAAGATTTACGTATCGATGTTTTTCGCTCATCAGGGCCAGGCGGACAATCAGTTAACACCACCGATTCAGCAGTACGCATCACTCATCTACCCACAGGAGTTTCGGTTTCAATGCAAGACGAAAAATCACAAATCAAAAACCGCGAAAAAGCCATGAAAGTTTTAAGATCACGTCTCTATGATGCTGAACGAGAAAGACTCCAAAAAGAACGATCTCTCGAACGTAAAGAACAAATTGGCAGTGGTGATAGAAGCGAAAGAATTCGCACTTATAATTTTCCACAAAGCCGAGTTACCGACCATCGCATTAACTTAACTATTTATCGCATCGAAGATATTATGTTAGGCGATCTCAACGAATTTATTCAGGCACTTATTGCCGAAGATCAAGCAATAAAATTATCCGATTCATAATAAAAAAAACTCATCAATCCTATGCCAAACCCAATAAAATTACTCAAAAAATGGCATAATTTTTTATGTTTTGTTTTAATCCAAGCAATAATATTTCATGCCATAGCTTTATTGACTGGCTTTGAAAAAATTTCTATCATTATTTTATATTCTTTAAGTCTTGTTGGCGGAATTCCTTTAGTTTATCAAATGGCAAAAAAAATATTGTCAGGTAATATCATGGCCGATTTAATTGCTCTACTTGCTTTTGGTTTAGCAATTTATTTGCAACAACCATTTACTGCAGTTTTAATTTTATTGATGCTTGCTACTGGCTCTGCCCTCGAAGATTTTGCTTCACATAAAGCCTCTTTTGCTTTAGAGAATCTCATGAATCGCATGCCACCTTTGGCGCATCTAAAAAAACAAGATAACTTTTTTGATATCAAATTATCCGAAATAAAAATTAACGATCTCATTGCTATTTTTCCTTTTGAAATTGCTCCAATAGATGGCGAAGTAATTGAAGGTTACGGAAATATGGATGAATCTTATCTTACAGGTGAACCATATAAAATCAGCAAAACTATTGGCTCGCAGGTGCTTTCTGGTTCAATCAATGGCGAATCTACTATTGTTATTAAAGCTACCAAATTAGCCGAGAACTCACGTTATTCTCAAATTATTGAGATCATGAAAAAAGCTCAAGAAGAAAAACCAAATCTACAAAAAATTACCGATAAAATTGCTGTTTTCTTTATTCCACTCACTCTTTTAATTGCTGGTTTATGTTATTATTTTACCCACGATCTCACTAGATTTTTAGCAGTTCTTACTATTGCCACACCCTGCCCTCTTCTTATTGCTGTGCCAATAACTATTATGAGTGCTATTTCAATGGCGGCAAAGCAGGGCATTATTATTAGAGATGCTAAAATATTTGAATATTTACCAATTTGCACTACTGCTATTTTTGATAAAACTGGCACTCTTACCTACGGCGAACCAAAACTTACCAAAATAATCAATATCAGTAACTACAACGAATCGCAAATAATTCAAAAAGTTGCTAGCCTCGAAAGACATTCTCGCCATCCTTTGGCATCTGCGGTTTTAAACTATGCTAAAGAGCAAAAAATAATTCTAACTAATGCAGATTCGGTTAATGAAAAACCAGGCTATGGCATAAGAGGAAAAGTTAATAATCTCGAGGTTATAATTACCAATCGTCATAATGCTATAAATTTTGCCAACCATCAAAACCTACCAGCAGTGCAAATTGGCTTAGAATGCGTGATAATTATCGATAATCAAGTTGTTGGTGTTTTGATATTTGAAGACATTGAAAAGCCAGAAACTGGCTCTTTTATTAGCCATTTAAGTGCCGAACATAATTTTACTGAGGTAATCTTGCTTTCTGGCGATAGGCAAGAGCAAGTAGATTATCTCGGAGCAAAACTTGGCATCAAAAAATGCTACGGCGGTAAATCACCAGAAGACAAACTAAATATTGTAAAACATTATAGCCAAAAATCACCAACTCTATTTGTAGGAGATGGCATAAACGATGCTCCTGCCCTACTTTTAGCAACCGTATCTATTGCTTTTGCTAAACATAATCAAATTACTGGTGAATCGGCAAATGCTGTGCTACTTGAAAACAATTTATTGAAAGTAGATAAACTACTACATTTAAGCATTGATACCAGAAAAATCGCTCTCCAAAGTGGTGTAGGAGGCATGCTATTTAGCTTGATTGGTATGATTTTAGCAAGTTTTGGCTACATTTCACCCACACAAGGAGCTATTTTACAACAAATTATTGATGTTATAGCAATATTTAATGCTCTTCGTTTAATTTTTAT
>CAMAWV010000061.1 GCA_945862075.1 Rickettsia typhi | reverse complement strand
AGTCTGTAATGCCAGATAGTTTTTTTTCTTTAAAAATCTCCAAATCTTCTTGCTTAAACTTTTTAATATTTTTTTTCTTGTTTGCAAAATCTTCAAGATAATCTTCAAAATATGGGTCTTCTAAAATCTCTTGTTGTGTTTTTATTTTCTCCAAAACACTTTTTGCTTGCTCTTTTTCAGCATTACTGAAATCAGTTGGAAGACGTTTAGACAATCGAGATCTTCTACTATGACTTGTCATTACCATACCACCTGCAATCGTAACCAAATGATCAAGTGCTTTGCCTGGTTTTTCAGTGTGTTCTAAAATGGCTGCTAAAGGTGTTAATAAATTCTTACCACTTTGATCTTTATGAAAAAACAATCCAAGATTTCCTGAAATTTGTGTACTTTTACATTGTGCCAAACCTTTGATTAGTTTTGGCATTTGTTCTGTGGTTATGGTTTCATCTACTGCATCTATTAATAATTTACGATTTTCATAATATAATGAATCCAATAAATTGTTAGCGGTATACCGCAACCCATGCAGACCAAAAAGTGTTTTTAGATCATCATAATCTGTATTAAGAAACTTAGGTGATTTGTTTTTCAAAAAATCTGCGTATTTAGGACTACATCCAAGGCTGATATATAAAGTTTTCAAAGTACTTTCATCAAATATGGCTGCAGGAATATTTTTTGATGATACACCTGCCGCTTTTAAAATGGACTCAGCTAGTTTTTTTGGTATTTTATCTCCCACGGTGCCTTTTTTTATTGCTTCTTGCAAAGCTTCCTTTAAGCCAATTTGAACATTTGGCTTATCCAAATTACCTTGCAATATGGCTGTAATATGTTCTGGTTCTGTACCTGGTGTTGCTAAAATGCCCGCAAATAGTGTTGTTACTTGTGCTGGGGTTGCTTGTTTCAAAGCTTCCTTTAAGACAGTTTGAACATTTGGCTTATCCAAATTACCTTGCAATATGGCTGTAATATATTCCGCCGTTAAACCTCTTGCTTCTAAAATGTAGCCAAATAATGTTTGTAATTTTATTTGGTTTGAGAGTTGAAAATACTGCCTTATTTCTTCAAGAGTTTTTCCTGTACTATCTTGGATATAAAGAAGTGTCTTATCTGGAAGAATAGTAAAACGCGCACGCATAAAAACCTCATATTAAAATTAATAAAAATATTTTTTATTGCCAATATAAAACATATTTTTTTACTTGTCAAGAGTTTTTTTATTTTTTTTTAAATATTTTTGTTTTAACATAAAGCCACCCTTTTTTTGATGAAAAAAATTTGAGACAAATTCTCCTTCTAAAAGAAGGGAAATACCGGAATCTGCTAAAAAGTGCTACCAGCCACTTTGCCAACACCCCTTATGATAGAAGGAGAATTTTATAGCCAAGGATTTTTATAAAACAATCTAATAAAAGGTAGGCTTTTAATTATTTCTTTTGGTGATTTAATTTTATTGTTTTCATCAAAAATAATTTCTTTGCTGGCATTGCCAACATTTTGCCAAATATTTTTTATTTGCTGTTTAGTTTGATATTTATATTTAGCAAAAAGCACAATTCTGGCTATTTGTTTGTTTATTTCTTGCTTGGTGTTATTTAAATTGTCGGTTTCGTAGGCAAAAACTGTGGCAACTTTTAAAATTACCGCCACAAGGGTTGCTCTTTTGGTGTAGTAGCTGAAATCGGTAGAAGTATCGTGAGAAATTTTCCAAAAATCATCGGCAATTTTGCTTAATATTTTTACCGATAAAGTTTTGTTATAAAAATTTTGTTGAGTTAAATGACATGCGCTAAAATATTGCAAAATATGCTTAACAATAATTGGTTCGTTAATTTGATATGCAAAATAATTATTGAGTAAAAAACTAATTTTTTCGCTAATTTTTAGGCTACTAAAAAGTGGATTTGCATTAACAATTTCTTGCAGTTTAATGGTTTGTTGCTCTTGCATAAATTGTAATAAATCAGCAACTCCATTAGCAAAAATTAGGCTTAAATATTTTGCTTCAATTTGGCTATTTTGACAAGCTAAAATTAAATTTTCTTGGCTAAAACCACTTATTTTGGCTATTTGCAAGGCTTCCGTTAAGATTTTTTGTTTGTTTTCTGTTGAATCTAGTAGCATAAATTAATTATTAGAAACAATATAAAAGCCGATATCAAGAAGCATTTCCATTAGTTTGGTTCTTTTTTTGCCACTTTCACAACCAATTAAAATGCCAAATAATTGATGATTATTTTTAGTGGCTGTGGCAATTAAATTAAAGCCAGAAGCTTTGGTGTAGCCAGTTTTCATGCCTTCGGCACCAGTGTATTTGAGTAAAAAATCGTTATGAGAATAATATTTTTTACTTCTAATGATGGTTTTTTTCTTTTTTTTGACTATTTTAATGGTTTTGCTATCGGTAATTTTAAACTCTGTAAGGCCAAACATATGATAAAATTGGGGAAAATCTCTTTTTATAGCAAAAGCTAATTTAGCTAAATCATGAGCGGTGGTATATTGATTTTCGGAGTGTAAACCAGAAGAATTAACAAAAAAAGTGTTATTCATGCCTAATTCTTGGGCTTTTTTATTCATTTCATCAGCAAATTGCTCTTCATTTTTAGTAATTGCTTCTGCTAGTGCTACTGCGGTTTCGTTGTAAGAACGAACTAGCATTGCTTTTGTGGCTTCCAGCACTGAAATTTTTTGCTGCGGTTGTAAATTTAGAGTGTTAACTTTATTTACTAAAGAAATCTGATGAGCTTTTTGAGAAATGTTTATTTTTTGTTGCCATGTTAATTTTTTATTTTTTATGGCATCAAAAACCAAATAGGCAGTCATGATTTTGGTTAAAGAAGCGGGATAAATAATTTCGTTGGCATTTTTTTGCAATAATACTTGTTGTGATTTGGCATCGAAAACTAAATAAGCATTATTAGTAGAACATTTATTTTCAACATCGAGAGCAGAAGCGGTTTTAAGACCAAGTAAATTAATTTGGCAAAAAATAATTATGAGATACAAAAATATATTTTTTAAGTTTAGTTTCATAGTTGTTGGATGTTTTTTACAGCAATTTGCATTGGATTTTGTTGATTTTGCATCATTTGTAAAGAGATTAAGCAATCGTTTATTTGTTGCTGGGCAAGAAAATTATTGTTTATCAAATTATTTAAAGTAAAAAATATTTTATTTACTTGGCAATTATTTTGCAATAATTCTGGAATTATTTCTTTATTTTGCAATAAGTTTAATAAATTAGCAAACTTTATTTTTGCTAAACTTTTAATAATTAAATAAGAAATGATGTTGGTTTTATAAGCAACAACCATCGGAGTTTGATGCATAGCAATTTCTAAAGTATTAGTGCCAGATTTTGCCAAGGCATAATTGCTGGCAGAAAAAGCTAAATCTTTTTGTTTATGATCTATAAAAATGCATCTAGCCTTGATTTTGCTTGCCATTTGTGGTATAATATTTTCGGTTTTTTGTGTTACCGCTAAAACTACCACTAAATCTGGTTTTTGTTGCCAAATTTGATTGATAACTTCAATAAAAATTGGCAATAAATATTTGATTTCCGACATTCTGCTACCTGGGGTAATGAGTAAAATTGTTTGTTGTAAATTAATATTATGTTCCTTTCGAAATTGTAAGTTATTTTCTTGTATTTGTTGCTTGCTTGGCATTTTTTCTAATAACGGATGCCCGATAAAAACTGTTTTTAATCCATATTTAGTAAAATAAGGTGGTTCAAACGGCAAGAGGGTTAACAATAAATTGTAAAGTTTGGCAATTTTTTGAGCCCTTTTTGGTCGATAAGCCCACACAGAAGGAGCAACTAGATGAACTTTTTTAATTGTGTTAAATATAGATTGCCTGACGATTGTTTTTACTACTCGAAAGCAAAAATCAGGAGAATCGATAGTTATTAAATAATCTGGTTGATGATTTTTTATTGCCAAAACAGTTTGTTTAATTCTAGTGAGTATTGTAAATAAATGCGGCAGAACCTCTACAAAGCCCATCACCATTAAATCGGTAATTGGAAAAATACTTGTCAAGCCTTGTTCTTGCATTAATTTACCGCCAACTCCTACAAAAACAGCAGATGGATATTGTGTTTTTAACTCTTTAATTAACTCACTTCCTAGTAAATCTCCCGACGATTCGCCAGCAATAACAAAAAATTTTACCATAATTTATGCACTGAATATTGAATTATTATTAGCGATATAAAGTTCCTCAATAATTTTAATACCAAAATTATAAAAAAACATTGATATTTGCATTTTTTACAATTACAATTTTTTTGTTTAGTTTTTTAAATATCAACGATTTTATTTTAAATAACATGTCAAGAAAAATAGCTATAGCAGGAGCCACTGGTAATGTTGGTCGAGAAATTTTAAATTTATTATTTGAAAGAAATTTTCCAGCAAGTGCAATTGTGCCCTTGGCATCGCCAAATTCTGTTGGTAAAAAAGTTTCTTATGGCAAGCAAAATCTTACTGTGCAGTCGTTAGCCGATTATAATTTTACTGGCACATCTATTGCCTTGTTCTCTCCTGGTGGAAAAGTTTCGGCCGAGTTTGCTCCAAAGGCTGCCAAAGCTGGTTGTGTGGTCATTGATAACACTTCACATTTTCGCATGGATCCTGAAATTCCATTAGTGATTCCAGAGGTTAATCCCAAAGATATTGGTTTATATAAAAAACGAAATATTATTGCTAATCCAAATTGCTCAACTATTCAAATGCTTGTTGTTTTAAAGCCCTTGCATGATTTTGCAAAAATTAAAAGAGTTGTTGTTGCTACTTATCAGGCGGTTTCGGGAGCTGGTAAAGAAGCCATGGATGAACTATACCAAGCAACTAAAAAAATCTATGAAAATCAACATTTACCGCCACAAAAATTTAGCAAAAGAATCGCTTTTAATGTTATTCCGCAAATTGATGCATTTATGGAAGATGGAGTAACTAAAGAAGAGTGGAAAATGAAAGTTGAAACTAAAAAAATTCTCGATCAAAATATTTTAGTTGAAGCAACTTGTGTGAGAGTGCCAGTTTTTAATTGTCATTCCGAAGCTGTTAATATTGAGTTTGAAAAGCCAATCACTCCTGATCAAGCCCGAGAATTACTCGATAATTGCGAAGGTATTTTAGTTGTCGATAAACCCGAACAAATGCAGTTTATTACCCCTGTTGAGGTTTCAGGGCAAGATCCCGTTTATGTCTCAAGAATTCGTCAAGATAAATCTTTAAAAAATGGTTTATCCATGTGGATTGTGGGCGATAATCTTAAAAAAGGTGCGGCACTTAATGCTGTGCAAATTGCCGAAATTTTAGTAGCAGATTACGGTCTATAATATTAATTAATTTTTTGTTTTATGTCTTCTAATAACCCAAAGCTTCGTAATTTACTAGAAAGAATCAAGCAAAAAATTTTAAAAATTGAAGGTAAAGATCTTGAAACAAAAAACGATTCTAAGGCAATCGAAAATAATCAAGCAAAACAAGAATCAGCCATTGAAAATAAAGCATTAAACACACCTGTGCCTATTGATAATAATCAAAATTATCTCGATGAAATTAAAAATTTGCTTGAGCAAGAAAAACAATTAAAAAGCACTGATTCTTTGCAAGAGGAGGCGAATTTACAAAATCTAGCAGAGAAGCAGTTAAACCTAGATGAATTATCGCAAAATAAACATGTGAATGAGTCTATTTTAGAAAATACAGAACAAAACACAGCCAATTTTCAACAAAATTTTAATCAAGATAATGCGCAAAATTTGTTAACTCAACAACCAAAGCAAAATGAAGAGGAAGAGCAATTAGAATCAAGCGATACTTATGAAGATATTTTGTCAGAAAATGATGAAAACCAAGACGAAAACCAAGACGAAAACCAAGACGAAAACCAAGACGAAAACCAAGACGAAAACCAAGACGAAAACCAAGACGAAA
>CAMAWV010000060.1 GCA_945862075.1 Rickettsia typhi | reverse complement strand
GATTATAAATTTGCTAGCACTTTTAATCATCAAGCTAAACGGCCTCGAAAATTATTACTTCATAAAAAACAAATCAATAAAATTATTGGCAAAATACATCAAGGTTTTTCGGTGGTGCCAATGAAAATTTATTTTAATAAAAAAAATCTAGCAAAATTAATTATTGGTTTAGGAAAAGGTAAAAAGCTTTTTGATAAACGCGAAACTATCAAAAAACGAGACCAGCTCCGTGATTTACAACGCCAATCTGATTAATAAATTTACTATTTAAATAATTATAACATGCATTTTTTGATAATAAAATTTTTAACAATTTAAACTGTCAAAATTTTTTTATTATTACTGATTTTGTTATAAAGTTTTTGCATTTTTTACAGCTTCGGCACATGCATTAATAGCTTCAGATGTAACTCTATAATAAAGATCGTTAAAACGATTTTCTATCAGAGTTGTGAGCATCTTTTTAATTTTTTCATCACCAATTATTGTTACTAATTCTGATAAATTATCCCATAATTCTATTTTAAAACCACATACAGCTTCCTCTACATTTTCTAAAAATATTTTTAGGTCAATTGAAGCAAACTCTTGGGGGGTGATGATTCTATTTTCTGATTCAACAAATGGTCTATTGTTAATATCAGAAAGTGTCTGTTTCAAAATATTGATGTATCTATTTAAAACATACTCAGCTTTATATTCAAAAAAATAATCGATTTGATTCGTAATCATTTCTCCATATTCTTGCCCCTGCTTATATGCTTTTCTTAGTTTTTCTTTTTTATTTTCTTCAATTATTTCTGAAAGAATATTTGAATTAGATTTTTTCTTAAAAAAATTAAACATAAATATTTGCCGAATTCAAATTTTATTTACCTGTGAGACGAAATAAAATTTGTTGCCTAGGAATTAAATTAACAATATGTTTTAATTCAGGGCCATGTTCTAAACCAGTAAGAGCTAGCCTTATGGGTAGAAAAATTTCTTTACCTTGCTTGGTTGTATTTTGTTTTATGTTGTTAAGCCAAATAGACCAAGCATCGCTGGCAGAAGTGTTTTCTGGCAGAAATTGTGAAGCAAGGTTTAAAAAATCAGATACTTCGGGGTGGTTTTGATAATAAAAGTTTGGATTGTTAAAAATTTCTTGCCATTGGGTTATTTCTGGTAAAAAGTTAATATTTTTTTTGCAAGCTTCCCATAGTTGCTCGGTGATGTTAGAAATATTTAACTCTTGAAGGCGATTTTGTATGGCAGAAAAACTTAAATTTTGCAAAGTTTTTTGATTAAAATTATTTAATTCAATAAAATCATAGTTAGTTGCAGATTTAGAAAAATTGCTAAAATCAAAGTTTTCAACTAATTGAGAAATATCATTAATTGGAGTAATAGGGCAAGAAGTGCCAACTTTAGCTAAAAAAGCCAAGATAGTAAGCTTATCGTAGCCATTTTCACGCATAGTTTTTATATCAAAACCACCTTCTCTTTTAGAAATTTTACCAGTAGAAGCTTTAATAAGAGCTAAATGGGCAAAAAGTGGAACATCGGCATTTAAGGCCTGAAAAATTTGTATCTGGATAGCGGTGTTAGTGACATGATCTTCGCCTCGAATAATATGAGTAATATTGTAATCTATATCATCAACAACTGAGCAGAAAGTGTAAGTAGGAACAGTGGTGCCAGTTTCATTTTCTTGGCGAAATAAAACAGGATCAGAAAAGTGCCTACCTTCATAGGTTATTTTACCTTTTATTTGATCTTGCCAAGAAACTGGTTCATCTTTTAACAAAAAACGATAATGAGGTTTTAAGCCTTGTTTTCTGAGATCGGCTTTTTGTTGAGAAGTGAGTTGTAAACTTGCTCGGTTATATATTGGCCTAATGCCAGAAGCTATTTGTGATTTTCGTTGTAAATTTAACTCTTCTTCGGTTTCAAAACATTCATAAAGTCTGCCATTTTGCAATAACTGTTGTTTGGCTTTTTCATAGCAAAAAAGACGATCGGATTGTTTAAATAATGTATGGTAGTTTAGTTGTAGCCAAGAGATGTCTTGTAAGATGGTTTGACGATAAATTTCTTGCACTCTTTGAGTATCGGTATCGTCTAGTCTTAAATAAAATTCACCACCAGTTTTTTTAGCAAATAAAAAATTAATAATTGCCGTTCGGATGTTGCCGACATGTAAAAAACCAGTAGGAGAGGGGGCGAAACGAACTTTAGTTGTCATACAGTATTGGCACCAGAAATAATATCAATGAGTTCTTTTGTAATATTTGCTTGTCGAGTACGGTTATAAATTAAAGAAAGGTTTTTAATCATTTTGCTAGCATTATTTGAAGCAGATTCCATTGCCGACATTCTTGCACCTTGCTCGGATGCTACATTTTCAAGTAATTGAATATAAAATTGTACAGCGATATTTTTTGGTAATAACTGCGATAAAATTTCTTCTTGATTAGGTTGGTATTCTATTGGAGATTCGCCAAGTTGTTTTTGAGTATGATAATTAATTGGAGCGGGAATGATTTGTTGCATTACTTGTTCTTGCGAAATTGCAGATTTAAATTTGCTATAAATTACATTGCAAATATCAAATTGATTATTGTTAAATAGCTCAATAATTTTTTCACTAATTTGACAAGCGTCATTGAAATTTACAATACTTCTAAATAAACCAAATTGATTACCAATGATATTTTTGGCAAGAACATTTTTTAATGGTTCATAGGCTTTTTTACCTAAACAAAATATTTTAACCTCTCTGCCTTGGTTAAGAAGTTGAGTTACTGTTTGTTTTACAAACTTAACTGTTGCAGTGTTTAAGCCACCACATAAACCACGATCAGAAGAAATAACCACTAATAAATGAATGTTATTATTACCTTTGCCAGTAAGAAGTGGAAATTCTTGGTTAAGAGTTCCTCTAACTGCAATATTTGATGCTAAATCGGAAGTGAGTTGAGCTAATTTATAAGCATAAGAACGAGAAGATTCTACTAAATTTTTTGCTTTTTTTAAACGTGAAGCAGCGACCATTTTCATGGCTTTGGTAATTTTTTGAGTAGATTTTACCGACTTAATTCTGTTTTTTAAGGTTTTAAGATTTGCCATAACAAAACAGTTTTTTATGATTTTTGATTAAGAAATATCTCAAGAAAATCAAGAATGATTTGTTTTAATTGAGTTTCTGTTGATTCGGTAATTTTTTGCTCATTGATAATAGATTGTAAAATTTCTGGATGAGCAGTTTTTATTTTTTGTAAAAATTGTTGCTCAAATTCATTTACATCTTTAACTGCAATTTTATCGAGATAGCCTTTTACTCCAACATAGATTGAAATGACTTGTTCTTCAAAACCCAGAGGTGAGAACTGATTTTGTTTTAATAATTCGGTAAGTTTTTTACCTTTATCGAGTAGTTTTTGAGTTGAGATATCGAGATCAGAACCAAATTGAGCAAAAGCTTCAAGTTCGCGAAATTGTGCTAAATCGAGTTTGATAGTGCCGGCAACTTGCTTCATTGCTTTGGTTTGAGCAGCGGAGCCAACCCTTGAAACAGATAAACCAACATTTACCGCAGGTTTTATTCCTTTGTAAAATAAATCGGTTTCTAGAAATATTTGACCATCAGTAATGGAAATAACATTTGTTGGAATATAAGCCGAAACATCACCTGCTTGAGTTTCAATGATTGGTAGAGCAGTGAGTGAGCCACCTCCTAAATTATCGGATAATTTTGCAGCTCTTTCTAGTAGACGAGAATGAATATAAAAAACATCGCCAGGATAAGCTTCTCTTCCTGGTGGTCTGCGAAGTAATAAAGACATTTCTCGATAAGCAACTGCATGCTTAGAGAGATCGTCGTAAGCAATTAAAGCATGTTTACCATTATCTCGAAAATATTCTCCAATAGAACATCCGGTATATGGAGCAAAAAATTGTAAAGTTGAAGCTTCAGAAGCGGTAGCCGCTACAACAACCGAATAAGACATTGCTCCTGCATCTTGTAGGGTTTTGACAATTTGAGCAACTGTTGATCTTTTTTGACCAATTGCCACATAGATACAAAATAACTTTTGTTTATCATTGTTTTGTTGATGATTTTTTGCTTGATTAATAAAAGTATCAATAACAATAGCTGTTTTACCTGTTTGTCTGTCTCCAATTATTAATTCTCTTTGACCTCTGCCGATAGGAATAAGAGTATCTATGGCTTTAATGCCAGTTTGCATTGGTTCTGAAACGGATTGTCTTGAGATAATGCCAGGTGCTTTTACTTCTAGTTTGCGATATTCAACATTTTTTAACGGACCTTTACCATCTATTGGATTGCCTAAACCATCGACAACTCTACCTAATAAACCTTCGCCAACAGGCACCTCAACAATTTTGCCAGTTCTTTTAACGATAGAACCTTCTTTGATTGAAGTGGTTTCGCCAAAAATTACGATACCAACAGATTCTTCTTCGAGGTTAAGAGCCATACCTTTTACGCCAGAATCAAAATCGACCATTTCACCAGCTTGCACAGAATTTAGACCATAAACCCAAGCAATGCCATCGCCAACTTTAACTACTTTACCAATTTCGGTAAGTTGAGTGTTTTGATTATAATCTTTGAAACTTTCTTGTAAGATACTATAAATTTGATTTGTGTCTAGTGACATAATAAAAAAATTAATTAAGAGAATTAATGAGATGTTGTTTTATTTGTGCTAGATTTTGGCAGAGACTAGCATCAAAAATGGTGTTTTCAAGTTTAATTTGTAAGCCAGCTAATATTTGACTATTGCTTTTTTGCGAAATAATAAATTTTTGGAAAGGTAATTTTTCACTTAAAATATTATTGATTTCATCGATATTAATGTTTCCTGTGGTAGAAATAACTTCTATTTGCAAGATATTATTATATTTATTGTAAAGATATAAAAATTGTTGTTGAATTTCTGCAAGAAGATGTATTTTTTTATTATTAGCTAAAACTAATAAAAAATTATTGATTATTGGTAAGAATTTTGATTTTTCAATAATTTTTTTAACAACAACCAATAAAGAGTTTTTATTAAGAGTGGGATTTTTTAAGTTCGATAATAAAGCAGGCGTAAAAAGCTTGTTTAACTCAGCTAACTGTTCTTTTATTTGAGGCAGAACTTGTTGCTGTGAAGCTATATTAAATAAGGCTTTACTGTAATTTTTGCTAACAAGCATTTTTTAATTTGTTAAAAATTGTTTTAATATAAAATAAGCAAAAATTTTAACTGATTATAAATTAAATGCAAGCTAATTTTTATTTTTCAATAGAAAAAATTTAACACTATCAGTGTAATTAACAATCTTCTTGTAAGATTATCTTAAAAATGTTTTGCAAATTATAAAAAGCAATTTAAAATATTTAGTTTCTTTTTATAAAAGAATATATTATATACTAGTAAATACTTGATTATGCTAGTATATAGCATAATGAAAAGCATAATGAAACCTTGTTTGTATCGCTAATTATATTTTACTTAATATTTGTAATTTTTGATATAAATTTCTTGTTTATTTGTTATCTGATATACTCAAATATCAATACCAGATAACAAATAGCTAAAAATTTTTATCAAACTAGCAAAATAAAACAAATTTAGAATACAAAGGTTATTATGTTGTATTAATCTTAATTTTTTAGTGTGAAATCAAACAATCAAACCGATAATTTTTTTAAAATTAACGAACAAATTAAAGCCCCTCAAGTGAGGGTTATAGATAATCAAGGCAAAATGCTTGGTGTTATGTCTGTTACCGAAGGCATCAAAAAAGCACGCGAATATAACCTTGATTTAATAGAAGTTTCCCCAAATTCTAATCCCCCTGTTTGCAAAATTTCTAACTTTGGTAAAATGAAATATGAATTGCAAAAAAAAGCTAATGAATCTAAAAGAAAGCAAAAAGTGATAGAAGTTAAAGAAATTAAAATGACTATCAACATAGGAAAAGGCGATTACGATACCAAAATTCGTC
>CAMAWV010000059.1 GCA_945862075.1 Rickettsia typhi | reverse complement strand
AGTGGTTATAGCGGAAGCCCTACTTATACTTGCAGTGCTACTAGTGTTGGATCATCAACCGCACCTACATTAACTGGATGCACTATAAACCAATGCACTATTGCTTTAACTACTGGCTATACTGGATTACCAATAACTATAAATCATAGCCAAAACTCTTCTACCATAAATTGTGCTAATGGCTATAGTAAGAATACTAATTCCGCGACCTATACTTGCAACAATACAGCAACAACTGGATTGGTTTTCACAATAAATCCAAATCATTGCGCTCTTAATACTTGCACAATTGCTAATGCAACAGGTGATAAAACACATAATGCAGCAGTTACTTGTGATGCAGGCTACGGCATTGTTGATAAACAAACCGTCTATGCGTATTGCCCAACCAATCGAGCATCAGGAACTTTACGCACAGCTCAAAATGGCGTTGGCAGTGTAGTGAGTTGTCAGAAAATATTTGATGAAAAAACGGGATCATTAGTTGACGAAGATACCCCTTTAGTTTCATCATATGCATACTCTGATGAATATGGAGTACGTTATATAAAAATTGTGTATGGCGCTAATGGTAAAACATGTGAAAAATTTTATTGGGGGAGAGACAGAGCAGGTTATAGTGCTGGAGGTTTTTACCGTTTTGATTTTGAAAAGGTGGGTAATGGAATATGTGGCGATCCTGCACGAGGTGATCGTAAAAAGGCACAGTTCTATGTAGGTAATTGTTTAATTGGTTATTGTCTTGACTAATATTTTTATCTACTTTCTAAATATTTCTGAACTCTAAAAACATCTTGATTATCTTGATAAATAAGTTTAAAATGATTGTTGTTTTTACCATATGTTCTATATATTAATAAAAATTTATGAAATTGCTAGCCTGCAACAGCAACAAACAACTTGCTTCAAAAATAGCTTCTCATCTTAATATTAGCTTGGTTTTGGCCGAAGTTAAAAAATTTGCCGATCACGAAATTTTTGTAGAAATTGCCGAAAATGTTCGAGGGCAAGATGTTTTTATTTTGCAATCTACATCTTATCCTGCTAACGATCATTTAATGGAATTACTTATTGTTATCGATGCCCTAAGAAGAGCTTCTGCCAAAACTATTACTGCCGTCATGCCTTATTTTGGCTATGCCAGGCAAGATCGTAAAGTTGCCCCACGCACCCCTATTTCTGCTAAACTAATTGCGAATCTCATCACTTCTGCTGGTGCCGATAGAGTGCTTACTCTCGATTTACATGCTGGGCAAATACAGGGCTTTTTTGATATTCCTGTTGATAATTTATATGCCTCTCCTTTGTTTATTGAGCATATTTTACAAAACTTTGAAGTAAATAATTTAACTATTGTTTCGCCTGATGTTGGTGGCCTAGTGAGGGCTAGAAATATTGCTAGTAAAATTTCAGTTGATTTAGCAATTGTCGATAAAAAACGAGTCAAACCCGGCGAAAGCGAAGTGATGAATATTATTGGCAATATTGCTAATAAAAATTGCATTATTGTTGACGACATGATTGATTCTGGTGGCACTTTATGCAATGCTGCTACGGCTTTAATAAATCAAGGGGCAAAAAGTGTTTCTGCCTACATTACACACGGTGTTTTGTCGCAAAATGCTTGGCAAAAAATTGCTAATTCTCAGCTCAAAAAATTAGTTATTACTAATTCAATAAACCCAACTGACCATACTTTAGTAACTAAAAACATCGAAATAATTGATATTTCTTGCCTTTTAGCCACAGCAATTAATAATATTGTTTGTGAGAAATCTTTATCTGCCTTGTTTAATTAATGTTTTTATAAATAAATGAAAAAACTTTTGCTTAAATTATTTTTACAGCATAAAAAACAACTTATTAATGTTTCAGCTAGCCTATTTTTTGCTTTTATCATTGTTGTTTTAGTTTCGGTTGTAGCTAATGTTTTGTATCGCGCCACCAATCCTCATAAAAGAGGTTTTTTTATTGAATTTGCTACCGACGGCAAGCCTGTGGTAAAGGCACCAGAAAAAATCCCCGATTTATCCGAATTATTAGCTTCTGCCGATTTTGCTCGAGGTGAAAAAATCTTTAAAAAATGTTCTTCTTGTCACAACATAAACCAAGGCGAAGGGGCAAATGTTGGGCCAAATCTTTATTCTGTTGTTGGTCGAAAAAAAGGCTCAATGGCTGGTTTTAATTATTCCGAAGCTCTCATTGCCAAAGGCGGAGTTTGGAGTGCCGAAGAAATAAACCAATTTATCACTAAGCCTAAAAACTACATTGCAGGCACTAAAATGGCTTTTGCTGGCTTAAAAAAACCACAAGATAGAGCAGATGTTATATTATATCTTGAAAGAAAATCAACTAATTAAAACTATGAATACAGAACAAATTATTGGTATTATTCTTACTTTAATTTTTGGGGCTGCTTTTGGCTCTTTTGCCACACTTTTTGCCTATCGCTTACCGCGTAAAGAATCTTGCTTTGGTCGATATTTTGGTCCAAAATCTCGTTGCTCTAATTGTGGCACCACCATCATTACGCGCGATTTAATTCCTATTTTAAATTGGTTAATTACACGTGGTAAATGCAGGGCTTGTAAGCATCCTGTGCCAAAAGTACATTTATTTGTTGAGCTTACCACGGTTTTATTGTTTTTAGTTTGTTATTATAGTTTTGGTTTTACCGAAAAATTTATTGTTTATTCGTTGGCAAGTGTTGCTTTAGTGGTGGCCATGGCTAGCGATTTTACTCATAAAGTTTTCCCCGATCAAGTGTTGCTTTTTGTATTATTTTTTGTTGGTTCCGATAAAATTTTACAAGATCAAACAGTTTTAAATATGGCATATTCTGGCTTGATTGGTGTTTTTTTTGTGATTGCTTTACATAAAATCATTTATAATAAAAGTCCCTATCTTTTTGCTAATGAGCAACATTTTTTTAGTTATAGCAAATTTGTTTTATTAGCTTCGGTTCTTTTAAATATTGAAAACTGTTTGTTTTATTGTTTAGTGGTAACAATAACTCTTTTTGCTGTTTTTAAAGCTTTAAAACCTACCAAGCCTTTGAGTTTTGGTTATGTTTTTATAGTTCCGTTTATTTGTTTAACCATTATTTCTCCTATATAAATGCTTGATTATAAAGTAAAAGATCTTTCTCTTGCCTCACTTGGCAGAGCCGAAATTACCCTTGCCGAAAACGAAATGCCTGGTCTTATGGCTTTAAGAGCTGAATATGCCAATAGTTTGCCGTTAAAAGGGGCAAGAATTGCTGGTTGCCTACATATGACTATTGAAACCGCAGTGTTAATTGAAACTTTGGTGCATTTAGGAGCCGAGGTTCGATGGAGTTCTTGTAATATCTTTTCTACCGTCGATCAGGCTGCTTCCGCAATTGCTAGTGCTGGAATTCCTGTTTTTGCTTGGAAGGGCGAAACTCTTGAAGAATATGATTGGTGCATCAGGCAAACTATTTTTGGCAAAAATGGCTGGGTGCCAAATTTAATTCTCGATGATGGTGGTGACTTAACCAAAATAATTCATGAAGAATATCCAGATTTACTCAAAAATATTAAGGGCTTATCAGAAGAAACCACTACAGGTGTAGCTCGGCTTTATCAAATGCAACAAGAAGGTAGGTTAAGAGTGCCAGCAATTAATGTTAATGATGCAGTTACAAAATCTAAATTTGATAACTTATATGGTTGCAAAGAAAGTGTTATAGATGGCTTAAAAAGAGCAACCGACATCATGATTGCAGGTAAAATGGTGGTGGTTTGTGGCTATGGCAATGTTGGCAAAGGTTGTGCCGAAGCTTTTAAAAGCCAAGGAGCTAGAGTTATAGTAACCGAAATCGATCCCATTTGTGCTTTACAAGCTGCTATGGCTGGCTTTAGTGTGTTGCCACTAGAAAAAGTGGTAAGTCAGGCCGATATTTTTATTACCGCCACAGGTAATGTTTCAGTAATTACTTTTGAGCATATGAAAGCCATGAAAGATTGTGCTATTGTAGGCAATATTGGGCATTTTGATAACGAAATAGAAGTAGAATATTTAAGAAATTTAAAATGGGTAAATATCAAACCGCAACTCGATCAAATTAATTTTCCAAATGGCAAAAGGCTTATTTTACTTGCCGAAGGCAGGCTTTTAAACCTTGGTTGTGCCACAGGGCATAGTGCTTTTGTGATGTCAACAAGCTTTACAAATCAGGTAATGGCTCAAATTGAGCTATGGCAAAATCATAGCAATTATCAAAATCAAGTTTATATTTTGCCAAAACATCTCGATGAAAAAGTGGCTATACTTCATCTTGCCAAGCTTGGAGCAGAGCTTACTAATCTAACCCAAGAACAAGCAGAATATCTAAAAATTAATCCAAAAGGCCCTTTTAAAACCGATAACTATAAATATTAAAATTTATGCAAAAATTTCTCATCACCGAAAAAGGCTATAAAAAATTAAGAGAAATTCTCGAAAATTTAAAAAATCACGATCGTCCAAAAGTTATTCAGCAAATTGCCGCCGCCCGAGAGTTGGGCGATTTACGTGAAAATGCCGATTATCATTCTGCCAAAGAAAAACAAGGCTTTATCGAAGCCCAAATTGCCAATTACGAAGATAAACTAAACCGAGCCGAAGTTGTTTATATTGCTAAACTTTCTGGCAATAAAGCGGTTTTTGGTGCTACTGTGGTGCTTGATAACGGCAAAAAAGAAATTTCTTATCAAATTGTTAGTGATTTTGAAGCCAATCTTGATCTTGGTTTAATTTCTGCCAATTCGCCAGTTGCCAGAGCCTTGCTTGGTAAAGAAGTTGGCGACGAAATCGAAATTACCACTCCTGGTGGAATAGTTTTTTACGAAATCTTGGCAATCAAGTTTGTGTAAATTATGCAGATAAACAAAATAATCTGCGGTGATTGTTGCGATGTTTTATCTGGCTTTCCCGACAAAACATTCGATTTAATTTTTGCCGATCCTCCATATAATTTACAACTACAACAAACTCTTACTAGGCCAGATAATAGCATTGTTGATGGTGTTACTGACGATTGGGATAAATTTTCTAGTTTTGCCGAATATGATGAATTTTGCCAACAATGGCTCACTCAATGCAGAAGAACTCTAAAAGACGATGGAGCAATTTGGGTTATTGGTAGTTATCACAATATTTTTCGAATCGGTAAAATGATGATGGATATGGGGTTTTGGATTTTAAACGATGTTCAGTGGTATAAAAAAACCCTATGCCAAATTTTTGAGGTGTAAGATTTACAAATGCTACAGAAACTTTATTGTGGTGTAAAAAAAGTTCTAATCAAAAAAAATATACTTTCAATTATCAACTTATGAAAGAACTTAACGGTGGCAAACAAATGAAATCGGTTTGGGAGATTGGTTTATGCACAGAAAAAGAACGATTACGCGATGAAAATGGCAATAAATTACATTCCACTCAAAAACCGCAAGAATTATAGTTATTTTATCATCTTCACAAGAAGGCGATTTAATTCTCGATCCTTTCTCTGGAAGCGGAACCACCGCAATGGTTGCCAAAACTTATAATAGAAACTTTATTGGTATAGAAAAAGAACAAAAATATGTTGATATTTCTTTAGCGAGATTGCAAAATTCAATACAAGATTATTTATTATGATAACACAATCAGATTTAGAAAATATTATTAGAGACTCTATTATAAAACTTGTCAATGAAAGTTTATCTAATAAAAATATCGCAAAACAATATAATAAACATCAAGAAAAAATGCATTTTATTCCTATTCAATACAGAATTATAGGCGGTATATTACAATTTCTAAACATTAAATTTGGTAATTTTTTACAAAATCTTTTATCGGCAATCATTTTAAAAGAAGAAAATCTAATGCTTCATCAGTTATCGGGCAAAAGAATTGCATCTTCTTTTTCAAAAGAAGTTAATAACATTATAGAAGAATATATTTATGATAGAGAAAATAAAGAAGCCACCGAATTGGAATTAAATTTAAATTTTAGTAAATTAAAGGAAAATATTACCAATAAAAACAAAATTAACAATGAAGCAATTTTTTTTAAGCAAGATATAGATTTATTATTTGAAACAAAAGATCAGATAATTTATTTAGAAATTAAATATAATGACGATCACGATACAGGAAAATTTGCCGACATTAATCGTAAATTTATAAAAACATTCTTATTAATACAAAATCATATTTCTCCATCTTCAACAAAACCAATAATGCCAATAATTTATTATTTTAATAAAAAAATAAGATGGCAGTCTCATTATATTCCAAAAGAAAATGTGTTAAGAGGCGGACAGTTATTTGATAAATACTTTTCAACGAAATTTGAACTGTTAGAAGATGCAATAAAAAATATTTCTCATAATCAAGAATTTATGAAAATTTTTGACGATATGGTTGCAAAAATTAAAGATATTTCATAAAGTATTAGAGGCGTTGATTTCCAATAATAGCTGGTTGTGGAACAAGCGGTTCTGGATTAATTGACGACAACATAGAAACCTGTGTAGGAGGATTC
>CAMAWV010000058.1 GCA_945862075.1 Rickettsia typhi | reverse complement strand
TAATATTTTATTAGTCACGAAAATTAATGAATTGAAGTGGTAAATTAAAGTTATGGCTTTTTAAATAAGATATTGCCTGTTGAAGATCGTCTATTTTTTTACCATCCACTCGAACCTCTTCTCCTTTGATGGAGGCTTGTATTTTTAGTTTAGCATCTTTGATTTGTTTAACAATTTTTTTGGCGGTATCGGTGTCGATGCCATTTTTAATTTTAACCTCTTGTTTTAAAGTATTACCACCTGCTTTTTGTATAGTTAAAAAATCAAGAGCTTTAATGTCGATGTGTCTTTTAGTGGCAAAAACCCTTAAAGATTCTCCAATGGCATTGATTTTATAGTCACTGTCTGCTGTTAAAATAATGAGGTTATCTTTTATTTTTAATTCAACATTAAAAATAGCTCCTTTAAAATCGTAGCGGTTGGTAAGTTCTCGCAAAACAGAGTTTACTGCATTATCTAGTTCTTGTTGATCTATTTTTGAAACAATATCGAAGCTAGGCATATTAAATATGGTTTAAACTGTTGTTGAGATCGTTTATTAAATCGGTATAATGCTCTAAACCAACAGATAAACGACATAAAGTTTGGGTAATATTTATTTCTTGTTGTTCGGCTTGGGATATATTAGAATGAGTAGTTGTTGCAGGGTGAGTTATTAATGATTTAGCATCGCCTAAATTATTAGAAATATCAATTAATTGTAGATTGTTTAAAAATTTAAAACAATCATTTTTATTGCCAATAGTTTCAAAGGCAATCATTGAACCGCCATTAAGCATTTGTTTTTTTGCTAAATCAAATTGCTTGTGAGAAGGTAAGTGTGGATAAAAAACTTTTTTTATTTTAGGATGTTTATCAAGAAATTGAGCTACTTGTAAAGCATTTTCACAATGTTTTTGCATTCTTAAATTATAAGTTTCAAGCGATTTTAGGATAATCCAAGCATTAAAAGGGCTAAGAGCTGGGCCTGTGTGCCTATGAAAAGGCAATAAGATATCTTTAATAAAATCTTGCTTACCTAAAACCGCTCCACCGAGAGTTCTACCTTGACCATCAAAGTGTTTGGTGCTGGAGTATACAACAATATCGGCTCCTAAAGCAAGTGGTTTTTGCCCAAAGGAAGATGCTAAAATATTATCGACAATCAGTTTGACATTATTTTGTTTGCATAAATTGGCAATAAAAGCGATATCAAGAACTTCTAGGGTGGGATTAGCAGGTGTTTCGATAAATACTAACTTGGTATTTTTTTTAAATGCTTTTTTTAATTCTTGTTGATTGGTAGCATTAATCAAGCTTACTTCTATGCCGTAATTTGGTAAAATTTTTGTGGCAATATGATGACAAGAACCAAACAAAACTTTAGAAGCAATAAAATGATCGCCAGTTTTTATTTGACACATAATGCTAGCAAAAACCGCTGCCATACCAGATGCCATCACAACTGCCGACTCTGCTTGCTCGATAAGAATAAGTTTATCTTCTAGCATTTTTAAAGACGGATTTAAGTATCGAGAATAAACAAAACCTGGTTCGTTACCATTAAACCTATTTTCGGCAATTTCGGCAGAATTATAACAGAAACCAGAGTTTAAAAAAATAGCCTCAGATGTTTCGCCAAAATTAGATCGGATAGATCCTGCTCGAACTAGCTGGGTATCTGGATGATATTGGTTAAAATTCAGTTGCTTATTTTGGTAGTTAGACATTTTAAATTAATTGCATATTAGCAATGATAAAATCTCGCAAACGTGCTAATTCTTCGATATTTTTACCTTTTATAAAATAATCATTAGCACCAAGATCGGTAATTTGTTGTTTTATATTATCATCTTCTCGAGCAGTAAGAATTGCTACAGGAAGAGTTATTTGGTGTTTTTTTATTTCTTGTAAAAGTTGCACTCCAGAAATATCATGCATTGCTAAATCGATCAGAATTAAGCCTATTTCGTTAAGATTGATATCATTAAAAGTTTTGTTTTGATTATTTAAAAGAGTGATAAAATCTTCTCCGTTATTAATAATTTTAACTTTATAATTATAAGAATCAAGCTCGCTTTCAATAATTTTAGAAAAAATTTTTGCTTGAAAATCTTCGTCTTCTATATAAAGTATAAGGTTTTTAGACATAGATTTTTATAAAAAAAATGTTATAAAGAAAAAGGTAAGCCAAATACCTATGTTGCTTAATATGGTAAGCTTTAAAAGTAAGTTTAATTTAGGATTTTCTTGCAAAGAAACATTAACTCGATTATGTAATAATTTACCAACTTGTAACCAAGCTAATTGATTATCATACATTTTTTCAAGTTCTTTTTCAGCCATTTCTTTTCTTTGAGACATGATAATTATGTTTTAATTTGTAAAAAACACTTAGCTGCCAAGCCAGTAATGATTTTTTCTTGTAAAGATTCTTGATATTTAATTTTTTCAACATCATTAATTAAAAATTCATTATAAAAAATCATGCCATATAATTCGGTAGCAATTCTTATTATGGTTTCTTTATCGAGTTTATCGCCATATTCTTCAAAAGTTATTCGCATGGCTTCGGTGAGTTGTTTTTTGCCCACTTCATCGAAAGATCGATTAGATTTTCCTAATAAAATACTATCTGGCGAAACATCAAGAGCGATAGCTAATTTCTTTAGTACTTCATTTGAGATGCCGCTTCTACCATTTTCGAAACCAGAAAGTAATTGTTTACTAACCCCTACTTGTTTAGCAAGTTCGCTTTGTCTTATTCTTTTTGATTCTCTGATTGTTTTTAAGAAATTTGCCATAAACTGATAATTTTTATAAATTAATACTAATTTTTTATCTTTAAATACATAAAAAACTTGATATGAAGTAATTAATTTTCATATCTAGTTTCAAACTTTTATCTAGGTAAAATTTCAGTTTTAAAACTAAATGATTTAAAATTAAAAATATTTTGTTTTTTTGATGCATTTAATAAATGGCAACTAGTATAAAACAATATATTTTGAATGAAAATAATGAAATAACATTATAAAATTTTAAAAATAAAAAATCAAAGCAAATTTGGAATTAGAATTCTGCTAAAACTTGAAATTTTGCTAATCAAAATTTTTAATATTAAAATCAAATGTAATTTAAACAAAAATCTATTGCTAAAATAAAATAACTGATTTAAATTTAATTCAATATTTTTTTGGTAAATAATTTTTTGAAACTTTTTTATGTCTCTTTTTTATACACAATTAAATAATTCTTTAAAAAACTCCGATCCTGATATTTTTTCAGCTGTTTCTCTCGAATTATCTCGTCAACAAAACCAAATAGAATTAATAGCCTCTGAAAACATTGTAAGTAAAGCAGTGCTAGAAGCTCAAGGTTCGATTTTTACCAATAAATATGCCGAGGGTTATCCTCATAAAAGATATTATGGAGGTTGTGAATTTTCAGATATCATAGAAGAGCTTGCTATTACAAGAGTTTGCGAACTTTTTAGTGTAAAATTTGCCAATGTTCAGCCACACTCTGGTGCTAGTGCTAATTTGGCTGTATATTTAGCAACTTTACAGCCACACGACACTATAATGGGTATGTCTTTGGCTGCAGGAGGCCATCTAACTCATGGTGCTATGCGCACTATTTCTGGTATGTGGTTAAATGCTATACAGTATGGTATTTGTGCCGATACTGGTTTAATAAATTATAATCAAGTCTACGATTTAGCTAAAAAACACAAACCAAAATTGATTGTAGCTGGCATATCTTCTTATCCAAGAATTATTGATTGGCAAAAATTTCGTGAGATAGCTAATGAGGTTGGGGCATTATTGATGGTTGATATGGCTCATATTGCTGGTTTAGTTGCCTCTGGTTTATATCCTTCGCCTATTGATATTGCTGATATCGTAACTTCTACTACTCATAAAACTTTAAGAGGTCCTAGAGGTGGAATAATTCTTACTAACAATGAAGATTTAGCAAAAAAAATTAATTCTGCAGTTTTTCCGGGTTTGCAAGGTGGTCCATTAATGCATGTAATTGCAGGTAAAGCTGTGGCTTTTGGCGAGGCTTTGCAACCTAGTTTTAAAAACTATTCAAAACAAGTTGTGGCAAATGCTAAAGTGCTAGCAGAAACCTTAATAAACAGGGGTTTTCAAATTACCACTGGTGGCACCGATTGTCATTTAATGGTTGCCGATCTTACTCCATTGCAAAACATTACTGGTAAAGAAGCTGAATTTATACTAGAAAAAGCAGGGCTTACTTGTAATAAAAATGCCATTCCAAATGATCCAAGAAGCCCTTTTGTTACTTCTGGTTTGCGATTTGGTACTGCAGCTTGTACTACTCGAGGTTTTATAGAAAAAGAATTTATTCTTGTTGGCAACTATATTGCTGATATTTTACATAAATTTACCAGTCATGGTCTTGATGAAACTTTAATTTTATGTAATAAAATTAAAATTGAAGTGCAAAGTTTATGTGCTAAATTTCCAATTTATTAACAAATTTTGGTTTTTTAATGAAACAATCACTGTCAATAAATATATTTATAATTAAAAACGGCAATATTTTAAGTTTTTTATACATTTTTTTATTATTTTTGGTGCCACATTATTCTTGGGCGGTGAACACTAGAAATATTAATGTTTATGCCGATCCCAATTTATCATCAGCACTAATTAAAATTGCTCGAGATTTTTCACAAAAAAATAATGCTACAATTACTGTTAATCTTGATTCTTCAGTTGATTTTTTAAATAATCTCGATGAAGAATCGGTTTTTGATGTTTTTATTTCTGCCAATTCTTTCATTATAGATACTATAAAACAAAGAGGTTTGGTAGATGTTTATAATATTTTTTATGTCACTAGTGATAAATTAGTTTTGGTTTGCAAAAAAGATATCATGCTTCCTATAAACATGATGAAAAAAAATATTTCTCTTCTCGAGGCTTTAAAAATTATCGATGATTACCGTTTAAATTTAATTGTGAATCATGTTAATACTTCCGAGGGTTTTTATAGTAAAAAAATACTTAATAGTGTAGAGTTTAAAAACCTAAAAGTTTTTGAAAAAATACCAGAAGATCGTTCTCTGTTAATTCATGATATCGAAGATAATTACGATAGTTATGGGTTAATTTTTGCTAGTAAGTTAATGAAAAATCATAATTTACGCATTATTGCTAGCGACCAAGAAAGAAGTTATCAGGCTATGGCAATTGTAAGTAACAACATGGATTTATCTAGGGAGTTTTTAAAATTTTTAAAAACTGAAAATGCTAAAAAAATCTTTACCGAGAGCGGTTTTATTAATAATTAATTTTTTATGACTAATCAAACTTTATTTACTAATTTAAAAATTGGCGAGATCACTTTAAATAATCGTATTATCATGGCTCCACTAACCAGAATGCGATCTACACAACCTGGCGATATTGCTAATCAGTTAAATGCTATTTACTATGCCCAAAGAGCTAGTGCTGGTTTAATTATTTCAGAAGCAACTCAAATTTCCGCCCAAGGAAAGGGTTATCCTGCTACTCCTGGTATTTATTCTTCAGAGCAAATTAAAGGATGGCAGTTAATTACTAATGAAGTTCATAAAAAAGGTGGTAAAATATTTTTACAGTTATGGCATGTTGGACGAATTTCACATTTTTCTTTACAACCAAATAATCAAATTCCAGTTGCTCCATCAGCGATACCTGCTAAAAATAGTGGCACCTATACATCTGAATTTAAGCCAACTCCCATTCTTACTCCAAGGGCTCTTGAATTGCATGAAATAGTTACTTTAATTGCCGATTATAAACAAGCTTCTATAAATGCTAAAGAGGCTGGTTTTGATGGTGTCGAATTACATAGTGCTAATGGTTATTTACTCGATCAATTTTTGCAAGATAATTCTAATATTCGCACCGATAATTATGGTGGCTCAATTGTTAATAGAGCTAGGTTATTACTTGAAATTCTTGATGAAGTCATTAAAGTTTGGGGTAGTGGTAGAGTTGGAGTGCGATTATCACCTTATGGCACTTTTAACGATATGTCCGATAGTAATCCTGTCGAGCTTTTTTCTTATATAATAAATCAGTTATCAGCTAAAAATATTGCTTACTTGCATTTAATTGAGCCAAGATCTTCAACTGCAGGAGGATCTGATGATGTTAATTTATCTGCTCCAAATGTAGCAAATATTTTTAAAAAGCTTTGCAAAATGCCAGTAATTTCTGCTGGAGGTTATAATTTAGAGTTGGCAAAGCAAGCTTTAAATAATAATTTAGCAGATGCAATAGCTTTTGGTAGATTGTTTATTTCTAATCCAGATTTGCCAAGAAGATTTTTAGAAAATACCACACTAAATAATTACAACAGAAAAACATTCTACGGTGGTGGTGAAAAAGGCTATATCGATTACCCGTTTTTAGATTAATTTATGTTAAATGTGTGGTCAAAAAAAGTGAAAGAAAAAACCAAAAAAACAGCCTTTTCTTTATTAGAATTATCAGTGGTTATTTTAATTATTGGCATTTTAATTACTGGAGTAATGAAAGGTGGTTCGTTAGTTTCGGCTTCTCGACTTAATTCTGCCAGATCTCTTACTGCTAGATCTTCTGTGGGCGAAATAAACGGTTTAACCGCTTGGTATGAGACCACTTCTTTGCAATCTTTTGGTAAAAGAGTACCCGGAGGATCTGGTGCCCCGCCTACT
>CAMAWV010000057.1 GCA_945862075.1 Rickettsia typhi | reverse complement strand
CCGAACCCGCAGAAGAACCAAGTAACTCTCGCACCGAACCCGCAGAAGAACCAAGTAACTCTCGCACCGAACCCGCAGAAGAACCAAGTAACTCTCGCACCGAACCCGCAGAAGAACCAAGTAACTCTCGCATTTCAGAAAAAACTGCTCAACCTAAAAATGTTTGTTGGTCTCCTTTTGATGCTTGCTGTTCAGTAGGTAAAAGGGAAGAATCGCAACGTTAGTGGTGTGTAATTTATAGTTAATATTGTTTCTAAAAATGTTATAAAAAAAAAGTGTCTTGAAAGTTTTTGGCTTTCAAGACACTATTTAAAAAAGATAAATATTTTAGTAGTTTTTTACTTAAAACATACCGCCACCAGGCATACCAGCAGGAGCTGGATGAGCATGGGCATTTTCTTCTTTCTTCTCAACAATAGCACATTCGGTGGTGATAAATAAACCAGCAACCGAAGAAGCATCTTGTAAAGCGGTTCGAACTACTTTAGTAGGATCGATAATACCAGCTTTAAACATATCGCCATAAACATTATTTTGAGCATCATAGCCGTAGTTTTGCGAATTTTTTACAATGATTTCGTTGGCAACAACTGCACCATCAAAACCAGCATTCTCAGCAATTTGACGCACCGGAGATTGGATAGCTTTTTTGATAATGTTGATACCAAAGTTTTGATCGTCGTTAGCTCCTTTTAGTTTATCTAAAATTCTGCCAGCAAAAATAAGAGCAGAACCACCGCCAGCAACAATACCTTCTTGCATTGCGGCTCTTGTGGCAGCTACTGCATCATCTACACGATCTTTTTTCTCTTTCACTTCAATTTCGGTTGCTCCACCAACTTTAATGATAGCTACACCGCCAGAAAGTTTCGCAAGTCTTTCTTGAAGTTTTTCTCTGTCGTAATCAGAAGTGGTTTCTTCGATTTGAGCTTTGATGGCTTTGCAACGAGCTTTAACATCGGAGCTTTCGCCAGATCCGTCAACGATAGTGGTGTTTTCTTTGTCGATAATCACTCTTTTTGCTTGACCTAGTTGTTGTAAAGTTACAGATTCTAGCTTCATGCCGAGATCTTCAGAGATTAACTGTCCGCCAGTTAAAACTGAAATATCTTCGAGAATTGCTTTTCTTCTGTCGCCAAAACCAGGAGCTTTTACAGCAGCAATTTTTAAACCACCTCTTAATTTATTAACCACCAAGGCTGCTAAAGCTTCACCTTCAACATCTTCGGCAATTATTAAGAGTGATCTGCCAGATTGTACCACTGATTCAAGCACAGGAACCATTGGTTGTAGATTAGTGATTTTCTTTTCAAATAACAAAATGAAAGGATTTTCCATTTCAACTGTCATTTTTTCTGGGTTAGTTACAAAATATGGAGAAAGATAACCACGATCGAAGTTCATACCTTCAACCACATTTACTTCAAACTCCAAACCTTTAGCTTCTTCAACTGTAATTGGGCTTTCGGCACCAACTTTTTGAACAGCTTCGGCGATTTTTTGACCAACTAGGTTATCACCGTTGGCAGAAATTGTGGCAACTTGAGCTATTTCTTCTGGGTTGCTAACTTTTTTACTCATTTTAGTGAGTTCTTTAACAATTTCAGCAACTGCAATATCGATACCTCGTTTGAGATCCATAGGGTTAATGCCGGCAGCTACCGATTTAATGCCTTCATGAATGATAGCTTCTGCTAAAACAATAGAAGTTGTGGTGCCATCGCCTGCAACATCGTTAGTGCGAGAAGCGACTTCTTTTATCATTTGAGCTCCGAGGTTTTCAAATTTATCGGCTAGCTCAATTTCTTTAGCAACACTTACACCATCTTTGGTGGTGCGTGGAGCGCCGAAAGATTTTTCAATTACCACGGTTCTGCCTTTAGGCCCGAGAGTTACTTTTACTGCTTTTGCCAATTTTTCTGCACCTTTAGCCATTTTTTTTCTTGCTTCAGTGCCATATGATAGTTTTTTAGCCATTGTTTATTTAAAATTTAATTGATAATTATTTTTTGTTGATAATTGCTAAAATATCTGATTCTTTTACAATAAGATATTCTTTGCCAGCAACTTTTATTTCAGTGCCACCCCATTTGGTGAAGAGAATTGCGTCACCTTTTTTGACATCGAGGGGAATTCTTTTGCCATGGTCATCGCGATTGCCTTCGCCAACGGCAACAACTCTACCTTCGGCTGGTTTTTCTTTGGCAGTGTCTGGAATGATGATGCCACCAGCAGTTTTGCTTTCGGCTTCGATTCTTTCAACCAGAACATGATTATGTAAAGGAGTTATTTCCATAATTTTGTTTAAATTTAAATATTGATAAGATAATATTAGAGAATATTATGTTGTTTTGTTTAATAGTTATATTTGCTGTACTAATTGCTTAGGTAATATAACAATAAACAAATTAACATTAACAACTCACAAGATAGTTGCAAAACAAAATCTTACAAGGGGTAAAAATAAAAAATTTATGATTAGTTTAATTTATGAGTGTTCTGGGCTAAATTTTAGTGCTGGTTTATATCGCAATCAACAACTTATTATTAGTAAAAAAATTAGTGAAGCTCATAAACATTCTGAAATTATGGTGGCAACAATCGATGAAATGCTGAAAGTTAATAATTTGAGATATCAAGATTTGTCTTTTGTTGCTACTGTTAAAGGTCCGGGTAGTTTTACTGGCTTAAGAGTTGGTTTGGCTTTTTTAAAAACTCTACAAACTGTTGCCAAAATTAAAGTTATTGCCATAGATAATTTTACTGTCTATGCTTATCAATATTTTTGCTCGATAAAGCATCAAAAAATACAAAAGCATAGTATTTTTATTGTCCTAGATAGCGGTAATCAACATGTTTATTTATGTGGTTTTGATGTTTCTCAAAGTGGTTTTTGCAAAAATGCTTATTTAAAAAGCTTAAATTGCAATGATTTTATGAAATATTTAAACAACAATGAGCAAAAAATATTTATTGGAAATGTCAAAAATTTGCCAAAAAATGGTCAGCAAGAAATATCAATAAATGCCTTACAAGAGCTTTCTTTTATAAGATTTCAAGGCTTAAGTGATAATTATGATTTTGACGATAAAATTGAGATATTTTACAACATTGAAAATATTTTGTAAAAAGCTCTTGCAAAGTAAAATTTATTTTTTAAAATATTTGCTCGGTCGGGAGTGTATCAGAATACAACAGCCTTGATTGGTGAATATGACTACACACGCTGGGTTTGCGTGGTGGTGGCTCCCGACTCCTTAATTTGCATTCTTTCTTACCTGTTTTTGTTAAATCTAACCTAATCTATATGTCTAAAAAAATCACAGTTGCCTACGGCGATGGTATAGGTCCAGAAATTATGGAGAGTGCCTTACTTATTTTACAAGAGGCTAAAGCAAATTTAAGTTTTAATTTTATTGAAGTTGGTAAAAAAATTTATGAGCAAGGTTATAATTCTGGTCTAACTACCGATGCTTGGCAAAAAATCAAAGAAACTGGCATTATTTTTAAAGCTCCAATTACCACTCCACAAGGCGGAGGTTATAAAAGTTTAAATGTGACTCTAAGAAAAAAGCTAGGTTTATATGCTAATGTAAGGCCAGTTTCTTCTTTTTCTCCTTTTGTTACTACTAATTTTCCAAAGCTCGATGTGGTTATTATTCGAGAAAACGAAGAAGATCTTTATGCTGGCATAGAGCATCGCCATACTCTTGATTCTTATCAATGTTTAAAACTTATCACTAAAGAAGGTTGTGAAAAAATCATTCGTTATGCTTTTGAATATGCTGTTATTAATGGGCGTAAAAAAGTTTCTTGTTTTTCTAAAGATAACATTATGAAGCTTTCTGATGGTTTATTTCATCATACTTTCAAAGAAATTGCAAAAGAATATCCTCAAATACAAACCGATCACCATATTATTGATATTGCCTGTGCTAAACTAGCAACGCGTCCAGAAAATTTCGATGTAATTGTTACTTTAAATTTATATGGCGATATTATTTCTGACATTGTTGCCGAAATTTCTGGTTCAGTTGGTTTGGCTGGTTCTGCTAATATTGGTGAAAATTTTGCGATGTTTGAGGCGATACATGGTTCTGCTCCAGATATTGCTTCTCAAAATATTGCTAATCCAACAGGCTTAATTCAGGCTTCGGTCATGATGCTTAATCATTTAGGTCAATCCGACACAGCCAGTAAAATACAAAATGCTCTTTATAAAACCATAGAAAGCGGCATTCATACCGCCGATATTTATAATTCTAACACAAGCAAACAAAAAGTTTCTACTACCGAATTTACTAGGGTTGTTATTGCCAATTTAGGTAATTTGCCTCAAAAATTAAATGTTGCTAATTTTCAACCTACTCAAAAAAGTATGGCTAAAAGTTATGTAGCTATAAAATCTAGCGAAACCAGGCTTTTGATAGGTTGCGATGTTTTTATTAATTGGCAGGCTTCTGATATTAATGTTTTACTTGAAAAATTATCAACTCTTGATAATAAAAATTTTGTTTTAAAAACAATTAGTGCTAAAGGTTTAGCTTTATGGCCAAGTGAAGCGGTTCTTAGTCAGGTTTCTAGTGATTTTTTGATGCTTCGTTTTATGGGGCAGAAAATTACTGGCGAATCTTCAACTAAAATTATTAACCCCAATTTATTTGTATCAAATCTTAATATTTTACAACTTTTGCAAGAATTAACAGAAAAAAATATTGATTTTGTTAAAATCGAAAATCTATACTCTTTTAATAATATTGCTTGCTTTAGCTCTGGTCAAGGTGAGTAGTATTTAAATAGATTAAATTAGTTCAAAAATATGAATATTGTTAGTTTTTTGCAACATTTTGTTTTAGATTACTCGCATTTTCAATTGTTTTTAGCTGTTTCCTCTTGTGTTTTAGCGCATATTTTTTATATTTTTTTTAAAACTAGGTTTTTTCTCAAAATACTAGCAAGTAAACACATCCATTGCTTAATCAAAAAATACTACTTACCTTTGCTTTGGTTAGTTTGTAATTTTTTAATTTTTATTATTACCGCTTCTTTCTATCATTTTTTTCATCAACCATCGTTTTTATTAAATTCTATCTCCAAATTATTAGCTATCCTTGTTGTTTTTCGTTTTATAAGAATTGCTATTGCTAGTTCTTTACTTTCAGGTTTGGTAATTATTTTATTGGTTCCTACATTTTTTTTGCATGTCTTTGGTATGCTAGATATAGTAATTTCTTATCTCGATCAATTTGCTTTTAAATTAGGCAAAATCAGAATATCTGTTTATTTAATTCTAAAAATTATCATCGTTTTACTTTCGGTAATGTATATTGCAGGATTTTTAAGTAAAAAAATTAAAAATTATGTTGGTGAAAACCAAGAGATTAAAGTTAATACTAAAAATATTATCAATAAATTTGTTGATATCGTTATTTATAGCGCTGTTTTTATTATTATTTTAAAAACATTTGGTGTCGATCTTACCGCTTTTGCGGTTATTGGTGGTGCTATCGGTGTTGGTATTGGTTTTGGTTTGCAAAAAATTGCTTCTAATTTTATTAGTGGCATTATTTTATTATTTGAAAAATCGGTAGAAGTTGGTGATATTGTTGAGTTAGAAAATGGCAATATTTTTGGCACAATAAAGCATTTTGGTGGTCGATATACTTTAGTTGAGGCAATGGATGGCAAAGAAATCATGATTCCTAACGAAGAATTTATTATAAATAAAGTGACTAACTGGACTTACTCTAACAACAGAGCGAGAATTGAAATTATTGTTGGTGTTGCTTATGGTAGCGATTTAGTTAAAGCGAAGCAAATTATGCTAGATTGTGCTAAAGATCATAAAAAATGTTTATCTTATCCAGAGGCAGAGTGTTTTCTTAGTGTTTTTGATGATTATGACATAAAATTTACTTTATATTTTTGGATTAATGATATTGTTGACGGTAGATTGGGTGCAAAAAGCGATGTGATGATTGATGTTTATCAAAAATTAACTGCCAATAATATTGTTATTCCTATTCCGCAACGAGAGGTAAAACTTGTGAGTAAAATATAAGTTTAGATTCAATTTTTTATTGGTTTTTTTAAAAAATTAAAATTTTTGATCTTCTATTTTACTTGTTTGCAAGCCATTTTTTAAAAAAAATAAAAAAACATCTTGACACGCTTATTTTAATCCTTTAAAATTTTGCTTCTAAATTGTTTTTTAGTTTAAAAAAATGTTGCATACACAAGTAAATAATATTTTTTTATTTTCCTTGATAAAGTTATAAAAAACTTTTTTAAAAAAAAGTAAAAATAGTTGTTGACTTGTTAATTCAAATGCTTCATAATTTTAAAACAAAGTTTTTAATTTTAAAAAACTTCCTACATCGTGAATATATGTTTAAAAACAATTTTTAGTTTTAATACTAAAAAATGCAGAAAGAAAAATAAAGGCGGTAGTTGTTTTAAGACTACCTCTTTTAGGTCTATGTCAGATTCTAAATGAGTAAGTCAAACAAATTCTCAACTTGAGAGTTTGATCCTGGCTCAGAACGAACGCTGGCGGTATGCTTAACACATGCAAGTCGAACGGGCTTTGGGGCAACTCAAAGTCAGTGGCAAACGGGTGAGTAATATAGAAGAATCTACCTAGCAGTAAGGAATAACCTTGAGAAATCAAGGCTAATACCATATATCACCGGTTCGCCGGGAAAGATTTATCGCTGTTAGATGAGCTTCTATCAGATTAGCTAGTTGGTAGGGTAATGGCCTACCAAGGCGATGATCTGTAGCTGGTCTGAGAGGATGATCAGCCACACTGGAACTGAGACACGGTCCAGACTCCTACGGGAGGCAGCAGTGGGGAATATTGGACAATGGGCGAAAGCCTGATCCAGCAATACCGCGTG
>CAMAWV010000056.1 GCA_945862075.1 Rickettsia typhi | reverse complement strand
TCTAAATTAATGACAGATTATCGCAAATCGTTTGATCAAAGTATTTTTAATGACGAAGTTTTAAATAGTAATCATATAGCTTATTCTGCAATGGCTATTTCTATGATGAATTTAAAAAGAAAATTACCGAGTATAACAGATGATGATTGGCAAAAAATTGTAAACACAATAAACTCAACACAAACACTACTTTCTACTGAACAACAAGTTGATGTTTTACAAGTAAAAACATTATTAGAAAAGATATGCTCTAATATTACATTTTTTGCTCCACCTGCCGATCCAACATGTATATATCTTGACCGTTTATCAAATACCAGTCTTTATCATAAATTTCGAACAGAAAAAGAAGAAGCTTGGACTAATGCGATACAAAGCGTTTTATTAAAACCAGAAGAATATCCAATAAAACTAACGATGTTGAAACATGATTATGCTCTTCGTCGTTCGAAAACATGTATATTATCTTCTGTTTGTGATGACGTGGTTTTACCTTTCACATATATAATTGACTTTGCTGAAGAATTAAAAAAAGTAATCCCCCAGGAAGAAACAGAAGAGAAAACTCAATATTTAAAAAAAATCGCCGAATTAGCCTATAGATCTCTAAACAGAATCAAAATAGATGATAAATATAAAGAAAATACAGACTTACAAACATTATGTCTGAAATACAAAACACTTAAAGAAGATTATAAAAAAATACAGAGAGAATGGCAAAATACAAGGCTTTGGAGAAGTTTTAGTAGTATGTTTTATTGCGCATCGCCAACAGCAAATAACGATGAATATTATCAAGAGAAATTGCTACAACTTTTTATTGAGCATAAATTACCGCCTACCGCAACAAGTGAGGATATAATAAAATATATTGAAGATTTTATTCCGGAAGATAGATTTAAATTACATGAAGCAATTATAAAAAATACTACACTAAAAACAACACTATTTTCATGTACTCCAGCACGATTAAGCGCTCTATGTCAATGTTTCAATGATGAGGAGCAAAAAAAACAGTTAGTAGACAACTTTATAAAAGAGAAAAAACCAGAATTTTATCAATCACTTTCATTTGAAGAATTAAGTACTCTATGTCAATGTTGCAATGATGAAGATAAATACGAAGAGTTAGTAACAGAATTTATAAAAAATCAACTACCAGAATCTATTCAATCACTTACACTTCCTTTGCATGGATTAATCCGGATTTTAAATCCTATTGCTAAAGTAGGTTTATCAGAAGAATTGCGAAAACGGCAACAATCCACTACAATTCCTGCTTTCAATCCTAAACCACTGCCGGAAAATAATAATCCAGCACAAGGTATCGAACTAATATTCTAATGTGGCTAATGTCTTTCTTAATTTTTACTTGCATGTAAAATTTATTAATCATAAAATTTTATGACAAGGTTACATTGCTTGTATTTACAACAATTTCTAAAAAACTATCGTTAAATTTTATGTCTAATTCACAAAATTCACAAAATAATTTCAGCTTCGATGTTGAAGTAGGTAAAATTTTAAACCTAATGATAAACTCTCTTTATGCTAATAAAGATGTAGCTTTACGCGAATTAGTTTCTAATGCTTCTGATGCCTGCGACAAACTTCGCTATCTAGCAACTCAAAAACCTAATTTACTTTGCGAAGAATTAAAAATTAATATTACCACTAATAAATCTCAAAATTTACTAATTATCTCCGATAATGGCATCGGCATGAACAAACCAGATCTTATCAATAATTTAGGCACCATTGCTCGCTCTGGCACCGAAAACTTTTTACAAAATATCGCTAAAAGCACTAATCCAGATGAAAAACTACAATTAATAGGGCAATTTGGGGTTGGTTTTTATGCTAGCTTTATGATTGCTAATAAAGTTGAAGTTTTATCAAGAAAAGCCGAAGAATCTGAGCTTTGGCTGTGGCAATCCGAGGGCAATAATTCTTTTAGCATCGATTTAGTAGAAAATAATTTATTTGATAATCTTTCTGGCACTAAAATTATTTTACACCTCAAAGAAGAAGCTAAAGAATTTTTAGATCGCTTTCATATTAAACATATTATTCAAACTTATTCCGATCATATTAATTTTCCAATTTGTTTTATCCCTGAAAATACAAACGAAGGTGCAACAATCGAAACCCTCAATTCTGCTTCAGCACTCTGGAAAAAGCCTAGCAAAGAAATAACCAAAGAACAGTATCAAAATTTTTATAAACATATTTCACACCTACCTGGCGAGCCTTTTTTAACATTACACAACACTGTTGAAGGCAACCTTAGTTATACCAACTTATTGTTTATTCCTAGCACTAAACCTTTTGATTTATTTCATCCAGATCGTAAAACCTCTTTAAAACTTTATGTTAAAAAAGTTTTTATTAGCGAAAATCTTAATTTAGTTCCTGCTTATTTGCGTTTTTTAAAGGGCTTGGTTGATTCTGATGATCTACCACTAAATATTAGTCGTGAAACCTTGCAACATAATGCAGTACTTGATAAAATAAAAAAATCACTCATCAGTAAAGTTTTAAGTGAACTTAAAAAAGTTGCCAATAACACACCAGAAAAATATCAAGAATTTTGGCAAAATTTTGGGGCGGTTTTAAAAGAAGGTTTATGCGAACCATCAGAATTTCGTGAAAAAATCTTAGAAACCTGCTTATTTTATACTTCAAAATCAACAACTATACCAATTTCTTTAGCAACATATTTAGGTAGAATCTCCGAAAATCAAAAACAAATTTTCTTTTTAACAGGTGAAAATATTACCAAAATACAATCATCGCCACAGCTAGAAATTTTTCAAAAAAAAGATATCGAAGTTTTATTTCTCACCGATGCAGTCGACGAATTTTGGGTAACGGTTGCTACTATTTATCAAGAAAAAGAATTTCAATCTATTAATCGCACCGATATTAATCTCGACGAAATAAAAAGTGATATAACTCAAAATCCAGAATCAACAAATTCTCATCAAGAAAATCAACAAGAATTGCTAACTTTTTTTAAAGATTGCTTACAAGATAACATAAAAGAAGTGCGAATTTCTAAAAAACTCACCAATTCTCCTGTGTGTTTAGCTATTGATGCTTACGGCATGGATATTCGTCTTGAAAGATTTTTACTCGAACAAAAACAACTAAATTCTGCTTCAGCAAAAATTTTAGAAATAAATTTAAACAATAAAATTATTCAAAAAATCTCAGATAATTTTAAACAAAATCCAACTCAAGCTTCTAATATGGTAAAAACTCTATTCGATTTAGCATGTATAGTTGAAGATGAGCCTTTAAAAGATGCTTACAATTTTTCACAAAGAATACAAAATTTATTGGCTTAAACTATGGTAAATACTAATCTTGCTTCTTTAATTAATAAATTTAATATTTGGTTAGATGAGGCAAAAAATTGTCCGCAAATCAGCGAGCCAACCGCAATGTGTTTAGCAACAGTTTCTTCTAATATGCAACCTTCGGCAAGAATGGTGCTTTTAAAACAAGTAAATGAGCAAGGTTTTTATTTTTTCACCAATCAAAACAGCCAAAAAGGGCAAGATTTAGAACACAATAAAAAAGTTGCTTTATGTTTTTATTGGGAACAACTTAAAAAACAAGTAAGAATTGCTGGCTTTGTTAAGCAAGCAAGCAACACAGAATCTGATATTTACTTTGCTTCACGCCCTTATCAAAGCCAAATTGGAGCTTGGGCATCAACACAATCAAAACCAATGCAAAATTGGCAAGAATTTGAAAACAAAATACAATATTTTTCAGAAAAATTTCATCAAAAACCAGTGCCAAGACCAAATTTTTGGAGCGGTTTTATTGTTATTCCTACTCAAATTGAGTTTTGGCAAGAGCAAGATTTTCGCTTACATCATCGCTTTTTATATACTAAGCAATCCGATGATTCTTGGCAAGAGCAACAACTTTATCCATAAAATTATATGAATTTTTATGCACTTTGCCATCAATATTTAAGCGATCTTGCTCAACAAATAGAAGAAGCCGACAAAAAATTTTTACTTGAAATTGATTATTCCGATGGGGTTTTAAATATCACCATTTCTGCCACCAAACAAACTTTCATAATTAATCGTAATGCAGGAAATGAAAAAATTTGGTATTCTTCGCCATTTACTGGTCCCGATTATTTTTCTTTTCATCAATCTCAAAATACTTGGCTAAATCAAAAAGGTATAAACTTAACTCACAAAATTTTCTCTGAACTTAAAATGTAAAATCTATGAAAAACATTCTTTTAATTCCTGGCGATGGCATTGGTCCTGAAGTAATTAATCAGGCAAAAAAAGTTCTCGATTTTTTTACTAAAAACACTGAAATTAAATTTAATACCGAAGAAGCTTTGCTTGGTGGTATTGCCTACGATCAAACTGGTACACCCTTCCCTTCTGCAACACTTGACTTGGCAAAAAAATCTGATGCAGTTTTACTTGGAGCTGTTGGTGGTTTAAAATGGGAGAATTTACCTTATGCGGCAAGACCAGAAAGAGGTTTACTAGGCATCAGAAAAGAATTAAACTTATTTGCTAATCTTCGTCCAGCTAAAGTTTTTGATGCTCTAATTGATAGCTCTACTCTTAAGAAAGAAATTATTATTGGTCTAGATATTATGATTGTTCGAGAACTTACAGGCGATCTCTATTTTGGCGAGCCAAGAGGAGTAAGTACTTTACCTGATGGTTCAAAACAAGGTATCAACACGATGGTTTATAATTCAAAAGAAGTTGCTAGAATTGCTAAAGTGGCCTTTGAATTAGCTTTAATACGTAACAAAAAACTTTGTTCAATAGATAAAGCAAATGTGCTTGAAACCACTGAAATGTGGCGAGAAGTAGTAACTGAAATTGGCAAAATCCATTATCCACAAATTGCCCTATCGCATATGTATGTTGATAATGCTTCAATGCAATTGGTACGAAATCCAAAACAATTCGATGTAATGCTTACTGGCAATATTTTCGGTGATATTTTATCCGATACCGCTTCAATGCTTACAGGTTCTCTTGGTATGTTACCTTCTGCTTCTTTGGGTGAAAAACAAACTAATGGCAAACAATTCGCTTTATATGAGCCAATACACGGCTCCGCTCCCGATATCGCTGGCAAAAACGTTGCCAACCCCTTAGCAACAATTTTAAGTTTAGCCATGATGTTTCGATATTCTTTTAATTATCACATACAAGCAAATATCATAGAATTAGCAATTAGTAATGTTTTAAACAATAATTTATTTACTGCAGATATTGCTAAATCAACAAAAACGGCTATTTCATGTAGCCAAATGGGTGACGAAGTTATTAAAGAATTGGCAAAAATTTTAAACTAAATTTATGTTGGCAAAAAACATTATAACATTTATTATTTTATTATGTTTTATAAATAATGTTTCTGCTAACAATCGCCCCACCACTTTTGATGATCGTCCAGCTTGTGAAAAAAGTCAAGGCATTTGGCGAGAATTTGGCAGTGGTTGTGTTGATAATTGCTTAAAAAAAATCGACCCTTACAATATTGTTTGCACCTCTGCCCTTACTTATGGTTGCGAGTGCGGTAAAAACAGATGCTGGAATGGTGAAAAATGTGTTGCAATACAAGAATATCAGTTAGAGTATAGCAAGCAACAAGAACAAGAAAATCTTGTAAATAACAAAGATCGCCTAGCCAGACAACAAGAAACTCAAAAATTTCGCCGAGATTATCTTGAAAAACTAATCAAGGGTGAAAAATCTAGCACAACACAAGTTACCGAAAATAAAGAACAAATAGAAGATCCTAACTCTTTTACTGGTAGCAACAAAAAATTAATCTACGATGGTTTCGAAGGTAAAAAAACCGCCAAGAAAAAAGATCTCCAACAAAAATTAGCCCAAATAAACGAACAACAAAACAATACTTCACAACCTCAAACTATTATACCAAATAATAATATCGAAAAAATCACTATCATTAATAACAATTCTACTCCACAAAATACCGAAAATAAAAATTCAGATAACACCTCTGGTTTTCTCGATTCTTTAGGTGAGAAATTTAATAATTTCTTATCATCGCCAAATAATAATAACAATGAAATACCTCCAGTTTATGTTGCACCACAAAACAGAGCCGATTTTAAGGATGGCAATAAAGTAATTAATAATTTAAATCACCAAAATACATCAGAACTTCCAATAGTTCCTCTCGATTAAATACGAAATTGCTCATAAATTTTTATCTTCAAATAAATACAATAACTTCATATCTATTAAGGGTCTAGAAAATTTTAGAGTAGATTTTTTCTAATAATTTTTAACAAAATTTTATATAAATTTGTTTTTTTATTATTAAATTTAAATTCACTTTCTTTTAAAATGTAAGATAAATTTTTTAGCAGTAAACCATTAAATTTTGCTAATTTTCTTTTGTAAGAACTCCAAAAAGATTCTATACCATTTGCATGATTCTTGCTATGTGCAAATTTGTTATGAGAGAAAAATATTTAATGATGAGAAATGACATAACCATTTAAAACCTAGGCTATCATAAGCTTTCTAGCCATCGGTACTGATTGTTAACCCTTCAAGAATTTTTACCTTGCACTATAGAAATTAATTGTTTTTTGTGCAGAGTTTTGCTTATAATTTTAACATAAACTTTTCCATCTCTTTTTAAAAGATCGCAAAAAAAACGATAGCGTTTGCAACTCACTCAAAAATAAAATAAAAAATTTGTGAGTAAAGACAAGAGTTTTTTCAATCTTTTTCGTCTCTAATTCTTTTGGGGTTCAAAACAAGATTTGTCCAATTCAAATTCACCAAAAGATTTTTCTTCTTGCCTTGTGTAGGTAAGAAGAATCTTTTGTTTAAACTTTATCGTAAATTTTATTGATGGTATTTCTGCTAATTTTGGTATAAATCGAAGTTTTATTAGCAGTTTCATCAAGAGAAA
>CAMAWV010000055.1 GCA_945862075.1 Rickettsia typhi | reverse complement strand
ACTTAACTATTCATTAACAAAAAATAATTATCAAAAGTATTATAATACATTATATATTCAATATGCAACATTTTTATTTATATTATTATATGATATTAGTAGCTAAATATAGCTTTTTCAATTTAACTTGTTTAGAGTAAGGTTTTTTTTGTAATGGCACTAAATTAGTTGGTATCGTTAACAACAATTTTAACATAAAAAAATTTAAAAAATATGTTTATCTAGTAATGCACAAAGCTATCTAAACTTTTTATTGCTTTTATTTTTTTTGGAAATTAAAATTATACCTATTATCATTATCTTATCTTTAACAGAATTAAAAAATATTTTCATATGGATTATCTTATTTTATCAAGAATCCAATTTGCCATTAATATAACTTTTCATATTTTATTTCCAGCAATTACTATTGGCTTATGTTGGTGTTTATTATTTTTTAAAATAAAATATAATCAAACTAAAAATGAAGATTGGTTTCATTTATATCGTTTTTGGGTAAAAATTTTTGCCCTTTGTTTTGCTTTAGGGGTTGTTTCTGGGGTTACAATGTCTTTTCAATTTGGCACGAATTGGCCTTTATTTATGCAAAAAGTTGGCAATATTGCTGGTCCTTTGCTTGGATACGAAGTTCTTACCGCTTTTTTTATGGAAGCAACTTTTCTTGGTATTATGCTTTTTGGTATCAATAAAGTATCAAATAAAGTTCATAACCTTGCTACATTTTTAGTGGCAATTGGCACCACCGTCTCAGCTTTTTGGATTATAGTTTTAAATAGCTGGATGCAAACTCCTGCTGGGTTCATTATTAAACAAGGTATTATCGATGCTGATAGTTGGCGAGAAATTATTTTTAACCCTTCTATGCCATATCGTTTATTTCATATGCTTTTAGCATCTTTTCTTACTTCGGCATTTTTGATCATGGGTATTTCTGCTTATAAAATCATTAAACACGATAAATCTTCTTCTGTGCATTTAGCAATGAAATTTGCTATTTATTTAGCATTTTTTACCATCCCTATACAAATTCTTGTTGGCGATTTGCACGGAATAAATACATTACATCATCAACCGGCAAAAGTAGCTGCTATTGAAGGTATTTGGCAAACTGAAAAACCAGCAGATCTTCGATTATTTGCTATAGTAGATGATAAAAATCAAAAAAACTACTTCGAAATTAAAATTCCTAAACTAGCTAGCATCATACTTACTCACAAAACAGATTCCGAAATTAAAGGAATTAATGAGTTTGCAAACCACCCTCCAGTTGCTTATGTCTTTTATAGCTTTCGAGTAATGGTTGGTGTTGGATTAATCATGCTTATTGTTTCTGTTTTTGCTTTGTATTATTTGTTAAAATATAAAAAACAACCAAAAATAATATTACATATTATGGTTGCCACAACATTTTCTGGCTGGATAGCAACCGTTGCTGGCTGGTATGTTTCAGAAATTGGTCGACAACCATATTTAGTTTACAACCTATTAAAAACTTCCGAGGCTGTTTCCGCCAACCTAAAAACAAACTTTGTTTTATCTAGTTTAATTTTATACAGTTTAGTTTATGTAATACTGATTTTTTCTTTTATAAAAGTTATTTTTTATATGGCAAAACAAGATATTATCAAAAACTAAATTTAAGCATTATTTATGAATGAAACTTTTTTATCATTTTTACCAACTATTTTTGCAATATTACTTGGTTTAGCAGTGTTGATTTATGTTATTTTAGATGGTTACGATTTAGGAGTAGGAATTTTAATGCTAAAAGCAAATAAACAAGAAAAAGATCTAATGATATCTTCTATTGGGCCATTTTGGGATGCTAATGAAACTTGGTTAGTTCTTGCTATTGGTATTTTATTGGTTGCTTTTCCAAAAAGTTATGGCGAAATTCTTACTAATTTATATCTCCCAACCACAATTATGCTAATTGGTTTAATACTAAGAGGTGTAGCTTTTGATTTTCGCTCAAAAGCCAAAGATCATCACCAAAATATTTGGGATTTTATTTTTTCGATCGGCTCTTTACTTACTTCTTTTATGCAAGGATTTATGCTTGGTTCTTATATTTTAGGATTTAATAATTCTGTTTATACTTGGTTTTTTAATATTATTTGCGGTATCTGTCTATGCTTCGGATATTGTTTACTAGGATCAAGTTGGTTAATTTTAAAAACAGAAAAAAAATTACAAGAAAAAGCTATAAAATTTGCAATAATTTCTTTATATTTCACTATTTTTGCGATGATGATAATTTCCGTAGCCACTCCTTTAACGAGCGATAGAATTTTTGATAAATGGTTTTCATTACCAAATTTATTTTATTTAATGCCAATGCCAATTACTGCCTGTTTTTTATCTTATATTCTGTATTCCTTGTTAAAAAAAATGCCACTACCTCAAGATAAATTTTCTTATTTACCAATTTTGCTAACTATCGGTATTTTCATTGTATGTTTTTTTGGTATAGCTTACAGTTTTTATCCGTTCATTGTGCCAGAAAAAATTTTAATTCAAGAGACTCAAATTAGCTCTCAATCTTTATTAATAATTTTTGCTGGTGTAGTTATTGTGCTACCATGCATTATTGCTTATACTATTTTTTCATATTGGGTTTTTCGTGGCAAAATCACAGATAAATTAAAATACTATTAAAACATATTTTATAAAATTTTTGTTGTTTTTATTTTTTTGCCAGTTAAAATTATGGCAAATATTTTTTGATAATCTTTACAAAACTATTGCATAACTAATTTGTTGTAATTTCTTGCTAGTTAGTGATGCAACGGTTTTATCATGAAGCTTTCGCAATATAATGGTTTTTTTATAACTAATTTTTTTAAACTTTTAAAATGTCTAATGTTGGTAAAATAACTCAAATAGTTTCCGCTGTAGTCGATGTTTACTTTGAAAATCAACTACCTCCAATAAACGAAGCCTTAAAATGCAATAATAACGGCAAAGAGCTAGTTCTAGAAGTTGCAGTACATCTTGGCAATAACACAGTAAGAGCTATTGCCATGGATTCTACCGATGGTTTAGCAAGGGGCGATAAAGTAATAAGCACTGGCAAGCCAATTTCTGTGCCAGTTGGTGCAGCAACATTGGGGCGAATAATGAATGTTATTGGCGAACCTATAGATGAAAAAGGTTCAATTGATGCTCAGCAATATTTTTCTATTCACCGTCAGGCACCAGATTTTACTAATCAAGCTACCGAAACCGAAATTTTAGTAACTGGCATAAAAGTTATCGATCTTTTAGCTCCTTATTCTAAAGGTGGTAAAATTGGTTTATTTGGCGGAGCTGGTGTTGGCAAAACTGTACTTATCATGGAACTCATTAACAATGTGGCAAAAGCACATAGCGGTTATTCAGTATTTGCTGGTGTTGGTGAACGCACTCGCGAAGGCAACGATCTTTATCATGAAATGATCGATTCTGGAGTTATCGATATAAAAAATTTAGCTAATTCTAAAGTTGCTTTAGTTTATGGCCAAATGAATGAGCCACCAGGAGCAAGAGCAAGAGTTGCACTCACTGGGCTTACTCAAGCCGAATATTTCCGAGATCAAGAAAATCGCGATGTATTATTTTTTGTCGACAATATTTTTAGATTCACTCAAGCTGGCTCCGAAGTTTCTGCACTTTTGGGTCGAATTCCTTCGGCAGTAGGTTATCAACCAACACTTGCTACCGAAATGGGAGCAATGCAAGAAAGAATCACTTCAACTAAAAATGGCTCAATCACTTCAGTGCAAGCAATTTATGTGCCTGCTGATGATTTAACCGATCCCGCTCCTGCTACATCTTTCTCGCATCTCGATGCCACCACAGTTTTATCTCGACAAATTGCTGAAATGGGTATTTATCCAGCCGTTGATCCTCTTGATTCCACCTCTCGAATTCTCGATCCTCGAATTGTTGGTAACGAGCATTATCGGGTAGCTAGAGAAGTACAAAAAATCTTGCAAGCCTATAAATCTTTACAAGATATTATTGCAATATTAGGTATGGATGAACTTTCTGAAGAAGATAAACTAACAGTAGCAAGAGCTAGAAAAATTCAACGATTTTTATCTCAACCTTTTCATGTTGCTGAAGTTTTTACTGGTTCACCAGGTAAACTTGTTTCTTTACAAGATACAGTTTCTGGCTTTAAAGCTATTTGCGAAGGCACTTTCGATCATCTTCCAGAATCGGCATTTTATATGGTTGGTAATATCGAAGAAGCAATTGCTAAAGGTGAAAAATTATTAGCTTCTTAATTTTTTTATAGCTTTATGTCTAAATTACATCTTGAAATTGTTTCTCCAAACGAAACTATATATAACAATTATTGCTATATGGCTGTATTACCTTTAATTTCTGGTTGTAGTGGAATAATGCAAAATCACTCTTCTTTTGTTTCCATTCTGCAACCAGGTGAAATTATTATTTACGATTCACAAAACAATATTATCCAAACAATTCTAGTACAATCTGGATTTGCTCAAATTGAAAACGGTCAACATTTGCTAGTTTTAATGAACTAATGAAAATAAATAGAGCAAGAATTAATAATAAACCAAGAATAGAAATTATTCCCATGGTTGATATTATGTTTTTCTTGCTCGCTACTTTGCTTATTGCAACCATTTCTTTAGAGAAACATCAATCTCTACCTGTAAATTTAGTACAAGGATCTGCAAATAATATTGACACACACAACAATCTATTAAACATTACAATTAATGCTGAAAACAAGGTTTTTATTAATCAAAAAGCCATAAATATTAATAATTTATCACAAGAGTTAAGTTCAATCACCGATCAAAAAAATACTTCAGTGGTTATTTTTGCCGACGAAAAAGCCTATCAAGGAGAGGTTTTAAAAACTATTTTGGCAATAAATAAAATGCCATTTAAACAAGTTTCAATGGCTATAAACTATGCTACACCCCAAAATTAGTTTATTTCTGGCAATTCTTAGTTATATTTTTCTACTATGGATCATAACCAACACTTACTCTCATAAAAAAAACTATCAATCTAGTTTTGTGTCAAAATCATCAGATAATCTTGTAGTTATTAAAATTAATCAAAATAATCAATCATTAAGTAGTGTAGTAAGTAAAAATATTACTAAAAAAAACTTTGTTACTCCAAAAAATAACTTATCACAACAACCATCAAATACAAATATAAACAATAATTCTGATAATCAAATAGAAAGAAAAATTTTACATCAACCACTGCCATATATTCCGCAAGATCTTCGCTACGATTTATTAAACGAAACAATCATTGTCAATTTTGTCATAGATGAAAATGGCAAGCCATTAAAAATCAACCTCATCTCTCCATCTAAAAATCTTAAATTAAATTCTTTATTACACGAAAAATTACAAGAATGGGTATTTGCTACAAGCAATGAAATAACCTCTCAAAATATTAAAGTAAATTTTATTGTGACCGATACTGATTTTATAAAATAAATGTTATATCATTTTTCATTTTTAAAGCTACTTATGCAACACAAATTATTATAATCCGAATCGTGAAAAGGCAATAATTTCGTTTAGCTGATTACTTAAAGCAGTAAGATTTGATTGTTTAGTAAGCAGATTTTTTAAGAAAGAAGATTTTTTTTCAGTTATTTCGATTATTTCTAGTTCTTCACCAAATTTTTCATGCATTTTATTTTGTAATGTAGATATTTCATCGATCAAACCAATTTTTACTGCGGTGGCTCCTGCCCAAAATGCCCCGCTAAATAATTGCTCTTCTGATGCATTTAGCTTGTTTTGTCGTTTATCTTTTACCAACGAAACAAAAGCTTGATAAATATCGTTTTGAGCTTGTTTTAAAATATCTTGATGTTTTGGATTTTCTGGTAAAAATGGGTCGAGAATTGCTTTGCTTTCGCCAGAAGTATGCACTCTTCTTTCAATGCCAAGTTTACTGATTAAATCAACAAAACCAAAACCAGAAAAAATAACTCCAATTGAGCCAACAATAGAAGATTGATGAGCATAAATTTCATCACCACTTAACAATAGCCAATAACCGCCAGAAGCCGCTACATCTTGAGCGAAGGTATAAACTGGCAACTTATGTTTATTTGCAAGTAAGCGAATATAATTATAAATTAATTCAGATTGCACAGGAGAGCCACCAGGAGAATTTATACTGATGGCAACTGCTTTAATATTTTTAGTAGTAAAAGCTTTTTTGATGAGATTTTGATAAGTAGCAAAATTTAAAGAAGAATCAAATTTTGATTCCTTGCCAATAACGCCGCTTAAAAGCAAATGGGCAACTTTATTTTTTTTGCCAAAAATTTTTTTGTAAATTTTAGTAAAACAGCAAGTTTTTGATTTAGGGCAAGAGTTCATATTTATTGTGAATGAAGTTTAAAAATTAATAACGAAGAAAAAATGATTTTCTTATAATAAGGGACTGTTGAAGCACATTGTTTTTAAATTGTAATCTAATTTTTTGTAAATGCAAAAGTTATCTTTACTCAAATAAACCAATTTCAGGGGAATTTCTTGGTGATTTTTGCAGTTTTTTGCAGTTTTTTGGGTTTTTTAGTGAATTTGCCTGATTTTAGAGGCAAGTATCCCTTTTAAGCATTAGGAGGTGGCTTTTTTGTAAGAGTATAAATCGTCTAGCACAACTAATCTTTTTAGGTTGTGAGAGATGGTTTCCATAAAAGCAGTGAATTGATTTTTAGCAATACCCATATAGCGAACTCGATGATTTGTTTTAGAAAAAACTCTTTCATAAGGTGCTCTTAGTTTGCTGTAAAATTTATCTAGATCTTTATTTTTATCTTTCATATTGTTTTTCTTGATAACTGCTAAATGCACATTTCTTTTAGTTGCCTCTATTTTAACATTTTTATCACAATATCCTTTATCAGCAAAGACTGCACCTTGTTTTGGCATCACATGCTTTGCTCCTTTAGAATCGATAGTGCTAGCAGTGGTAATAGCTACTTTATTTATCATACCGCTTTGCATATCAACCGAGATATGTTTTTTATAAACGTACCAGAACTTATTGCTACCTTTGCAACCGATAGTTGCATCTTTATCTTTGGCAACTTTTGGCAAGATCTTGTTATTTAATTTTTCTTATTTTTCTTTGATGGCTTTATCTCTTTCTTGCCACAAGGAAGCTTTGGAGATTAGATGAGAAGCATCGATAAAAGTAAAAACCTCACTCATATAACCTTGTTTTGCTAATTGTTCTTTAAGAAGATTAAATATTTTAGATAATCTAGAAGTACCTATTTTGGCTCTCACTTTGCTAAATAAAGAATAATCTGGGGTTTTATCGAGTAAATTAAAATCACAAAACCATTTGGCAGAGATATTGTTTTTGAGATATTCTTCTAGCTCTCTGTCGCTTAAATCTTCCATAAATTGAAGCAACAAGGCCAAAAATAACTTGAAGATGCCATAACCTTTGTTATCTGCACCAAGAGAATCTTCTAGTTGCGATAGTTCTTTTTTAGTTGAAGATAAATCCCATAGTTTTTTAAATTTGCGATATTGATGATTTTGATCAACCAAGCTATCGATAGTTACAAACTCTACTTGATAAAAAGACATATTGTTGTTTTTATAATATTTTTGCCTATTATAATATTTTTGCCTAAAAAATGCATAAAAAGATACAATTATAATAGCTACAAAGCTATATAAATTATAGCTTTGTAGCTATTATAATGCAACAAATATTTCACTATTTTTTAAAAAGGGATTCAACAGTCCCA
>CAMAWV010000054.1 GCA_945862075.1 Rickettsia typhi | reverse complement strand
TCAATTAACTATGCAATAGTCCTTCCAAACAAAAATTATAATACCATATTTTAAATATCAATTTCCACCACAAAATGTTATTAAAAAAAATCTTTATTTTTCTATTTTTCTATTGCTTTTGCCATGTTTCTTGTGCTTTGGCAGAAAACACTTTGCAAAATTGCCTATTAGTAAAGCAAATTATTTTACAACAAGCCACCATTTTAACAAACAATGATAACTCGCTTCTAGAATTTAAAAATCAATGTTTAAACAAACAAACCATTAATAACTTATTAACAAAAATCAACAATTTTTATAGAGAAAAAGGTTATATTTTAGTTAACTCTAATTTTACTTTTTTTGATTATAGCAAAAATATTTTATACATAAAAATAAACGAAACCATAATTTCTGATATTTTATTTGATACAACCATAGGTCACCAACACCATATTTTTTTTAAGAATTTTATTAATAAAATTTTCAATATTTTTGAGTTAAATTCTGCCTTACAACAGTTTAATAAAATTACTAATTTAAATGCCAAAATCAAAATTATTCATCAACAAAATAATTTAAAAATTTACATTGATAATCAAAAAAAACCATCAGTAAAATTAAATTTAGGCTACGATAATTTTGGCAATAATTTTACTGGTTTAAACCGCTATAAGCTCGATTTAAATTTATATCAACATTTTAATTTTAATTATACTTACAGCACAAAAAATTTTCATTCTTTACTTATTGATAGCAATTTTAAGTGGCGAAATAATTATTTTTATCATCAATATTTATCGAGTTTTTTTAATCAACAACACCAAAATATTAAGTTTAGCGGGCAGAGTTATCGGCATAATTTTGGCATAAATAGCCTAGTTTTTCTCAATAAAACACACCAAATAAACCTCGATAATTCACTGATTTTAAGAGGCTCTACTAATTATCTTGATAACATAAAACTTGAGTTAAGTAAGCAAAAACTAACTATTTGGCAAATAGCTATTATTGAAAACTGGAAGCTGAATGATAATTTTTCTTTAAAAATTAAGCCGAGTTTTTTGTTTGGCTTATCTAGCTTTGGAGCCAAAAAAGATCGCCACGAAAATTTGCCAAAAAATCAATTTCGATTATTTAAACTAGATCTTGAAACATCCTATCCCCTACCATTTTTATCTGCCTTTATGCTACATAAAATAGAAAGTCAAAAATCACTACACAAATTGTTTGGTGCCGAACAAATAAATGTTGGAGGCTACAATTCAGCAAGTGCTTTTCGTGAAAATATTATTAATGGAGATAACGGTTATTTTTTGCAAAATAAAATTTCTTTTGATGTTCAACAAATTTTACCAAAATTGCCAAAAAATCATTTAGAATTCGAAATTTTTCATGATTACGGTTATGTTTCCCATAATAAACCAAGCCAAGTAAAATCAGGCAGAATTTCAGATGTTGGGTTAAAAATTAATTTTGTTGAAAAAAAATTTATTACCAGCTTAACATCTAGCTGGGCTATACATCAATCAAATATGTTTGATTATAATAGGTCAGAAAATTACAATTTATATTTTCACATTAGTATTTTTTTATTTTAAAAATTTTACTTGTAAAATAAAAATGAACTAACTAAAATTTTTTCATCACTACATTAGAGACATTTTATATCTCAAATTTTGTAATAAATTCAAGATATAAAATTCCATTAAAAACTAAACCTTTCACCATATGGTTTCTTTAACTAAAACCTTTTCTTATATTGGCATTGAGGCAATTGCTATCAATGTTGAAGTAAAAATTTCAGCTGGCAACCCAAGCTTTACTATTGTTGGCTTGCCAGATAAAGCTCTTGGCGAATCAAAAGAAAGAGTTCGTGCCGCCATAATGTCTACTGGGTTAAGTTGGCCTTATCAAAGAATCACCGTTAATTTAGCTCCTGCCGATTTTTTAAAAGAAGGTAGTCATTTTGATTTAGCAATTGCGATTGGCATTATGATAGAAATCGGTGTTTTACCCCAACATTTAGTTGATAATTTTTTTATGATTGGCGAATTATCTCTTGGCGGAAATTTATGTTCAGTAAGTGGAGCTCTTTCTGCGGCAATAGGTGCAAATCAATACAATTGCGGATTAATTTGCCCTATTGCCAACGGCAAAGAGGCAACCTGGGCCAGCGAAAATCTTAATATTATTGCCAGTCCAAATTTAATAGCCATAATCAATCATTTAACAGGCACTCAATTATTAAGCAAACCAGAGGTTAACTTGTCAATGTTAAAACCACTCATAGAATATCCAGATATTAAAGATGTTAAAGGGCAAGAACGAGCTAAAAGATGCCTCGAAATTGCCGCGGCTGGCGGTCATAATTTAATGTTTACAGGTCCAGCAGGCTCTGGAAAAACCATGCTAGCCAAAAGATTACTTGGCATTTTACCAGATCTAGAACTACAAGAAATACTCGAAATAAATATGCTAGCAAGTGTTATTGGTAATTATTCTGGCGAACTTATCAATATTCGACCTTTTCGTGAAGTACATCATTCTTGCTCTGTTCCTGCTATGGTTGGCGGAGGAGCAAAAGCAAAACCTGGAGAAATTTCACTAGCAAATAACGGAGTACTATTTTTAGATGAGTTAGCCGAATTTCCTAGAACAGTAATTGATGCTTTAAGACAACCTCTAGAAGATGGTAAAATATCTATTGCCAGAGCTAATGCTCATGTTTCTTATCCAGCCAGATTTCAATTTATTTCGGCAATGAATCCTTGTTCTTGTGGGCATCTTGGCAATCCAGAAAAAGAATGTAAAAAAGCTCCACAATGTGGTATTGAATATCAAAAAAGAATAACCGAGCCAGTATTTGATCGCATCGATATATTTGTAACAGTTGAAAATGTTAATCTATTTGACAAGAAAAAAACAAAAGAAGAATCAGATAAAAACAATGATAAGCAAAAAGATCAACTACAAAATCAAGAAAAAAACACCTCAGAAACAGAAGAAGAAGAGGAGAAGGAGGAAAACTTGGTTGAAAATTCAACAATTATTAAGCAAAGAGTTATACAAGCAAGAGAAATCCAAAAAAACCGCTATAAAAACCAGCCAGAAATGAAAAATATTAGCAAAATTAACTGCAACATAAAAGATAAATTAGTAGATAAATTTTGTATTCTCGATAATTTAGCCGAAGAAATTTTAATTGATAATATGCAAAGAAAAAATTTTTCTATGCGATCTCTTTCTAGAATTTTAAAAGTATCGCGAACAATTGCCGACCTAGAAGGAACAGAAAAAATCTTGGCTCATCATTTAAGCGAAGCCCTTATGTATCGCCGAAAATAATAACTAAATTTAAAACACAATAGTCTATTTAAAATTTCAAAATAAAATTTGACATTTCATCTTGTTTTATTATTATTTTATTTATTTCAAATTTTCATTAAAAATTTTCATTAAAAAATGCTTGCTAAACTTATAGTTTTTTTGCCTTTAATTGGTTTTATGTTGCCAGCTTTTGCTTTACAAATTTTTGCTAAAAAGCGAGATGCAGTTGATAACTTTGCCAAATATTTTAGTACTTTTTGCTTATTTTTATCGGTAGTTTTTGCTATTTTGGTATTTTATAAATTCTATCATGATCGCACTTCGCAAAGTTATCATCTTTTTAATTTTATCAATATCGGCAAATTTGTAGTTGACTGGGAAATTTATCTTGATTCTCTCACCGCTTTAATGTTTGTAATAGTAACTTTGGTTTCCTTTTTAGTTCATCTTTATTCTATTGGCTATATGCATCACGATAAATCATTAGCTAGGTTTATGTGTTATTTATCGTTGTTTACTTTTTTTATGCTTGTTTTAGTAAGTTCTGATAATTTTTTACAGTTATTTTTTGGCTGGGAAGGTGTAGGAGTTGCTTCATATTTACTAATTGGTTTTTGGTTTAAAAAAAATTCTGCCAATAATGCTGCAATTAAGGCTTTCATCACCAATAGAGTGGCCGATTTAGCTTTAATTTTAGGTATTGCTTTAATTTATCTCACTTTTCAAACCATTAATTTTCAAGAAGTTTTTTCATTGATTTGCCATAAAGCTGGCGATAATTTTACTCTATTTGGCAAAAATATTTCAAATATTGATGCTATTTGTTTGCTTTTATTTATTGGTGCAATGGGCAAATCTGCTCAAATTGGCTTACATGTTTGGCTTGCCGACGCCATGGAAGGCCCTACCCCTGTTTCGGCACTCATTCATGCTGCCACTATGGTTACTGCTGGGGTGTTTTTATTGGTTCGTTGTTCTAGTTTATTTGAAGCTTCTCCTTTGGTTTTAAATATAATTACCGTTGTTGGTGCTGTTACTGCTTTATTTGCCGCCACAATTGCTCTTACTCAAACCGATATCAAAAAAATTATTGCTTATTCAACTTGCTCACAACTTGGTTATATGTTTTTTGCCTGCGGTCTCTCTGCTTATTCTTCGGCAATTTTTCATTTAGCTACTCATGCTTTTTTTAAAGCTCTTTTGTTTCTTTCTGCTGGCAGTGTTATTCATGCCTTGCATCATCAACAAGATATTACTAAAATGGGCGGTCTCGCTAAAAAATTACCTATTACTTGTGCCATGATGTGGCTTGGCTCTTTGGCTTTGGCAGGCATTCCTCCATTAGCTGGTTATTATTCTAAAGATGCTATTTTAGAATTTGCTTTTGTAAGCAATAATCCATTTGGTAAGTTTGCTTTTTATATGGGTATTGCTTCGGCATTTCTTACTGCTTTTTACTCTTGGAGGTTATTGTTTTTGGTATTTCACGGCAAAACCAGACTCGATAAACACACATTTGATCATGCTCACGAATCACCAAAAATTATGTTAATTCCACTTTTTATACTGGCTGTCGGTTCAGTTTTTGCTGGTTATTTTGGCTATAAATATTTAAATCTCGCTTCTGCTACTCAAAACTTTTTACTAGAAGCAATTATGTCTAGTTTTAATAAGTTTAATCTCTACAACGACATGCATCATTTGCCTGTTTTTATCAAAACATTACCTCTAATCATAGGTATGATAGCTATTTTTATTGCTTGGTTATTATATATTTTTACCACTCATCTACCTCAAAAAATTGCTAAAAAATTTAATTTGTTTTACAAAATCTCTTTTAATAAATGGTATTTCGACGAAATATATCAAGCAATATTAGTAAAACCATTATTTTGTTTAGCAAAGTTTTTTGCTAAAATCATCGATATTATAATTATCGACGGTATTGTTAATATTATTGCCAAAGCATGTAGTTTTGCCTCGGTTGGTTGCTCGAAATTTCAAAATGGTATTATCACTAATTATGCTACTATTTTTATTTTAGGTTTAGTATTGCTTGGTTTATTTTTGTTGCAATTTTATATTCCAATCATTATACCTCAACAAAGCGGTTTATTTAGTGTTTTACAACAAAGCATAATGTCAATAATTAAATAATTTCATGACTCTTGATACAAAAAAACTAAGAGAAACCTTGGGTTGTTTTACTACTGGGGTTATTATTGCCTGTGCTAGAAAAAAAAACTTTTTTTCTACTGATTTTTTTCATGAAAATTCCTTTCAAAAAAATAAAATTAGTCGAAAATTTGAAGATTTTTGGCATAATTTTTTACATACTAACCATTGGGGCATTACCATTGCTAACCAATTCAGTAAACAAAAAAAATTAATAAAACTAATTGAATGGCAAAATTTTCTTAATAATAATTTATTAAGTAAAATTAAAAAACTTTTTGCCGATGAATTTTTCGGCATGACTATCAATTCGTTTACTTCTGTTTCTCTTAATCCTTCGTTGGTAATGTTTTGCATAGATAACAAATCGGCAAATCTTACTTATTTCAAAAAAAATAAATATTTTGCTTTTAATATTTTAAGCGATCAACAAAAAGATCTTTCTTTAGCATTCGCCACTCCTAAAAATTCTCAAAAATGGTTTGTGGCTCCTTATTTTTTTAGCAAATACGGTAATCCAATTTTTTACAATTCTTTAGCTTTTCTTGAATGCAAAAGACATAAAGTAATAAAAATGGGCGATCATCATATTATTGTAGGTGAAGTTGTTGACTTTGGCAAAATCAACGATTCTGCACCTTTACTTTACTTTTCTGGTAAATATCATCAACTTTAACTACCTCAAACACAGCTTTTTTATAATTTGTTATCTGAAAATAGATGGCACAAAATGGCTTTTTATTTCAATATTTTATAAATTATTTTGCAAATTTTAGAAACAGTATAATAAAACATTCGAATAAAACAATAAATTAAAAATACAAATAATAACAATATAAATATTATTACAACCGCTCCTATTAAAGACCGGTATTTACCTCCTGCTGGTTTTCTTGAGCCATTTTTCATTAAATAATCAATAATTTCTTCATCTTTAGCTAAATCAATAGGCAACACTCCAAATAGAGCTGGTTCATTAACATTGGCACCATTTGCAATTAGAGTTTGAATAATTTCTAAATGACCATTTTCTGCAGCTATATGAAGGGGGGTAAAATGTTTATCATTTTTTGCATTAACATCGGCACCTTTTTTAATTAAAACTTTCATAGTTTCTACAGCCCCCGATACTGCTGTAATATGCAAGGGAGTAGCTGATATATCGTATCTTGTAAAATCTTTAGCTTGTGCACTATTTTTTGCATTAACATTGGCGCCTTTTTTAATTAAAAACTCAACATTTTCTAGCTGACCATTACTTGCTGCATTATAAAGATGAGTCCATCCAATATTATCTAACGCATTAACATCAGCGCCTTTGTTTATTGCATTTTCAACATCTTTTACACTCCCTTGAAATACAGCAATGCTTAAATCGTTGTTAATATCGGCTTTAGCACGTTGTGTAAATTGCGATATGATGAGTAATGATATTAAAAATGAGATGGTTAGTATATTTTTCATAACTTAAAAAATTAAAATAAAAGAATTTTAGACATGATTTTATTTAGTTAAATTTTATTTTCTATCTATTTTATCACTCAATTTTTAATGACCTCAAACCTCTTCTGTGCTTAATTTATAAAAAACATAAACCGCCCGATCAATTTCGGCATCTGTGCTTGCTAGGGCTTGCTATATTTCTTTGATTTTTTTGCTATCGTTTTTAAAGGCAACAAAAACTGCTCGCTCATCAAAATTGGCAAGTTTTTGAACCTTGGCAAGTTTGTTAATTTCGGTTAAAAAGGTATCATCTGGCAAACTATACCATTTAAAAACTTCTTGTTAAGATTGCTTGGATTGCCCATTTTTGCTTTAAAATAATCTAAAAAAGCAGAGCCAAGTAAGTTTTTAGTTGTTTGGTTAAATCAAGCATTGTTTGTGCTTTTTCAATAAACGGCTGTTGATCGGAGAGAGATTTGTGGAATGAGGAGCTGTTCGACAAATACTTTTTTATATCAAATGCCATCAGATCCTAAACCAAAGCCTGCATAAAAAGTTTTAAAAATCCAGGCACAAGGTTGTGAATTTAAAACTGCAATTAAATATTTTAAATTATTGCCCGTCATAACAAAACTAGTTGCTTCTAAATAAAAATTGTGCCGATCATAATAAAATTGCGGTTGTTTAACTATTTCAAAATACACAATTTTCTCTTTTTCAAACTCTTCTAAATATGCACAGTTGCGTAAGTTAGTCCAGTGATCGCCTTTATCTGTTCTTTTTTCAAGCTGGTTTTGAAATTTTTGTAGAAAGGTAAATATTGCAGGATAATTTTTTTCAACATCAATTCTTGGAATATATTCGGCGCCATCACCCCCTCGATCTAAATCACCCTCCCCTTGAGGGAGGGTAGAATTTGCTTGCAAATTCTGGGAGGGGGAAATGTTATTTTGAG
>CAMAWV010000053.1 GCA_945862075.1 Rickettsia typhi | reverse complement strand
ATTCCAAAAGATAATATTTACAGCACTAAAGAGTTTTCGATTATGAAAATTAACAACTCCACAAAATCTGAAGAAAAAATAACTACTCCACCAGAATCTCAAGAAAATATTACTAGCCCAGATCAGTATCCTCAAAATCAATATAACGGTATTTTTAAAATTGGTAAGCCTTACACTGCTTTTGATGTTACTTACACTCCGCAAAACTACGAAACCTTTGAAGAAATCGGCATTGCTTCTTGGTACGGTAAAGATTTTCATGGCAAAAAAACCGCTAACGGCGAAACTTATAATTCGGCTGATTTAACAGCGGCACATCCTACTTTACCTTTACCTTCGATAATAAAAATAACCAACCTCGATAATAATAAAAGCCAAGTAGTGCGTGTGAATGATCGTGGGCCTTTTGCTAAAAACAGAGTGATTGATGTTTCAGAAAAAACTGCTGAAATTTTAGGTTTTAAAAATAAAGGCACCACTGAAGTAAAAGTAGAGCTATTGCGCGAAGAAACCGATAAAATGCTTGAAATGTTAGGTTTTAATGAGAATTAATACTAGTTTCTGCAAATAATTTAAAAAATCTATTCGTTTTTATCATTTTTAGTATTGTTTTGGTTATTTATTTGTATTTGTTGCGATATTTGTTCTTTGGTTAAATCTGGACGTACTGCAAAAATATTGCTTACGATATGTTCTTTGCCATACATGTCGATAATTACTGTTTCGGTAGGTGTTTGATTATTTTTTTCAGATAATGACACTTGTTGCTGAAATTCTTTGGTTAAACTAGCGATTTCAGGCTGTTTTGCTACTTCGTTAAACTGTGCAAGCAGATTTTGATAGATTTTTTTTATTTCCCCCACTATTTTGCCTAACATTTTTGCTAGTTCTGGTAAATCTTGTGGTTTGATAAACACAATAGCTACAATAATTACCAAAATAAATTCGGCCAAAGAAAAATTAAACATAAAATATAATTTTAACCAAATCTACCTGTGATATAGTCTTGAGTTTGTTGAATGCTGGGGTTGGTAAAAATATGATTTGTGGTATTGTATTCGATAATTTTACCTAAATGAAAAAATGCAGTAAAATCAGAAACTCTTGCTGCTTGTTGCATAGAATGGGTAACAATAACAATAGTAAAATTAACTTTTAATTCATCTATTAACTCTTCGATTTTAGCGGTAGCAATAGGATCGAGTGCCGAACAAGGCTCATCCATCAAGATAACTTGCGGAGAAATTGCAATAGAGCGTGCAATACAGAGTCTTTGTTGCTGACCGCCAGAAAGCCCTAAAGCATTTTCGTGTAGACGATCTTTTACTTCTTGCCACAAGCCAGCTTTAGTAAGACTAGATTCTACTATCTCGGCCAACTCTTTTTTATTGCTATGCAAACCATGAATTTTTGGACCATAAGCTACATTGTCAAAAATGGATTTTGGAAAAGGATTAGGTTTTTGAAAAACCATACCAACTAAAGCACGTAGCTTAACTAAATCGATATCTTTGGCATAATTTTTATTGTAAATATCAATACCATCAAGTAAAATAGAGCCTGTAATTTCGCAGTTTTCGATGGTATCGTTCATTCTATTGATGCATCTTAAAAAAGAAGATTTACCACAGCCAGAAGGTCCAATTAAAGCGGTTACTGTTTTTTCTTGGCAAATAAGATTAATATCAAAAAGTGTTTGTTTTTTGCTATAAAACAAATTAATGTTATTTGCCGATATTTTGTTATTCATAAAAACTTTTACTTATATTTTGCTAAATGTCTAAATTGTAATCATCTTTTTTTTAAATGCAAATTTTATAAAACTAAAATAAGAATCTAGCTCAATTATCAGTGGCCTGAACTAGATAATAATTCACACAGATAATCATTTAATGTGGTATGTTAAAGTGGTATTATTGTTTTTTTTTGGATAGTTCGCGAAGAGAATTAGTTATTAGTTGTTCTAAGGTTATTTTTGGTTGATTTTTTATAAGATTATTTATAATATTTAAGCAATCTGTTTTGCGATAACCTAAATTTTCGAGGGCAGAAATGGCATCAGAAGTGTTTTGATTGGCAGTGATAAAATTTTTATTTTGATTTTCGATAATATAATTTAATTTATAAGGCGAATCTTTTAATTCGTTTGTAATTCTAGTGGCAAGTTTATTGCCAACTCCACTAATGGTGGTAAATAGCTTGGTATCAGCAGTAATGAGTGCTTGAGCTATTTCGTTAATTTCTAGGGCACTGAGTATTTTTTGAGCCATTTTTGCACCAACACCCTGAACTTTATTAAGCTCAAGAAACCAAGATTTTTCATCAAAAGAAAGAAAGCCATAAAGTTCTATAGTGGCATCTTTAACAATTGTTGAAATCAAGAGATTAGTTAATTGTTGTGGAGAATTATGGTTTTGGCTTTTTAATAAATTTGAAGTTTTTTGTGAAATAAAAACAACATAGCCAACACCAGAAACATTAATAATGCAAGTATCTTCAGTGATGAATTCTGTTATTCCAGAAAGTTTGCCTATCATTACTCTTTAACAACTAAAACTGCTCGGCGATTTTTAGCTAAAATATCGTCGGAAATGCCGAAAAATGCTGGTTTTTCTTTGCCATATGAAATAACTTTTATTCTTTCTGCTAAAATACCTTTTTTTAAGAAATATTTTTTAACTGAATTAGCTCTTTTTTCACCAAGAGCGATATTATATTCTCTAGTACCTTTTTCGTCGCAATGACCTTCGATAATAACTTTGATGCTAGAATCACTTTTTAACCAATCAACTTGAATATCAAGAGTATTTTTAGTTTCTTGAGAAATTTCAGAAGAATCGTAGCCAAATAAAATTCTATCTGGCACTTCTATTTCTTGTTGCTCTTCTTCTGCCTGCTTATTTATTTCGTTGGCTTGTTGCTCATCTTCAACTGGTTTAAAAGATTCTTGAGGAGCTTGTAAAGGGGGGGTGTTTAATTCTGTTTCTTTTGATTCTTCTTTTTTATCTTTTATTAAAGAAGGATTTTTAAGATTTTGACAAGCAAAAAGAGAGCTTAAAGCACAAAATATTATTGCAGATTTTACAAAATGATGAAACATGTTTTTTGGGATTTTATTTATAAAAATATTTTTGTTTAGCATCAATAATAGCAAAAAAAGAAAACTAATGTCAACATTTTAAAATTGAAAGATTGTATTTTTTTTAATCTGTTATTTTTTAAAAAATAAGGTAAAAAAGTTGTTGATTAAATAAAATTGGTGTTTTAAAATTATGGGTAGTGTTTTTTTGTGCTTTATAAAGCAATAAAACATAAAGCTCTCTTGCCTGCGTGATGGAATTGGTAGACATAACGGACTTAAAATCCGTGGAGCCTTAACGCTCTTGCCGGTTCAAGTCCGGCCGCAGGTACCAATTAATAAATAAAAAAAACCCTAAAAAATGGCCAGAATAACAGTTGAAGATTGTGTTCAAAATATCCCAAATCGCTTTGAACTATGCCTAATTGCTGGCAATAGAGCTAAAAATATTTTATCTGGAGCTCCAACTACACTAGATAAAAAAGAAAAGCCTGCAGTTATAGCTTTAAGAGAAATTGCCTATAATTTAATCGATATAGAAGTGCAAAAAAATAATATTATTACTTCTATTAAAAATAAAGGTATAATAAACACTATTAACGACGAAGGCTTAATTGCCGATGCTATCGCCGAAGAATCCGAGCCAAATTTAGAACTCACCGAAAGTTCTTTTATTTCTGAAAACATCAAAATAGAAGATTAAAACTATGTTAAATAAATCTCTTGCAGAAATTATAAGAGTGAACCATGCAGGAGAGCTGGGGGCAAAGGTTATTTGTCAAGGTCAGATGTTCGCTTTTTGTTTAAAAAATCAACTGCCACATTTAAAACTAACTACAGAAATGCTTAAACAAGAGCAGGAGCATTTTGATTATTTCAATCAGCAAATTATTAGTCGGCAAATAAGGCCAACTATTATGCAACCAATCTGGAAAGTTGGTGGTTTTGCTTTGGGTTTTGTTACGGCTTTTATTAGTGCAAAAGCGGCTATGGTTTGTACTGTGGCAGTAGAAGAGGTTATCGATAAACACTATCAAAAACAGTTAAATTATTTACAAAATTCAAGCGATAATCTAGACTTAACAACAAAAATTTCTCAATTTAAACAAGAAGAGCTAGAGCATCGCGATTTAGCTTATAATAATCAAGCAAAGCAATTTATAGGTTTTAAGCCTTTATATAATTTTATCTCGGCAATAACTAAAACTGCTATTGCCATTTCTAAAAAAATATGAAATCAAATTCTGTTTCTCTCCACATCGAAACTAATGGCATTGCTAATCTTGTCATTAATCTTGAAAGTGAAAAAGTTAATAAATTAAATGAAAGCACTCTTTTAGATCTAGAAAAAGCTATAAATGTGGTTGATGGTAATAAAGCAATTAGGGTTCTTTTAATAAGTTCGGCAAAAGAAAATAATTTTATCGCTGGTGCCGATATTAATGAAATTAAGCAACTGAACGAAAAATCTCAAACAATTGCTAAACTTAATTTTGTTAATCAATTATTTAATCGAATTTCTAATTTAAAAATACCAACTATTGCGGTAATAGAAGGTTCTTGTCTTGGAGGTGGTTTAGAACTTGCTCTTGCTTGCAAATATAGGGTTGCTGTTGTTTCTGAAAAAACTATTTTAGGTTTGCCAGAAGTTAATTTAGGTATTATTCCTGGTTTTGGTGGCACACAACGATTACCAGCTCTTGTTGGTTTGACACAATCTTTAAAATTAATTCTTACTGGTAAATCAATAGATACTTTGCAGGCTTTCAAAATAGGCTTGGTTGATGCTATAACTCATAAATCTTTTTTAAATGCTAACCTTACTGAATTTGTTAGCGATATTTTAGAAAATAACAATGATAATCAGGCTTTGCTTGCTAGAAAAAAACTAGCAAAAAGTTTTTGTTGGCAAGAAAAACTTTTAAAATTTTTTATTTTTTATCAAGCGAAAAAAAATCTTTTTCAAGCCACTAAGGGCAATTATTCTGCTCCTTTTTATGCTTTAGAAGTTATAAAAAGAACCTATAAAAAATCAATAAATAAAGGTTTATTAGTTGAGCAAGAGGCTTTTGTTGAATTAGCTCATAGTCCGATTGCGAAAAATTTAATAGAATTATTTTTTATCCAAGAAGAAGTTAAAAAATTAACTAATAACAATTCTAAGTTTCAGCCAGTGAAGGTGGCATTAGTTGGTGCTGGCATTATGGGTGGCGGTATTGCTTGGTTGTTTGCTAATAAAAATATAAATATTGTTGTAAAAGATATTAATAATCAAGCAATTGCCTTGGCTTATTCTGCGGTTTTAAAAATATTTAATCAGTTAAAGGAAATAAAAAAAATTACCCAAACTAAACTTGAACAAAAAATTCTAAAAATTAGTCCCGCCGTTGATTATACTGGCTTTTCTAATTCCGAACTTATTATTGAAGCAGTAATAGAAGATACTCAAATTAAACAAAAAGTATTACAAGAAATAGAGCATGTCTCAAATGATTCAACAATAATTGTTTCTAACACTTCCTCACTATCAATTAACGAACTATCTTTGGCACTTAATAATCCTACTAGGTTTGCTGGTTTGCATTTTTTTAATCCTGTTAATAAAATGCCTTTGGTTGAAATTATCGCAGGTGAAAAAACTTCGCCAGAAACTATAGAAAAACTTTTAACACTTACTAAACAACTTGGCAAAACTGGGGTAGTGGTTAAAGATGTGGCTGGTTTTTTAGTAAATCGTATTTTGCTTCGTTATTTAAATGAAGCAATGTATTTATTGCAAGAAGATTTGCCAATTTTAGCAATCGATAACATCATCGAAGAATTTGGCTTACCAATGGGTCCATTTACTTTGGCCGATACTGTTGGAATTGATATTGGTGTTAAGGTGGCGAACTCTTTGCAACAAGCTTATGGTGAAAGAATGCAAGTTGCTTTATTGCTAAATGCTTTGCAAAAAGAAAAATTGTTAGGCAAAAAATCTGGTGCTGGTTTTTATTTATACAATAATAATAAAAAAGGTTTGGTTAATAAAAGAATATCGGCAATTTTACAAGAAATAAAGCCTCAACTTATTAAATATGAGCAAAAAATAGATAAACAAATGATTATCTCTCGCTGTATGTATGGTATGATAAACGAAGCTAGTAAATGTTTAGAAGAAGAGGTTATCGCTAATGCTAAACAACTTGATTTGGCAATGATTTTTGGCATTGGCTTTCCTGCTTTTCGTGGTGGCTTGTTGCGATATGCCGATAGTGTTGGTATTACTAAAGTAGTTGAAACCTTGCAACAATTAGAAAAAATTTATGGTAATAGGTTTGCAGTAAGTGATTTATTACTTTCAATGGCAAAAAATAATACCAAGTTTTACGATTAATGATTATTTTAGGTATCGATCCTGCTTTAAACAATACTGGTATCGCAGTTTTGCAAATCAAAAATAACTCACTTAATTTACTACATTTAAGCACAATTAAGCAAAAAAATAATCAACAACAAAATTCATTATATCGAATTGATCATAAACTTTTATTTTTACATCAAGAATTGCAAAATATTTTGCAAAAATTTCAACCTAATGAAGTGGCAATAGAAGAAACTTTTGTTAATGTTAATCCCCTCTCTTCTTTAAAATTAGGGCAGGCAAGGGGGGCGATTATTTTAAGTGTGGCAATAAATAATTTGCCAATTTTTCAATATACTCCAACTGCAGTAAAAAAAACTCTCACAGGCAATGGCAAAGCCGATAAATTACAAGTACAAAAAATGCTCAATATTTTATTGCCAAAACATGATTTTCTTGATCACGATCAATCCGATGCTTTAGCGGTGGCTTTTTGCCATTATCAACATCAAAATTCGTCAAAATATGCTTAATGATAGTGCTTTTATCAAAAAAAAGATAGTTGTGGCAATGTCTGGCGGAGTCGATTCTTCGGTGGTGGCCTGTTTATTGCATAGTCAAGGGCATGAAGTTATTGGTATTACTTTACAACTTTACGATTATGGAGAGGCTTTAAAAAAGAAAAATGCTTGCTGTGCTGGTGTTGATATTTACGATGCTAAGCAGGTGGCCGAAAAATTTGGTTTTCGACATTATGTTTTAAATTATCAAAATAATTTTTTACAATCGGTAATTGATGATTTTGCCGATACTTATTTACAAGGAGAAACCCCAATCCCGTGTGTAAAATGTAATCAATCAGTAAAATTTGCCGATTTATTACAAGTAGCTCAACAGCTTGGTGCCGATTGTATGGCAACTGGTCATTATGTGCAAAAAATTGTTGTTAATCATCAAGCTCAACTTCATAAAGCTCTTGATTCTAGTAAAGATCAGAGTTATTTTTTGTTTGCTACCACTTATCAGCAATTAGAGTTTTTAGAGTTTCCATTGGGTGGGCAATCTAAAGAGAAAACTCGCCAACAAGCAAAAAATTTTGGCTTAAATATTGCTAATAAACCAGATTCTCAAGATATTTGTTTTGTACCAAATGGTGATTATGCTGCGGTTATTAAAAAATATCGACCTAATAGTTTTGTGGCAGGTGAAATTGTTCATATCGCAACTAAACAGATTTTGGGGCAACATGAAGGTATTATTAATTTTACTATTGGGCAGAGAAGAGGTTTAAAAATAGCTTATAATCATCCTCTTTATGTTGTAGCTCTTAATGCTGAAAATAATCAGGTTTTGGTTGGTGAAGAAGAATTTTTACAAAAACAACATTTTATAATTCGTAATGTTAATTGGCTGATTAATATTATCGAAAACCAAATTTTACAAGATGTTGAAGTGAGAATTCGCTCTAATGCTAATCAATATTTTGCTATAATAAAAACATTACCTCAAAATAAAGCAACTGTAAGTATAATTTCACCTATAAAAGCTATTACACCAGGGCAAGCTTGTGTAATTTATTTAAACAATCAAGTGCTCGGCGGTGGCTGGATAACTAAAGAAATTTGGTGATAAAAACTGTATCATATTATCTTTGGTCCTAGACAATTTTAGTTGATTTTAATATCTGCTAAAGCCATAATTTGTCTAAATGACACTTGGGCAAAACACTTGGGCAAAACACTTGGGCAAAACAAGTATATAAAACATTCCCATATTTACTTACGAAGAAATTTAGAGAAATTTTAAAATATTTTT
>CAMAWV010000052.1 GCA_945862075.1 Rickettsia typhi | reverse complement strand
TTAATATTAAATGGCTATACTCATCATAGAGTTTTAAATAAAATCTTTTGGCAAAAAATGAATTCGCTAAAATATTATCTATGGCAAAAATCATGTCAATGGCATAGAATCGTTTTGGAGCTATTCAAAGAGAAGATTGGCAAAATTTATTGGCAAAATTTAATGGATTAACCGATGAAAAGTTTATCTTGTATTTAAAAGAAAGTGAATTTAGATTTAATAACAGAAAACAAAATTTATATAAAATTTTGTTGAAAATAATTAGAGAAAATTCTCTCTAAAATTATCTAGAGCCTATTTTTTATTAACCAATATCATCTTGCCAACCTATTTTTTTTAAAAAACTTATATAATTATCTTCGAAAGTAAAGGTTTTATTGTTGTCAAAAACTACCAGTTTGGTAGCTATTTGTTGCAACATTCCTTCGTCGTGACTTACCAAAACAACCGCTCCTGCAAAAGTTTTTATTGCCTCAATTAAAGCTTGACAAGATTGAAAATCAAGGTGATTGGTTGGCTCATCTAATAGCAATAAATTTGCCCCTTGTAATAAAATTTTACCCAGCATTACCCTGCTTTTTTCACCACCAGAAAGCATAGAAATTCGTTTATTGATCATATCTTTGTTAAACATCATATGCGAAGCAACTTGCCTGATTCTAGATTGGGTGGTTTCTTTGTTGGTTCGTTCAAGTTCTTCGTAGATGGTTAGGTTAGAATTGAGCCTGTCGATGTTCATTTGTCCAAAAAAAGCAATTTCGGTTTTGCTGTGAGATTTTATGTTACCTCGAAGTGGTTGAAGTTCTTTAGCAATAAGTTTTAATAAAGTTGATTTTCCTTTACCATTTTTACCGATGATAGCTATTTTTTCGCCGCTCGCTACCTTAAAAGAGAGATCGTTAATTAGGCGATTATTTTCTTGATAGCCAAAAGCCAATTGTTCTATTTCAAGTAGATCTTCTTTGCTGGCAAAAGGCTTGCAGTTAAAAACAAAATCTAGATCGTTAATATTATCGAGTTTTTCGACTACTTCTTGTTTTTCGAGCATTTTTACTTTTGATTGTGCTCTACTGGCAAAACTAGCTTTGGCCTTGAAGCTATCTATCCATTCTTGGGTTTTTTGTCGTTGTTTTTCTTGATTAATTCTAGTTTTTTCATGAATTTCTTCTTCGTTGGCAATTTTTTCATGTATGCCTTGAGTGTTGCCTATAAATTTGCGAAAATTACCTCGATGAATAATGAGAGTGTGAGTGATTATTTCGTCCATAAAACCAGCATCGTGAGTTATTAAAATAAGTTCTTGTCGCCAATCTTGCAAAAACTTTTTTAGCCAACGAATAGAATAAATATCGAGATAATTTGTAGGTTCATCTAGCAAGAGCATTTGTGGTTCAATCAACAGTAATTTTGCTAAATTTAGTTTTACTTGATAGCCACCAGAAAATTGTTTAGGATCTTTGCTAAAATCTGCATATTTAAAACCTAGACCATATAAAATATCTTCCCCTTTCCAGAGTTCGTGTTTTCGATCTTCAGGCAAAACACTATCAATTTCATCAAGAACCGTGTTGTGTGAAAAATTAATATGTTGTTGTAAATAGCCAATGCTGTAGCCTTTTGGTATTTGAATTTGCCCTTCATCGGCTTGTAATTGTTGGAGTAAAATTTTTAAAAAAGTAGATTTTCCGCTACCGTTTCGACCAATTAAACCAATTTTTTCGCCTTTGTTAAGGTTAAAACTTACTTCTGAAAATACCTCGTAGCCAGCAAAAGAAATACTTAAATTTTTAACTTGTATCATAAAAAATAATTTGAAAATGTAATAATTTCAATAATTTGATAATTATAATTTTTACAAAATAAAAAGGCAAAATGTATTTTGGCGTTTACTAAATAAGAGCTATTACAACAGTGCCTTTAGTTAATACATTAAGTCTCAAAATGTTTCTGATGCAATAAAAAGCTATTATAACCAAATAATAAAAATACTTGAAAATTAAAAATAAATATATTAATATCGATACATTTTGACCCAACTGGTGAGAATAAATTCTTTTGATTCGTTGCAACAGCAAACACGAGAAAACACTAGGTAGTAAGGTTATATCAATTTTTAAAAAATAATTAAAAAGATGGTAAATGATATAAAACTTCCAATCGCTAATAATCAGGCTGGAAATTATCAAGCATTTAAAAAAATAGGTAATTTATTATTTATTGCAGGACAAACTTGTAGAGAAGATGATAAAATGAAATTTACTGGTAAAGTTGGGCAAGATTTAGATTTAGAAAAATCTAAAGAAGCATCAAAATTATGTGCTTTAAATATTTTATCGCAAGTTAAAATTGCTTGCGATGGCGATTTATCAAAAATTAAATCATGCATCAGACTCAATATTTTTATTAATTGCAATAATGATTTTATAGATCATGTAAAGGTAGCTAACGAAGCATCAAATTTAATGATTGAAGTTTTTGGTGAAAATGGTAAACATACCAGAACTTCTGTTGGTGTTTGTAGTCTTCCATCTGATAGTGCTGTAGAAATAGATGCGATTTTTGAAATTTAACCATCAATAATTATGAGTATTAAATCTTTTAAAATATTAAACCCCCTAGAGGTAGAATTGGCACATAAAAGAATATCTGGTTATATACACAAAACACCTCTTATTTCTTCGGTAATTCTCAATAATTTTCTTGGTCACGAAATTATATTTAAAACTGAATCTCTGCAAAAAATTGGAGCTTTTAAAATAAGAGGAGCTCTTAATGCTTTACTTTCTTTAAAAGAACAAAACATTTTGCCACAAGAAGTGGTTGCTTTTAGCTCTGGAAACCATGCTCAAGCTGTTGCTTTTGCCGGAAAGCTTTTAAATGTAAAAACCACAATTATTTTACCATCTTTTACCTCTCCTATCAAGCAACAAGCCACCAAATATTATGGAGCAGAAGTAATAAACACATCAACCAGAAAAGAAGCAGAAGAAAAAACTGCCGAAATAGCAAAAAGAGGTGCTTTTTTTATTCATCCTTTTGATAACGATGAAGTTATTACAGGTCAAGGAACATCTTGCTATGAGGCCTTAAAAGATGGTGTTAATCCAGATGCAATTTTTGCAACATGTGGTGGAGGAGGTTGGCTTTCTGGAACATTTTTAGCAAAAAAATTATTAGCACCAAATATAAAAGTTTTTGGTGCCGAACCATTGCAGGCAAATGATGCAACGCAATCATATTTTGCTAAAAAAATTATCACTTTTACAGATTCTCCACCAACAATTGCCGATGGAGCAAGGGCTCCTGCTGTATCGGAAAGAACTTTTTATTATTTACAACAACTAGATGGTTTTTTTGAAATTCCAGAAAATGAAATAATATATTGGACACAATGGTTGATGCATCTTCTTAAAATAACCGTAGAACCAACATCGGCAGTTGCAATGGCAGGAGCTTTTCAGTGGTTAAAAACCCAAAAAATAAAAAAGAAAGTGCTAGTTTTATTATCTGGAGGCAATGTTTCTCCTGAAACATATCAAAAAATTTGGCAGAAAAATTGGCTTGAAAAATTACCAAATTTTAGTGTTTATAATGCCTTTTAAGATATTATATTTGGTGTGTTTAGTATTATTTTTGCGAATGCTTGATTAAGCATTTTTTATCATAGAATAAATAAAAGCTAGTTGTTAATTTTATGCCAAAAATGTTGTAGTTTGGCTAAATATTCGGCAGGGTCTTTGATATTTACAAAAGAATTTTGGCTGGTAAAAATTTTATCGTGCAATCGCGTAAGGTAAAAACGGCAACTGGCCGCTATTTTAGCAATTGGTAAAAAATCAAGCTCTGCTTGGCTAAATTTTTTTATTTGTTGATAGCCTGCAAGTAAGGCTAAATATTTTTGCTGGTTAAAAGTGGTTTTATCAAAGCACCAAGCATTAACAACAATAGCAAAATCGTATATTGCCAAATCGTTGCCAGCAAAATAAAAATCAATAATGCCAGATAAATTTTGTTGCTCATCAAAAAACACATTGTCAGGAAATAAATCGAGATGGCAAGCCATATTTGGCAGGTTGCTTTGCCAATTTTGTTGTAAAAAATCAAGTACTTGCCAAGTAAAATGAGCAGAATCGCCAACTTTTAGAGAAAATTTACTAAAAAACTTGTCAAAACATAGGCAACTCAAATCGTTACTTCTTGTTTGCTGAAAATCAATGGTGGCAAGGTGCATTTTGGCTAGTGTTTTCCCAACTTGCTGGCAATGATTAGTGGTGATGTTGTAATAATAGCCATCAAAATCTGGGTTTAGTGTTTTGCCTGCCAAAAAACTTACAATTGCAGATGGTTTATTGTTTAAATAAGTGATATTTTGTTGTTGATTGTTAAGAACTGGCTTTGGACAAGAAATATTTTTGCTTGCCAAATGTTGTTTGAGATTTAAAAAAAACGGTAATTCTTGCGTTTTGATTCGGCTTTCAAAAATGGTAAAAATATATTTACCGCTTGTGGTTTTGATAATAAAATTAGAGTTATCGATGCCTTGTAAAATTTCGCTAAAATCAAGTAAATTGCCTATGGAATAATTTTTTAAGTGCAAATTTAACTCTTCTGTGGTTATTTTAGTGTGAACTGCCATAAATTTTGCTTATTTTCTTGCTTATTTTTTTAGCGGTTTGCCATAAAGCTCAAGCTTGTGGCCAATTAGCTCAAAGCCCATTTTTTTGGCGATTTCGGTTTTTAATTTTTCTAGTTCGGCATTAAAAAATTCGTGCACGTCGTTGGTGGTAATATCAATTAAATGATCGTGATGATCTTCTTCAAGTGCTTCGTAGCGAGATTTGCCTTTGCCTAAAAAATCGTGCCGAGCAATTAGGCCAAGATCTTCAAACATTTTTACTGCCCGATAAACAGTTGCAATGCCGATTTTTTGGTTAATTAAATAGGCTTTACGATAAAGCTCTTCTACATCTGGATGATCGGTGCTTTCAGAGATTATTTGGGCAATAATTTTGCGATGGTTAGTGAGTTTAATATTTTTTTTTAAACAAATTTCTATTAAATTTGGCATAAAAAGTGCAATTTTTGATTAGTATTTTATTTTTGTTTATTTTATAATATTACTTTTTAAAATGATATCTTTTTTTAATCAACTTTGTTTATAGGTTAGTTTATGTCAAAAAAACTCATTCTTCAGCCTAGCATTTGCTTTACTTTTGATGATGTGCTATTAAAACCAGATTTTTCTAATGTTTTACCAGCTTCTGCTAATACCAAAACCAAAATAACTAATAATATTAGTTTAGAAATTCCTATTATTTCGGCCGCCATGGATACCGTCACTGAAAGCAGATTGGCTATTGCCATGGCGCAAAATGGTGGCATTGGTTGTATTCATAAAAACTTTACCATAAAAGAGCAAGCCGAAGAAGTGAGAAAAGTTAAACGTTTTGAGTCTGGCATGGTTTTAAACCCAGTAACTATCAGTCATAACGCCACTTTACTTGATGCTTTAGAATTAATGAAAGAACATAATATTTCTGGTATTCCTGTGGTGCAAGAAAACACACAAAAATTAGTTGGCATTCTTACTAACCGCGATGTGCGTTTTGCCACCGACAAAAAACAGCTCATTTCACAATTAATGACCTCGCAAAATCTAGTAACCGCCAACATCGATATTGGTAAAAACGAAGCAAGGGCTTTACTGCATAAACATAAAATTGAAAGAATTATTATTACCGATAAAAATAACAACTGCATTGGTTTAATGACAGGTAAAGATCTAGAAAAAACCAAGCAATTTCCATTTGCCTCTAAAGATAAAAAAGGGCAGTTATTAGTGGCGGCCGCTACTTCGGTAGGCAAAGAAGGTTTAAAAAGAGCAGAGCATTTAATTGATGCCAAGGCCGACATCATTATTATTGATACCGCTCATGGGCATTCGCAAGGAGTGCTTGATACTTTAAAAGAGTTAAAAAAACTTTATCCAAAACAAGATGTTATTGCAGGCAATATCGCTACTGCCGAAGCTGCCAAGGCTTTAATTGATGCTGGAGCAAATGCTGTAAAAGTTGGCATTGGTCCTGGTTCAATATGCACTACTCGGGTTGTTGCCGGAGTTGGTGTGCCACAACTTTCGGCTTTGCTTGATGTTTATTCTTACTGCTCTAAACATAATATTCCTGTAATTTCTGATGGTGGTATTCGTTTTTCTGGCGATTTAGCCAAGGCAATTGCTGCAGGTGCTAGTATGGTGATGCTGGGCGGTTTGCTTGCTGGCACCGAAGAAACACCAGGTGAAATAGTTTTGTTTAAAGGTCGATCTTACAAAGTTTATAGAGGCATGGGTTCTATTTCAGCTATGGCAAAAGGCTCGGCCGATCGTTATTTTCAGCAAGATGTTGCCGATAAATTAAAACTAGTACCAGAAGGGGTTGAGGGTAGGGTGCCTTACAAAGGGCCAGTTGCCGATGTTTTACATCAGTTGGTTGGTGGTTTGAAAGCGGCCATGGGTTATACAGGTAATGCTAATATTGAAGCAATGCAACAAAACTGCACTTTTGTACAAATTACTAATTCTGGGCTAAAAGAATCGCACCCGCATTCTATCACTATTACTTCTGAAGCTCCAAATTACACAACTGAACATTAATTTTTATGCAACAAAATTTTTATCTTACTTCTGCCTTACCGCCTTATGTTTTTGCTTCTATTTATCAGCTAAAAAATCAAGCACGCAACAATGGTTTAGAAATAATAGATTTTGGCATGGGCAACCCCGATTCTGCACCGCCAACTCATATAATGGAAGAGTTGGCAATGTTAAGTAAAGATCCTAAACTTTATGGCTATTCGGTTACAGGTGGTATTGAAATTTTAAAAAGAGCTATTGTTGATTATTATCAAAAACGTTTTGATGTAAGCCTAAATTACCAAACTCAAGCTTTGGTAACCATTGGAGCAAAAGAAGGTATTGCTTCTTTGGCAACCGCTATTGGCGATAGCAATAACTATATTTGTGTTCCTTCTCCTTCGTATCCTATTCATACTTTTGCTTTTACTATTGCCAAGGTAAAAACTATGCCTATCAATGCTTTATCTGCTGACGAATTTTTGCAAAAATTTGTGCATTTAGTTGAAAGCTCCAGCCAAAAACCGCAAGCAGTGATTGTGAGCTATCCGTGCAACCCTACCACCGAAATTGTTGATTTGGCTTTTTATCAAGAGTTGGTAGATTTTTGTAAAAAACATCAAATTTATATTATCTCCGATATTGCTTATTGTGAGCTATATTTTAAGCCAGAGCATAAGCCAAATTCTATTTTAGAAGCAAAAGGCGCTATCGATATTGCTATTGAGTTTTCTTCGGTTTCAAAATCTTATTCTATGGCTGGTGCTAGAGTTGGTTTTGCGGTTGGCAACGAAAACTTGGTTTCTGCTTTATATAAAATTAAATCTTACCTCGATTACGGCTCTTTTTCGCCATTGCAAATTGTGGCAGCCTCGGCTTTATCTAGCAAAAGCGACCAATATTTAGCCGATCTTCGCTTGCTTTACCAGCAAAGAGGTGAGTTTTTTGTTAATTTATTTGCCAAAGAATTAGGTTGGAATATCGAAAAACCAAGAGCTAGTATGTTTGCTTGGGCAAAAATACCGCCAAAATTTGCTCATCTAAATTCTTTTGAATTTTGCAAAGAAATGATACTTTCTTATGGAGTGGCAATGTCGCCAGGTAGTTCATTTGGTTCAAACGGCGAGGGTTATGTGAGGTTTTCCATGATACGCACCCAAGCCGAAATGGTGCTAGCAACCCAAAGGCTTAAAACCGCTTTTGTATAAAAAATTTGCTATTAAGATTTTTTACTATAAAATTTTTATCACCAAAAAGTAAGTATTTTTACCAAAATTAAACCTATTTTATTGTTTTGTCATAATGGGACTGTTGCATCACTAATTATATTTTACTTTATTTGCCATTTTTGGTATAAATTTCAACTATTTTTAGCCTAATATGCTTAATATGAGGCTAAAAATAGCTAAAATTTCTGCGTGAAAACTAGCAAAAAATTAAAATATAATTAGTGATGCAACATTCCCATAATATTTTGGCTAATTAATTTTGTAAAAAATGTTTAAAGAAAACCTAAAAAACACCATACAAACCATGATCCAAAATGCCAAAACCCCTAGCCCTCAATCAAACTCAAATATTTCTGCCCCCTCCCAAAATTTTCTTACAGAAAATTTTACCCTCCCTTTCGGGGAGGGTGATTTAGATCGAGCTAGGTGCTATCACTCCCCCCTTGAGGGGGAGTCGAAATTGCAAAGCAATTTCGGTGGGGGGTTAATAAACAATCTAACAAAATCAAGCCCTCAATCAAACTCAAATATTTCTGCCCCCTCCCAAAATTTTCTTACAGAAAATTTTACCCTCCCTCAAGGGGAGGGTGATTTAGATCGAGCTAGGCGCCATAACTTCCCTCAAGGGGAGGGTGATAATTTTGCAATTTGGCAAGAAATTGTTCCAGATGTTCATAACGATTGGATCAAGCAACGCGATAATAGCTTTGAGAAATTTTTGCCGATGGGTGATAAAAAAGATAAAAATGCAGTAACTATTTTTAAAAACTATTCGCAAGGAG
>CAMAWV010000051.1 GCA_945862075.1 Rickettsia typhi | reverse complement strand
AGGGGAGGGTGATTTAGATCGAGCTAGGTGCTATCACTCCCCTCAAGGGGAGGGTGATAATCTTGCAATTTGGCAAGAAATAGTTCCCGATGCTCATAACGATTGGATAAAGCAACGCAACAACAGTTTTGATGAATTTTTGCCGATGGGTGATAAAAAAAATAAAAATTCTACCACAATTTTTAAAAATTATTCACAAGGAGTTCAATCAATTAAAGATGATATTTGTTTCAATTTTTTAAAAGAAGAATTGGTTAAAAATATCAAAAATTATAAATATTCTTTTGAAGAAAATCAAATTATGCTTTCTTTATATAGACCATTTAATAAAAATTATTTTTGTTATAATAGGAGCTTAAATCATAGACAGGGGCAAATGAAAAGCATTTTCCCGAATAATAAAATTGATAATTTAGTAATTTGCTTAACTGGAATTGGAATTAAGGAAAAATTTTCAACTTTAATTTCAAGGGAAATTCCAGAATATCATTTTCAGAAAAATGGTCAAACCTTCCCGCTCTATCTTTACGAAAAAACCCAAAGCCAAATTTCAAGCCAAGATTTAAGAGTAGAAAAAATGAAATTTGCCAAAAATGGCAAAGAAACCGATAAAACAACCATAATTTATAACAACAAAATTACTTTAAAAAATATTCCGTTGCAAGCTTTTGATTATGAAGTTAATGGCAAGTCGGCAATTGAGTGGGTTGTTGATAGGCAATGTGTTAGCATTAATGCCGATAGTCAAATTAAAAACGATGCTAATGATTTTGCAATTTATACTAAAAATAATCCTGCTTATATCATTGAACTTTTGCAATCTATTATTACAACCAGCTTAAAAACCATTGAAATTACAAATAAAATAAGTGAAATTGTGCTTGCAACATAATCAAAATAACCTTTTTATATTTTTTAATGCTTAACCTACAAGTTTTTACCCTTTTTCCAGAGCTTTTCCCGGGGCCTCTTGGTGTTTCTGTCACAGGCTCTGCCTTGGCAAAAAAGTTGTGGTCTTTGCAAGCAATCGATATTCGGCAATATGCCACCGATTTTCGTAAAACTGTTGATGATACTGTATATGGCGGAGGTAGCGGAATGCTTATTAAACCCGATGTTGTTTATGATGCGGTTTTACAAAATATTAAGCCAAAAACTAAATTAATTTATCTTTCTCCTAAAGGCAAAGTTTTTTGCCAAGAAATGGCTTATCAGCTTGCTTGCGAAAGTGATATTGCTGTTTTATGTGGTCGATATGAGGGGGTCGATCAGCGAGTGCTTGATGTGTTAAATTTTGAAGAGGTTTCAATTGGCGATTATGTGCTTTCTGGTGGCGAAATGGCTTGCTATGTGTTTATTGATGCTATTTTGCGTTGCTTGCCACAAGTTTTAGGCAAAAGCCAATCTTTACTCGAAGAAAGTTTTGGCAACAATCAAACTCACGATAATTATAAATATTTGCTAGAATACCCGCAATATACCAAGCCAGCCATTTGGCAAAATATGGCAGTGCCAGAGGTTTTGCTTTCGGGGCATCATCAAAAAATAAAGGAATGGCAACAGCAACAAGCCGAAAGTATTACTAAAAAAAACCGCCCCGATTTATATAATTTATACCTACAAAACAAAAAAGCCTGATGGAAATGTTATCATTTTTAAAAAATTACATAAAATCAGTTGTAAATTAAAACAAAGATTTTAAAATATTGCCTAAATAAAAAATCATCTGTTTATTAATGCCACTAATAAAAACAAAAAACCACACTTCTAATATTAACTACAGTAGCACTAGCTATTTGGTAAAAAGGGTTTTTGTTGAGTTTGTTTTGCCACATTATAAAAGTTTTTTACTTGGTATTTTGTTAATGCTAGTTATTGCCTCTACCACATCTTTGCATGCTTGGTTGGTGCAACCAGCTCTAGATGAGGTTTTTGGTATTGGTGGTGGTAAAATTAATTTTTCTGATTGGCTACCAGAGAGTTTTTCTATTAAAAATAGTTTGGCTGATAAAAGTCAAAAAGAAAAGGCTCTAATTGTTATTCCTATTTTAATTTTGTTAGTTACTTTTGTTAAGGGTTTTGCTACTTATTTTCAGCTATTTATCACTAATACTATTTCTCTTAAAATTACCGCCGAAGCCAGAATAAAACTATATCGGCACTTCATTACTTCTGATATTTCAAAACTTCATAGTAAATCTTCTGGCGATATGATTGCTAGCATTATTAATGAAATTAACGGTATTGTTGGTTTAATTAACTCTTGTGTTAATGGTTTTGTGAAGCAATTTTTTACTTTGAGTGCTTTAATTTTTGTGATGTTTCAGCAAAGCATCGAGCTTTCTTTGGTGGCTTTTATTGGTTTTCCTTTGGCAGCTTATCCTATTTATAAAATTGGTCGAAAATTGCGTAATTTATCTTTTAGAAATCAAGAAATGTCAGGTAAATTTAACTCACAAATGAGCGATACTTTACAATATTCAAAGCTTGTAAAATCTTACCACTGCGAAGAATTTGAAATTACTCGAATGTCAAAAATTATCGAATCTATTTTTAAAATGAGTAAAAAAATTACTCGGCTTTCTCTTATTTCTTCTCCTTTTGTCGAAAGTTTAGCTGGTTTTGGAGTGGCGGCCGTTATTTGGTATGGCGGTATGCAAGTAATTAATGGGCAAACAACTCCGGGGGCATTTTTTTCGTTCTTTACTGCCATGATGATGGCTTATCGCCCTTTAAAATCTATTTCTGGCATGAATAGCGGTATTCAACTTGGTTTAGCTTCTGCTACACGCTTTTATCAAACAATCGATGAAAAACCAAAAATCATCAATAAAACTAATGCTATTGAATTACCAAATGCTCTAGGTAATATTGAGTTTTGCAATGTTAATTTTTCTTATCAAAATAATCAACAAACTATCAATAACTTAAATTTTAGCATTAAATCTGGGCAGTCTGTTGCTTTAGTTGGGCATTCTGGCGGTGGTAAATCAACAATTATGAACTTGTTATTAAGGTTTTATGATCCGCAACTTGGCAAAATAACTCTCGATGGTCATAATATTGCCGATCTTACTTTATCTTCACTGCGTTCAAATATGGCGGTAGTAAATCAAGAAGTGATGTTGTTTGATGATACTGTGCTTGAAAATATTCGTTACGGCAAAACTTCTGCTACCGAAGAACAAATTGTTAATGCTGCCAAATTAGCAGAAGCCGATGAATTCATCTCTGCTCTGCCTGAAAAATATCATACTAAAGTTGGGCAAAATGGTGTTAGATTATCAGGTGGGCAAAGACAGCGTATTGCCATTGCTAGGGCAATTTTATATAATGCTCCTATTTTATTGCTCGATGAGGCTACATCTTCGCTTGATCCTATCTCAGAAAAACTTATCAAAGATGCCTTGGAAACATTAATGAAAGGTAAAACATCTGTCATTATTGCTCATCGTTTATCAACAATTATGCACTGCGATAAAATTATTGTAATTTCCGAAGGCAGAGCAGTTGAAGAGGGTAATCACTATGATTTATTAACAAAAAATGGTTTTTATGCTAATTTATATCATAAACAATTCTCTTTAAAAAATGAATAACCAAAAGCCAAAAACTAATTTTAATAACAAAACCAAATCTTCTAAACAGCAACAAAAAAATCAACTGGCAACAGCTTTAAAAAAAAATCTGTTAAGAAGAAAACAAACTGAAACTAACCAAATGAAGTAAATAAAGTATCTTAAATTAGTTTGGTAAATTTTTAAAATTCTTGCAAGATATTTTTTTGATATTACAATTATTTCTTGATTAAATTATAACATTTTCCACTTGATAAATATATAATACCATTTACCACCTTTAAATGTGTAAATAACTTTATATTTATTGATTTTGATTTTTTTAAAAAAGCTTTACCATTTATGGTTTTTGGAAGTGGAGAATGTTATCATCTATTGCATTTACTATTTTTTATTTTTTAATCACATGACTGATAATAACAAAAACAATAACACTCGTCTTCGACTTACTTTAAAAAATAGTCCTACTAATCTACCAATTGCAAATAAAAATACTGCTCATAAAAATTCTGTGCAAGTAACTATTAAGGGTAGAAAAAAAGAATCACAAGAGATAGTTAATAATTCTAGTAAAGAAATTGAGGCAAGATTTTTGGCAATTGCTAAAAGTCAACAAAATGATACTTTAGAAGAAGATAAATTAACAACTCAAGAAATTATCAAAAAAAGTATTAAAAAACAATCTTTCGATAAGGTAGAATCTGTCAAAACAAGTCTAGAACTTGATGATTCTGCATCAAAACAAAATATACAACCAAATTTTTTACAAGATTCTCCAAAAAATCCATTATCAATTTCTCTTGATTCAAACAATATAAACCAACATAATCAAGAACAAAAAACCACTTCAGATCATCATATTAAAAAAAATATTCAGCAAGATTTAACACAAAAACCACAAGAAGCTCAACAAAATAATTTAATAAATGATTTTTATAAGCATAGTTTAGATGATTTTCAAATAGATGCTTTTGATGTTCGTAATAAAATTAAACAAAGCTTACAACAATCAAATCAGCAAAAAGAAGATAGGCAAAAAGTTATCGAGCAAAAACAAAAAGAACAGCAAGTTGCTTTAATAGAAAAAACAGAATCTTTAAAAAAGAAAATTAAAAAAAATACAGAAAATTTGGTGAAACCAATAGAAAACAACGATGTTATTAAAAAAAATAATCTTAAAAATGAAAAATTTAATCAACGGAAACTCACTTATTTTGTAAGTAATCCAGATGATGATGACGATTCTTTTAGTTTTCGTAGAAAAAAATTTAAATTAAAAAAAACAGATCACTCTGCCGATAATAAAGAATATAAAAAAATAGTTCGAGAAGTTATTTTGCCAGAGTTCATCACAATTTCTGATTTATCAGCTAGAATGTCTGAAAAAACAGGTGATGTAGTAAAGAAACTATTTACTATGGGCATGGTAGTTACTAGTAATCAAGCTATCGATGCCGACACGGCCGAGATAATTATAGGTGAATTTGGGCATATTAGCAAAAGAGTTGCTCAATCTGATGTTGAAAACTTTTTGCAAGAAGATACTAGTAAATATGATTTACAATCTAGAGCTCCTGTGGTAACTATTATGGGGCATGTTGATCATGGCAAAACCTCTTTGCTTGACGCTTTAAGGCAAACTAATGTTGTTGCTAAAGAGCATGGCGGTATAACTCAACATATTGGTGCATCTAGAATCAAAACTGAAAGTGGTAAATATATAACTTTTCTCGATACCCCTGGTCATGAAGCTTTTAGTGAAATGCGATCAAGAGGTGCAAATATTACCGATATTGTGGTTTTGGTGGTGGCGGCCGATGATGGTGTAAAAGAACAAACAGTTGAGGCAATAAATCATGCTAAAGCTGCTAATGTGCCAATTATTGTGGCGGTCAATAAAATTGACAAACCTGGAGCGAATCTAGAAATTGTTAAAAATGAGTTGTTAAATTATCAATTAGTATCTGAAGAGTTGGGTGGCGATATAATGTTTGTGCCAGTTTCTGCCAAGGCGAAAATTAACCTTGATAAACTCGAAGAGGCAATTTTATTACAAGCTGAAATTCTCGATTTGAAATCTCCATATCAAGGTAAATCGCTTGGTGTGGTTCTAGAATCTCGAATTGATCCTGGTAAGGGTGTGACGGCAACAATGTTGGTGCAGAGTGGTACTCTTGATATTGGTGATTTAGTGGTGGTTGGTAATTCTTATGGTAAAATTCGTAAAATGTCTGATGCTTTTGGTAAAATTGTTAAAACCGCTACTCCATCGATGCCAATTGAGGTTTTGGGTCTTGATTATGCTCCAAATGCTGGTGATAAATTTGTAGAAGTTGAACACGAAAAACAAGCGAGAGATATAATTGCTTATAGGCAAAAAAAAGAACGAGAGCAGAAATCTCTAAAAAATTCAGTGAAATCAATTAGTGATATTTTTAAGCAATCTGGCAAAGATAAGATTAAATATTTAAATTTAGTTATAAAATGCGATGTTTATGGTTCGGTAGAGGCAATTTCTAATACCGTTGTAAAGCTTAGTAATCAAGAAGTTGCGATTAAAATTATTCACTCAGCAACTGGTGGTATTAGTGAAAGCGATGTAAGTTTGGCAAGTGCTTCTGGCGCTATTATTGTTGGTTTTAATGTTCGAGCCAATCTTACCGCTAAAGATTTGGCAAATTTAAAAAGTGTAGAAATTCGATATTATTCTATTATTTATAATTTGGTAGACGATCTTAAACTTTTACTATCTGGCTTATTAGTTCCAAATAAAACTGAAGAATATTTGGGTTCTGCCGAAATCAGGCAAGTATTTAAAGTTTCTGGTGCTGGAAAAGTAGCTGGGGCTTTTGTGATTGACGGTAACATTAAAAGAAATGCTAAAGTTCGTTTGCTTCGTAACAATGTGGTAATTTATAACGGTTCTTTAAAAACTCTTAAAAGATTCAAAGATGATGTCAAAGAGGTAAAAAATGGCTTCGAATGCGGTGTGGTGCTTGAAAACTACGACAATATTAAAGAACAAGATATTATCGAATGTTACGAAATAATTGAGCAATCTCGAAGTTTATAGCTTGACTTATATTTTAAGTTATTATAAAATAAATTTTTTATAATTTAAAGTATAACATATATGCCTAAAACATCAAAAAATCCTAAAAAAAAAAATCCTAGCGGTGTAAGTTTGCCAAGTTCTTCTAGTTCTAATGCTAATGTTGGTTTTAATGCTGGAGATAATCTTGCCGTTGCAGATTCGGCAGATTTAAAAGGTGTAGACATTCTATGTTATTCTATACCTAGAGAATCAATATATACACAGGAAGATGTTGCAGATACAAGAGTTCTTATCCATTATCAAGTAATATCACTAAATGCAAACAATAACTCTGAAATGGTGCAGAGATATTTTAATAAACTTTCCGATCCTCAAACAGCAAGAGAAACACAGATATTTTGTATAGAACAATTACTAAAAAAAGAAGGTTGTTATGTTTTTACAATGATGGATGATAAAATATGTGGAGTTGAATACACTAGAGTTTCAGATAAATGTAGTTATCATATAGAAGAAGCTGGCAGTTATGATACAAATGATACTATTAATTCTAAACCTAAATTAACTTCTGGATCAAGAGTTGTTACAGAGAGTGTAAAAATGGAAGATCAACAAAATTGTGTAACGAGAAAAGTTTATGAAGTAAATAATCCTGCAGAAAAACCTACATTAAAATGTAAAGTTGTGCAATATGGAGATATAAAATATAGTTTTCATGGAGAATTCCAAACAAATGCAGATAATGTTGTTTGTTTAGAAAATGGCCAAATTAAATATCAGCAGGGAGAGCATTATACAGTAATCAATATAAAAGATAACAAAATAGTCTCTTTTCTAGATTATAGTAGAGAAGGTGGAAAGTTAGTAGAAATATATCTTGATTTTCAGAACAAAGAAGAGTCTTATTTAAAATATTACAAAGGTAAAGAACAAAGTACCTATTGTGTGCCAGAAAGTACTTTTGAAAGTTGGTCTCTTGAATCTAGATTTTTATCAAATATTGAGGAATTTTCAAATTTTATGTCCGATTTTTTTGAAAAACTAAAAATAAAAAAAGAACAACTTAAAACGCAAGAAGATAAAAGAAGTATTGATGATTTGGTGAGAGAAATTGAAGGAGCAGAGTTTATTAAAGCAGTTATGTCAAATCGTTGTAAAAAAATACCAACAGCTACTTATTCACAACAATCTTCATCTAGTTTACAAGATGAGACGTGGGAAGATTCAGATGAAGTGGTGATGCAATTTTATGAAAAACAAGAAGAGCTTAGAAAACATTTTTCTGTAAATAAATCGCCTGTTGCATCAAAAACCGTTGCAAAATCTAGGCCAGTAGAAGTAAAAATTGATGAAATAGGGAGCTGTTTTGCTGCAAAATTAGTTGGAACTGTTATGCCAGAAATGCATCTTGCCCCACCTATTTCAAGTTTAGATACTACCGACTCATTGCCTTCGTTACAATCCGCCACTCCTAGTTTATCTCCTGCTTTATCAAGTGGTCTTAATTTTTATCAAAAATTTGAGGTAAGTTTTTTAACAGAGATTTTGCATGCTGTTACTTTTCTTTTGAAAGAAGAAGAATTTAGGCAAGATCCCTATTATCAGTCAAAAAAAGATCATTATTGTAACTTATTGCTTAATATAACCGATCCTTGCAATTGTAATAAAATGAGTTTAGATAATTTGTGTGAAGGATTGTTTCTTACCGCAGAACAAAAAGATAAACTTGTTGCTAAATTTTGTATGATAAGTCAAGAAAAATATTCAAGTGCTATGCAAGATTTTGCTGTTAAAAAGGCATTAGAAACTTCTTATCAACGAGTTATGTATTCTTATCAACAGGCAGAGATTCGATACAAAAATGGTGATGCTTTGAAGGATCAAAGGCGTGATTTAGACGGAGAATTGGGGCTAAGGTAATTGTATTGTTGCTCTAATCTTTAAAGCCATCTTTTATAAAATAAGGTTAAAAAATCTTGATTTAAACTTAAAAAGGTGTATTTATCTAGTAATACCTTTTTTGTTACAATAAAAGTGTTGTATATAAGCTATTGAGTTGGCTTTCATGAACTTCTACATCTAAAAATTTTGTTTCTTGTAATGGTATATGATTAACAACTTTACCATATTCTAGGCCAGAAATTAACGATCCGTTCTTTGGTATTGCCGATTGTAAAGATTGTTGTAGTTGATGTGTGTTTAAATTAGAGACGGCAACAGGAATGGCGGTTTCGGGCCAGATAATGGCATCAAGATGGCTGTTATTTTGGCTTAGCTGTATATGATGATGAAGATTTTTTAGTTTATCAGTTTCTTCCCACTTGGTAGATTGCGGTATATTTGCTTGAACTAATCTAATTTGCCAAGTTTTGTTAGTGGTTGTTTTGATGTAATTAAGACGAAAAAAACCATATAATAAGCAAAATATT
>CAMAWV010000050.1 GCA_945862075.1 Rickettsia typhi | reverse complement strand
AGTGCGTCTGCCAATTTCGCCACATCCGCTTTTTTTTAAAAAAAAATTTTAACAGATATTTTTTTATAAGCAAGTAAAAAAATACAATAAAAATATAGCTAAATTATTTTTTTATTTTAAAATAATCAAAAATATAACTCAAAATAATTTTTTCATGAATGTAAAATCAAAATTTTTACAACAATTTATTGCTCGAGGTTTTTTTGCCCAATGCACTAACCTAGAAGAGCTTGATTTGCAACTACAAAATGCTCAAAACAACAATAAACCATTGGTTGCTTATATTGGTTTTGATTGCACCGCTCCTTCTTTGCATATTGGTAGTTTAATGCAAATTATGATGCTACGATTATGGCAAAAATATGGCAATTTGCCCATTATTTTATTAGGTGGTGGCACCACTCAAATTGGCGATCCTTCTGGCAAAGACGAATCTAGAAATTTTCTTAGTCTAGATCAAATTAATATCAATACTGCTGGAATTTTACAAAATGTCAGTAAATTTCTTGATTTTAATCGCAATTCAGCATCTAATTCGGCAATATTGGTAAATAATCAAGATTGGTTGTTAAATTTGAATTATCTAAACTTTTTAAGAGATATCGGTAAGCATTTTTCAATCAATAAAATGTTAAGTTTTGATTCGGTAAAACTTCGTTTACAGCGCGATCAACCGCTTTCTTTTCTAGAGTTTAACTATATGCTTCTGCAGGCTTATGATTTTTTACAACTTTATCAAAAACACTCTTGCACTGTTCAAATTGGTGGTTCCGATCAATGGGGAAATATTGTAAATGGCACCGAATTAATTCGAAAATTTTATGCCAGCCAAAATCAAGAGCATCAGAAAGTTTTTGGGCTTACCTCTCCTCTTATTACTACATCTGATGGTAAAAAAATGGGCAAAACCGCCAACGGAGCCGTGTGGTTAAGTGAAAATTTATCTAGCCCTTTTGATTTTTTTCAATACTTCAGAAATGTTTCTGATGCCGATGTAGAGAGGTTTTTAAAACTCTTTACCGATCTCGATTTAGAACAAATAGCTTATTTTTGCCAAAACAATAACATTAATCAAAACAAAGAAATTTTGGCTTTTGAGGTAACTAAAATTTGTCACACACATAAGCAAGCACAAGATGTTTTAGAACAGGCAAGAGCAATATTTATAAGCAAAGAGAATTTTCCTATTTTTAGTTTAAATTTAGATAATGCAAATAAAAAATTAATCGATATTTTGCTTGAAATTAAAGTGAGTACTTCTAAAAATGAGGCAAAAAAACTCATACAAGGCAATGCAGTAAAAATTAATCAACAAGTGGTTTCTGATGTTTTTTATGGTTTTAACGAACCTTGCGAATTTGAACTCTCGGTGGGTAAAAAAAAGTTTTTTAAAATTATTTTACTATGAAAAAATCTATTCTAACCATTGGTAATGCTATCACCGATATTGTTTGCCATGCAACTCCAGAAATTTTTCTTCGCCATAATTTGATTGAAGGCTCAATGATGCTTATTAATCAAAGCCAAGCCCAACAATTAGCTCAATTTATTACTCCAAATTTAATTGTAGCAGGAGGTTCGGCCAGTAACACCGCTTCAGCCCTTGGTTTGCTTGGAGTTGATACTAGTTTTTTTGGTGTACTTGGTTCTGATGATTATGCTGATGTTTTTATAACTTCTTTGCAAGAAAGTAAAGTTAATTTTGTGGGTAAAAAACTTGCTAATAAATCTTCGGCAATCTCATTTATTTTAGTATCTGATAGTGGCGAACGAACTATGGCAACTAATTTAGCTTCCGCTTCTGATTTTGCCGATATTGATATGCAAAACATTGCTTGGCAAAATTTTGATACCATTTATATTGAGGGCTACTTATATGATAAACCAAGCACCATAAAAGCAATTAATTACACCATTAATCAAGCAATAAAATATAATATTAAACTAGCTTTTTCTTTATCTGATTTATTTTGTGTAACTAGGCACAAACAAGATTTTTTAAATTTACTGCCCAAGCTTGATTTATTATTTGCCAATAAGCTTGAAATTGCTAATTTATGCTTAAACGAACAATTTAATCTAGCTGAAATCCAACAATTTTGCCAATCAAACCCTAAACTTACCATTGTTGTAACCGATAGCGGTAATGGTTGTTTAGTTGTTAATTATCAACACACTATTAATGTTGCAACAAAAGTTATCGCACCTCTCGATACCACGGGAGCGGGCGATGTTTTTGCTGCTGGTTTTTTATATGGTTTAAGGCAAAATTATAGTCTATTAAAATCGGCAGAGTTTGCTAATTTTTTAGCAGGTAAAATTATCCAACAATATGGAGCTAAATTTAATTATAGCCAAATAAATAATGTAAAATTTTATGAATAATAATAATTTTTTATGGTCTGGCGATACTTTACAAATCGCATTAAAAAGTTGTTTGCTAAACGAAATTAGCCAAAATATTTTTACTACAGAAATTTTTTTAGATAGTCGTAAAATAATTATTGATGGCATTTTTTTAGCAATTGTTGGTGAAAATTTTGATGGTCATAATTTTGTAGAATCGGCTTTAAATTGTGGCGCTAAATTAGCTATTGTAAGTGATATTTCTAAACTTTCTCATCTCGATAAAAACAAATTAATTATAGTAAAAAACACCATAGAAGCCTTATATTTATTAGCAGAATATAAAAGAAAGCAAACTAAAGCTAAAATAATTGCCATCACTGGTAGTGTAGGCAAAACTACCACTAAAGAAATGCTTCAATTATGTTTGAGTTCTGTTGGTAAAACTTATTTTAGTAAAGGTAATTTTAACAATCATCTTGGCTTGCCTTTGTCTTTAGCTAATATGCCAAACGATTCTGATTATGCTGTTTTTGAGATGGGCATGAATCATCTTAACGAAATTAAACCTCTTTCACAATTAGCAAAACCAGATATTGCAATTATTACAACCGTAAAACCAGTACATATTCAGTTTTTTGAAAGTGAGCAAGAAATAGCTTTGGCAAAAGCCGAAATTTTTGCCGGTCTAGATAAAAAATCTGGTAAAGTTTTAATAAATAAAAACAATTTGCATTACCAATTTTTATATCAACAAGCTTTGCAATATGGAATTTCTGCTGATAATATTTTTAGTTTTAGTAGCAACGATTCTGTGGTAGCAAATTATACAATTACCAATACTAAAATTAACAATATCAATAATTGTAATATAGTTGCAATGCAACAAAATAAAGATATTCATTATAGTATAAACAGTATAAATCAAGGTGCTATCAATAATTCAATTATTATTGTGGCTTGTTTGTGTTTACTAAATATTAATCTCGATCTTGCTTTAAAAAATTTACAAAATTTTCATAATCCTGCTGGCAGAGGTAAATTAATTAATTTATCTTGTTTACAAAAAAAAATATCTATAATCGACGACACCTACAATGCAAGCACAGCTTCTATGAAAGCGGGCATTACTGATGCTAAAAATTATCAACAACTGTTGCAAAATAATCGTTTAGTGTTGGTTTTAGGCGATATGTTAGAGTTGGGCGAAAAATCTTCCGAGCTTCATCAAGAAGTTTTAGATTTTGCTTTGCAACAAAAACCAGACTTATTAATTTTAGTTGGTAATAATTTTGCAAAAGCTGTTGCAAATTACTTTATAAGATTACAAAATATTAATTTTATCGTTTATGCTAATTCTAATTTAGTTGCTTGTAGTATATTTGGTTTGTTGCACAACAACGATTTTATCTATTTGAAAGGCTCTAGAGGTATAAAAATGGAAAATATTATTAATCACTTAAATTCTTTATGCTGAATGGTTTAGAAATTTTACAAATCGCCTGGTTAAAGTCTTTTTATTGCTTTCTTTCTGCTTACATTATTGCTTTTTTTAGTATTAAAAAATATATTAAAATAGTTAATCAAAAAAAGCTATTTCAACCAATTAGAGCTGATGGCCCTACGAATCATATAGTTAGCAAAAAATCAACCCCAACTATGGGTGGTGCATTTATTGTTTTGGCTACTCTACTTACTTCTGTTGTTTTTATAAATATTACAAATCCATACATTTTAATTTTATTAGCCGTGATGCTATTTTTTGCTGGCATAGGTTTGATTGACGATTTATTAAAAGTTCTTAAAAAAAATACTAAAGGTTTTGCTGGTAAGTATAAAATAATTTTACAATTTGCTTTTATCGGTTTAATTTTTTTATGGTTAGGAAAAGTTAATGACATACATCTTGTTTCGCAAATAAATTTGCCGTTTCATTTGCATGTAACACATATTTTATTGCCACTATTTTTATATGTCATTCTTGTTAATATTGTAATTGTAGGATCTGCTAATGCTGTCAATCTTACCGACGGTCTAGATGGCTTGGTTTCGGTGCCTGCAGTCATTAATTTATTGTGTTTGGTTCTGATAATTTTTGCTGTTGGAAATCCTGTTTTTGCCTCTAAACTTAATATTATACATGTTAGCAATATCAAAGAAATTATCTTTTTTTGTTATGCATTTATGGGAGCTATTTTGGCATTTTTAAGTTTTAATCATAAACCTGCTAAAATTTTTATGGGCGATGTTGGTAGTTTGGCAATTGGTGCGGTTTTAGGTTTGATTGCTATTATTGTTAAACAAGAAATTGTTTTTTTTATTATTTCGCTACTATTTTTTGCTGAAGCGGTATCAGTAATATTGCAGGTTTCTTGTTATAAATTAACCAAAAAAAGAATCTTTTTAATGGCACCGTTGCACCATCATTTTGAAAAACTAGGCTGGTCTGAAACTAGAGTAGTCAGAAAATTTTGGTTAGCTTCTTTATTGTTTGCTATTTTAGGATTAACCTTGTTTTTTAATTAAATTTTTATGTCACAAATTGTAAAACTAATTTTGCCAAATAATCAAGAAATAATCTTGCCAATTCATCAACCTTCTGTTGGGCAAAGTGTTATAGATATTAGTAATCTTTACAAAGAAACCGGTATGTTTACTTACGATCCTGGTTTTCTTTCTACTGCTTCTTGCGAATCAAAAATTACCTATATCGATGGTGATAAAGGGGTTTTAAGGCACAGTGGTTATGCCATAGAAGATTTAGCTAAAAATAGCGAATACCTAGAGGTGGCATATTTATTGCTAAACCAAAAATTACCAAATAAAGAACAATATCAAAAATTTTGTCAATCAGTTAAAAATAATATGCTGGTTCACGAACAGCTTAATATTTTATATCGAGGCTTTCCAAGAAAAGCTCATCCAATGGCTATTATGGTTGGGGCGGTTGCCTCTTTATCGGCTTTTTATCATGAAACTGTTAATACCACAACTCTTGAAGGTCGAGAAGATGTTGTTTATAAGATTATTGCTAAAATGCCAACTTTGGCAGCTATGGCTTATAAATATTCTATTGGTGAACCTATAATTTATCCTCGACATGATCTTGGTTTTGCTGAAAACTTTTTGCATATGCTTTTTGCAAAGCCAACTCATTATTATAAAGTAAGCCCTACTATTACTAAAGCAATGGAGATGATTTTTATTTTACATGCCGATCACGAACAAAACGCTTCTACCTCTACCGTAAGGCTTGCTGGTTCTTCTGGAGCTAATCCTTTTGCTTGTATTGGTGCTGGTATTTCTTCGCTGTGGGGGCCTGCTCATGGTGGAGCTAACGAAGAAGTAATTGAAATGCTTCTAGAAATTAATAATATTAGCAATATTCCTCATTATATTGCTAAAGCAAAAGATAAAAACGATCCTTTCCGTCTTATGGGTTTTGGGCATCGAGTTTATAAAAATTACGATCCAAGGGCTGCGGTTTTAAAAAAATCTTGCCATGAAGTTTTAGAAGAATTAGGCATTAAAGATCCTTTACTTGACATTGCTTTAGAGCTTGAAAAAATTGCTTTAAACGACGATTATTTTATTTCTCGAAAATTATTTCCAAATGTCGATTTTTATTCTGGTATTATTTATAAAGCATTAGGTATTCCTACTAATTTATTTACAGTAATTTTTGCTATCGCAAGAAGTGCTGGCTGGATTTGTCAATGGAAAGAAATGATTGAAGATAAAGCCTTTAAAATAGGCAGGCCAAGGCAACTTTACACAGGATCGGTGCAAAATAATTATCTACCAATTGAAAACAGGTAATTTATGGCTTTCGATTTTTCTGCCTTGCAAAAATATTTAAAAAAATTAAAATCTAACAAGGTAAAAAAATCTAGCACTAATGCAAAAAATAAAAAAATAGAGCAAGAGCAACATCATTTTTTGCCCTTTGTTTCTCACTACAATGAAAACACCATCATCACTAAAAATGGTGAGCTGATCCAAGTGATTAGGGTGGTTGGTTATAATAATTCTACTATTTTACACGAATTATCTAATTTACGCGATTCTATTCGTTATGCTTTAAGAACCTATGTTAATAGCAATAACATTGCTATTTGGGTTAATACTATCAGGAGAAGAAAAAATATTTCGCCAGAAGGAGAATTTGATAATTATTTTACTAAAAAAATCAACGACTTTTGGGAAGAAAAAAATAGCTGGAACAAAGATTTTATTAATGAGCTTTATATTAGTGTGGTTATTGAAGGTTTTAATACTTCGATTATTAATTTTAAAACTTTTTTTTCTTCATTTTCTTATTTTACTACTAAATTTACCCACCAAAAATACCTAGAAAATTCTCATCAAAAATTAAGTGATATTTGCGATAAAATTATCAACTTTTTGCAAGATCATGGTGCTAAAAAACTTGGTATAAACGAATGGAATGATGTTGTTTACTCTGAAATTATGCGATTTTTAGGTAAAATTTGTAATTTACAAGAAGATTATTATCCGTTAGTTGCCAATGAAATTTGTCAAGAAATATTGCAAAATAAAGTCATATTTGGTGGTCGACAAATTGAGGTAAATACTAGTAAAGGTAAAAGTTTTTCGGCAATTTTAAGTTTAAAAGAATATTTCGATATCAATCTTCGTTCTCTCGATAAAATCTTACAACTACCTTGCGAATTTATTATTTCGCAATCCCTCGATTTTTTTGCTGATAGTAAAAATATTGTGCAGGCTAAAAAAGATCAATACTCTGTTTTAAAATTATCAGAAAGTCTTGATTTTGCTAGGGTAATTGATCTCGATAAATACCTCGATTTTGAAGAAGAAAACAAAAAATCTTCACCATCAGAAGATCAAGATGAAGATGAAGATCAAGAACCGTCAGATCAGACAGACTCAACAGAAAAAAAGATAGTTTTTGGGAAAATTCAAACCACTATCATGATTATTAATAATACTCTTAAAAATCTCGAAGAAGATATTAAGCTAATGGCTGAGCAATTTCGTTTATTGGGTTTGCCAATAATTCGAGAAGATATTTTTTTAGAACATTGTTTTTGGGCTCAATTACCTGCAAATTTCACTTTTTTAAAACGTCAAAAAATTACTCCACTTAATTATTTCGCCACTTTTTCTGCCTTGCACTCTTTTTCTTCTGGTAAACTAAATGGCAATCTCTGGGGGCCTGCGATTGCTACTTTTCGCACCATAATGAAAAATCCTTATTTTTTTAATTTTCATTGTGGTAAGTTTGGTAATACCCTAGTGTTTGGTAATAAAAATTCTGGCAAAAGAGTTATCGCTAATTTTTTACTTACTCAGGCAAAAAGAATTAATCACCGCTTGTTTTATTTTGATTTTAACAATAATAATTTACCTTTTATTTTATCTTTATCAGGTGAGAGTTTTTATATTCCTCTGCCAAGTAGTCGTAATGTTTCTAGTTTAGAAAAGGTGTTGGCTATGAATCCACTATTTTTGCAAGATGATAATACTAATCATCGTTTTTTATCGGATTTTTTATTTGAAGTTCTGTCGCTAATTAGCAAACATATTACCGAGCAACACAGAATAATTATTAATCAAAAACTTGACATTGCTATCGATAATAAAATAACCGATTTTTTACAATTAAAAGATTTATTTCAAGACAATCAAGATATTTGGCAAGCCTTTAATAATTTAGAGATCACTAATTTTTATGATATTTTTAATCATCGTACCGAGATAAATTGGCAAAATCACAATTTAAATTTTAATTTAAGTGAAATTTTATCAGATAATGCTATGCTTTATTTTACTTTGCAATATTTATTACATAAAATTATCGAAATTACCTCTGAAGATAAAGTGATTGTAGTTTTTCGCGATCCTTTGCAAATTTTAGTAAATCAAAATATTGAAAAAATCTTCTTTAAATTTTGTAATAATCTCCAAAAAAAAGGTGGAATAGTTGTTTTTGTTATTGACGATACTTTAAATAATGTGCAAAATAATTTGCTGGCTAAAATAAATGAAATTAGCCACACCAAAATTATTGGTGCAGTGAATTCTGATGCTCTAGATATTGCTTCTGCTTTAAATTTAAGCGAAGAAGAGGCAAAAATTATTCCTTATATTGGCGATCAGCCAGAAAAAACTTTTTTACTTAAAAATGATAACGATTCGGTTTTTATTAATTTTGAATTAAAAAATTATCTATCAATTTTAAAAATTTTATCTTCTTCGTCACAAGAAATATCTATTATTGAAGAAATTATACAACAAACAGATTTGGCAAATTTACCAGAATGGCTCAATAATTTTTTTGAAATTGTCAATATTTTAGAGCAAGAAAACCAAGAATCTATAAGGCAAGCAAAAAAAGCTGAAAACATCGCAAAAGCTAAAATAAGTAAAGCTAGTCGATATATTGATTAATTTTGAATTAAAACTATTGCATCAAAAAATTCTTAATAACTATCAAAAATAAACTATGGATCAAGATAAAATTGCTCTTGCTTTGAAAAGCAATAAAGAAAATATTCTATGGGCAGAAAAAATGATGCAGATTTTACCTGATTACAGCATTAATAACAATCTTCGTTTAGCACATTTTTTAACACAAATCTGCCATGAAAGTAATTATTGTCAAGAGTTAAGTGAAAATCTCAATTACAGCAGTTTATCTTTGTTAAAAATTTGGCCAAAGTATTTTAATAGCGATTTAGCCAATAAATACGGCAGAAATAATAATCATCCTGCTAATCAGCAAGCAATTGCCAATATAGCCTATGCTAATCGTTTAGGAAATAACAACGAAGCTAGTAATGATGGTTACAAATATCGTGGTAGAGGTCTTATTCAGGTTACTGGTAAAACTAATTATATGCAGTTATCACAACATTTATTTACAGATAATCGCCTTTTAGATAATCCAGATTTATTAATAACCAACAAAGAAATTAGTATTAAATCTGCCTGCTGGTTTTGGCAGAAAAACAATTTAAATGTTTTGGCCGATCAAGAAAATATCGTTGCTATCACGAAAATAATTAATGGTGGGCAAAATGGCTTAGAGCATCGAAAACAAATTTTGCAAGAGATGGAAAAAATATTTGTAGTCAATGCCTGTGTTGTTGATGAAAATTATAAATTTGCTTTGCCAAATGAAAATTAATATTATTTCGGTAGGAAAATTTGATGATATGGGCTACCAAATTGCTTTTGAAAATTATTTAAAAAGAATCAAGTTATTTAAAGTGGAGCTAAAAGAAATTAATATTAAATTTAGTAAAAATCACGAAATTAACAAAATCAAAAAACAAGAGCAAGAGGCT
>CAMAWV010000049.1 GCA_945862075.1 Rickettsia typhi | reverse complement strand
AAAATATCAAAACTAGGGATGTTTTTTATATCAATTTTTATTATATCTTCGTGCGGTTTATCGTTGAAATTGGCAAGGTATGTTTGTTGAGCAAATTTATCTATTTCACAAGAAAAAACACATTTAGCCCCTATATGTTCAAAGCCAAGTCTTATTCCCCCTATGCCAGCAAAAAGATCGATAAATTTGAGTTTATTAGAATTTGTCATGATTTTATTTTGGTGTGTTTTGTTGCAATCTAAATGATATTTTATTTGTAACCTCAAGAAGAAAAACTTAAAAAGAAAAACTTAAGGGCCAGTGCGGTTTTACGGCAAAGCCAAGATCGTCTGTTTTGCCAGACAAAAATTTTTGCAAAGCAGCCCAAGCTATCATTACCGCATTATCGGTGCATAAATTAATTGGCGGAGCAATTACATTAAATTGATAATTTTTTGCCCATTGTTGCAAAGAGCCTAAAATATATTGATTGGCCGCCACTCCGCCCGCCAAAACAATTTGCGATAAACTGTTGTTGGCAAGTAAAGGTGAAATTTTAGGATGTTGCAAAACATTTTGCAAACGATTTAACATAATTTTTACCACCGCTTCTTGAAAAGATGCTGAAATATCGCAAATATTTTGTTGAGTAAGCGGTTGGAGTTTTTCAATTTGCAATCGCACAGCGGTTTTTAAGCCAGAAAAAGAAAAATTATATAAATGTTGATGATTTTTTTTGCTAATTAAAGGTAAAGCAAATTTAAAAGCGGTTTTATTGCCATTTTGAGCGAGTTTTTCAATAATTGGCCCACCAGGATAAGGTAAATTAAGCATTTTTGCCACTTTATCAAAGCATTCGCCCAAAGAATCGTCGATAGTTTGCCCAAGCAATATAAAACTATCAATATTTTCAACAAGCAAAATTTGACAATGCCCGCCCGAAATAAGCAAAAGCAAATACGGAAAAGAAACTGAATTAGTAAGCTGGGCAGTAAGAGCATGACCTATCAAATGATTTACCGCCACAAACGGCTTGCCAGCCAAAGAAGAAAGTGTTTTTGCCACTGTAATGCCTACAATTAAGCCACCAACCAAGCCAGGGCCACAAGTAGCAGAGAAAAAATCGATATCTGATAAATTTAGCTTTGCTTCGTTTAAGGCTAAAAGAACAAGAGGGGCAATGATGTCGAGATGGGCACGTGCAGCAATTTCTGGCACAACTCCGCCATAAATTTGATGTAAATCAATTTGTGATTTTATGATATTTGCTAAAATATTTTTATGACTATCAACAATTGCTACAGCGGTTTCATCGCATGATGTTTCGATGGCTAGGCAGATAGTAGCTTTATTCATAGATCGATTGCAACCAAGCCACTTTTGGCAATGCTGATAATTTTATGGCTAGCAAAAAGCTCAATTATTTGGTTAATATTATGGCTATCGCCAATTAATTCGAGATTGGCTTGTGATTTTGAAGCTTGTGGATTAATAATGCGCCAACGACAAGTGGCGTTATGTTGTAAAATATCTTCGATAAACAAAGGAGATTCGGCAATTTTTAATAACACTAGCTCTTGACTAATATGATGATCGCCAAGTTGTTTTGCGGTATGAACTGGCACAATGCGTTGTAAAAGTTTGCAAATTAAAGCAATAGTTTTAGAGTTGCAATTGGTGGTAATGGTAATAACCGAAACATTTTGCTTGCCAGAAATTGGAGCAACTGATAAGGTTTCAATATTATAGCCTCTTGCCGAAAAAAGCTCAATAACTCTTGCCAAAGCCCCAAATTCGTTATCTATAACAATATTGATAATGTGGTTTTTGATTATATCAGACATAACTAAACAGCATTAAAATCTTTGGTAATATATTGCTTGGCTTGACTACCTAACAAAATTTCATTGTGAGCCGAACCAGCGGGAATCATGGGAAATACATTTTCGCTAGCCTCAACCAAGCAATTAAATAGCACAGGGCCTTGATGTTGAAGCATTTTGATAAACATTTCATTGAGTTTTGCAGGATCGGAGCACTCTAAACCCAAAATACCAAAACTCTCGGCAAGTTTGACAAAATTTGGTAAAGAATGAGTATAAGATTGGCTTTCACGGCTACCATAAACTAGCTCTTGCCACTGCCTTACCATGCCCATATATTGGTTATTAATAATGATAATTTTTACTGGCAAATTATATTGTTTTACAGTAGAAAGCTCTTGCATATTCATAAGAAAACTAGCATCACCACTCACACATAAAACTAAACTGCCAGGATTAGCAATTTGCGCCCCCACCGCCGCTGGCAAACCATAACCCATAGTGCCTAAACCACCAGAGGTAAGCCATTTTTTAGGCTTATTAAAAGAAATATATTGGGCAGTCCACATTTGATGTTGCCCAACATCGGTTGAAACAAAAGGCTCTTGGCTTAAAGTGAGCTTGTTTAAACATTCAAGAGCATATTCTGGCTTAATAGTGGTATCGCTATTTTGATAAGAAAGCGACTTGATGCTTTGCCACTTGTTAATTTGTTGCCACCAAGAACTGATGTTTGGTTTTATTTGTGTTTGTTTTTGCCATTGTGTAAGCATTGCTTGCAAGCCAACTTTAGCATCGGCAATAATAGCAACATCAACATTAATAATTTTATTTATTGAGCAATCATCGATATCGAGATGTATTTTTTGAGAATGAGGCGAAAATGCCGAAACCTTGCCTGTGACTCTATCATCAAACCTTGCTCCGATGTTAATTAGTAAGTCGCACTGATGCATTGCCATATTGGCCTCGTAGGTGCCATGCATACCAAGCATTCCTAAAAACTGACTATTGTTTGCAGGAAAAGCTCCTAGGCCCATTAAAGTGCTAGTAATAGGAAAACCTGTTGCTAATACTAGATCAAAAAGCAATTGACAAGCTTCTTCGCCTGAATTAATCAACCCACCACCAGTGTAAAAAATTGGCTTTTTAGCTTGAAGCATCAGTTTAACTGCCTCGGTAATTTTGCTGTGATCAAGTGGTTGATTTTGATTATTATTGTTTAAATATTGATAGGAAGGGCGATTAATTATAGTTTTACCTAAATAAAACCCATGATTATTTTGTACATCTTTTGGAATATCAATTAGCACTGGCCCTGGTCTGCCCGTTTTGGCAATATGAAAGGCTTCGTGAATAATGTAGCCAAGATCGTTAATATTTTTTACCAAATAATTATGCTTGGTGCAAGATCTGGTAAGCCCAGTAATATCGGCTTCTTGAAAACCATCGGTACCAATAATGCTAGTAGGAACCTGCCCAGAAATGCAAACTAACGGAATAGAATCCATAAAAGCATCGGTTAAACCTGTGATGGCATTGGTTGCTCCCGGGCCAGAAGTGACGGTAATCACCCCAACTTTGCCAGTAGATCGTGCATAACCTTCGGCAGCATGCACTGCCGCTTGTTCGTGGCGCACTAAAATATGCTTAAGTTTATCTTGCACAAATAAAGCATCGTAAAAAGGCAAAATTGCTCCACCAGGATAACCAAAAATAGTTTCGACTCCTTCGTTTATAAGGGCTGAAACAATAATTTGAGCGCCAGTTTGAGTTTTTTGTTGAGTGAGTTGAGTCATAAAGCAATTAAAAATGAATTGCCTGCCCATAGGCAGATAATACCGCTTCGTGCAACATTTCGCCCAAGGTTGGGTGGGCAAAAACTGTTTGCATTAATTCGGCCTCGGTGAGTTCGGCCTGTTTTGCCACAGCAAAAACTTGTATCATTTCGGTGGCATCGGCCCCAATAAGATGAGCCCCTAGTAATTCGCCAGTTTCTTCGGCAAATAGCACTTTAATTAAACCAAAAGTTTCGCCAATGGCAATAGCTTTGCCATTTGCTTGATAAGGAAATTTACCAATTTTTATTTTTAAGTTTAATTCTTTAGCCTTTTTCTCGGTAATGCCAATAGAAGCAATTTGTGGAAAAGAATAAGTACAACCCGGAATGTTGCTAATATTAAGTGTGTGGAGTTTTTTAGAATTATATTTGCCTATTTTGCTTGCAATTGTTTCGGCAGCAATAACCGCTTCGTGCGAAGCTTTATGTGCTAACCAAGGGCCCGCCACTACATCGCCTATGGCATAAATATTTTCTGCATTTGTTTGACAATGCAAATTAATAGCAATGCGCCCATTTTCTAGTTTAATTTTAGTATTTTGCAAACCAAGATTTTCGGTGTTAGCAACAATACCTACTGCCATAATGACTTTTTCAACCTCAATTTGTTGGATCTTGCCTTCGGTTTGAAGAGTAGCAACCACAGATTGTTTATTTTTTTTGATACTTTCAACTGTAGTTTTGGTGTGAATTTTAATTCCTTGTTTTTCAAAATTTTGCGAAGCAAGCTTGGCAATTTCGACATCTTCAACTGGCAAAATTTGCTCTGCCATTTCAACTAAAATAACTTCACTACCCATTTGTCGATAAAATGAGGCAAACTCAACTCCTATTGCACCAGAGCCTACCACTAAAATAGATTTTGGTAATTTAGCTGGTGTCATGGCTTGGCGGTAAGTCCAGATTTGATCGTCTGGCTCAAAACCTGGAATGATTCTTGCTCTTGCTCCAGTGGCAACAATAAAATAACTCGCTTCAAGTGTTTTATTACCTTCTGCACCTTCAATATTAATTTGATTATTATTTTTAAAGCTTGCAAAACCATTAAAAACTTCTATTTTATTTTTTTTTAGTAGCGATGCGATGCCGTTGCTTAAAGTTTTTGCCACATTACGTGAACGTGCAATGATTTTTTCAAAATCAAAATTAATTTCTTTGGCAGTAAAACCATAATTATCGAGATTATGTAACAAATGATTAACTTCTGAGCATTTTAATAAAGCTTTAGTAGGAATACAGCCCCAATTTAAGCAAATTCCACCAAGATGAGTGCTTTCAACAACAGCAACCTTTAAGCCTAATTGTGAAGCTCTAATAGCAGCAACATAGCCACCAGGACCTGCGCCAATAACAATTAAATCGAATTTATTTTGCATAAAGTATTAAATTAAAGGTAAATCAAGAGCTTCGTTAATTAAAGCTTTTTGTTCTTTGCTATGATAAGAACCATAACCTGTAGCAGGAGAAGCACAAGCGACTCTGCCCGCATATTTTGGACGTAAAGTAAGATGATTAATATTTGCCAAAATTTGCTCTAGAGGTTCGGTAATATAAAGCCAAGCCCCCATATTTTTAGGCTCTTCTTGACACCAAATTATTTGTGCTTGTTGATATTTTTTAAGCTCTGTTGCTAGTTGTTGCTCTGGAAAAGGATAGAGTTGTTCTAGGCGAATAATGGCAACATTGCTTATTTTATTAGCTTCTCTTGCTTCGACTAAATCATAATAAACTTTGCCACTACATAAAATAACTCGGTTCACCTTGCTATGATCGAGATTTTGAGTTTCTGGTAATATTGCACAAAAGTTTTTACTAGTAAATTCATTGATATTTGAAACTGCTAATTTATGACGTAATAAAGATTTAGGCGACATAACCACTAAAGGTTTGCGATCGTTGCTGTGTAACTGACCTCTTAATGCATGAAAAAAGTTGGCAGGATTGGTAATATTTACAACTCTTAAATTATTGTTGGCACAAGCTTGTAAATATCGCTCAAGCCTTGCCGAAGAATGCTCTGGACCTTGCCCTTCAAAGCCATGCGGAAGCAACATTACTAAATTAGATTTTCTGAGCCATTTAACTTCGGATGAAGCAATAAATTGATCAAAAATAATTTGGGCACCATTAGCAAAATCGCCAAATTGAGCCTCCCAAATGGTAAGAGCATTTGGCATTGCCAAAGAATACCCGTATTCAAAACCTAAAACCGCATATTCAGAAAGAATAGAATCGTGAACCTCGTATTTAGCTATATCGTTATGCAGTGGCGAAAAGATATTGTATTTGTTAGCATTTTTAGTATCATGTAAAACAGAATGACGATGCGAAAAAGTGCCTCTGCCAGAATCTTGCCCGGTAATTCGAATTGGAAAGCCTTCATTTAGTAAAGTGGCAAAAACTAAAGCTTCGGCAGTGCCCCAATCTATATCAAAACCTTGTTTAACTAGTTGTAATTTGGCTTCGAGTTGTTTGGCGATTTTAGGATTAATATTAAAATCGGCAGGAAATTTGGTGATTTTAGTAATTAATTCTTGCAACTGATTAGCATTTACTGCGGTTTGTGGTAATTTAGTGCAGTTGTGTTGGATATGTTGCCATTTACCTTCTAACCAATCGGCTTTACTTGGTTTATAAGTTTTAGCAATTTCAAATTCATTTGCCAAATGATTTTCAAAAGTAGCAACCAAAGCTTGATATTGCTCACTTACAATTGATTTTTCGGCAATAAGCTGTTCTGTATAAATTTTTTCAAGAGTAGGATGATCTTTGATTTTGGTATACATTACAGGTTGAGTATACATAGGCTCATCACCTTCGTTATGGCCATATCTTCTGTAGCCAATTAAATCGATGACCACATCTTTTTGAAATTGCTTGCGATATAAAATAGCTAAATGAGCTATTTTACAAACATCTTCTGGACTATCGGCATTAACATGGAAAATTGGAGCATCAATTGATTTAGCTAAATCAGAAGCATAAAGAGTACTGCGAGAATCTTGCGGATTAGCGGTAAAACCAATTTGATTATTGATAATTAAATGAACTACCCCACCAGTATTATAACCATTTACTCCGTTCATTATTAAATTTTCGGCAACAGAACCCTGACCAGCAAAAGCAGCATCGCCGTGAATCAACAAAGCGAGAGCCTGTTTGCGAGAAGAATCGTGTAGAGCATCTTGTTTTGCTCTTATTCTTCCTGCAACCACAGGATTAACAGCTTCGAGATGAGAAGGATTGAAAGCTAAAGATAAACCAATTTGATGATTACTGATATTTCGCACACTAGAATAACCCATATGATATTTCACATCACCTGATTTAGTGACTTCTTGTGGAATGCCAGGCACTCCTTGAAATTCGGCAAACATCTGATGGTAAGGCTTGCCTAAAACTTGAGTAAGAGTGTTTAATCTGCCACGATGTGCCATGCCTATGATGATTTTTTTAACTTGCTGATCGGCAGAAGTTTTAATAATTTGCTCGATAGCGCAAATGGCACTATCGGCACCTTCAATAGAAAATCGTTTAGCACCAGGGAATCGTTTGTGTAGAAATTGTTCAAATCGCTCGGTATGTATAATTTGCTCTAATATAGCAATTTTTTGAGTTTTACTAAAAGCTTGATTTGGTAAATTTTGCAGTTGTTGAGATAGCCAATTTTTTTGTTCTACAGATTTAATATAAACAAATTCTGCCCCAATATTTTGGCAATAACTAGCTTGTAAATGCACAATTGCTTGCTGTAATGTAATAGTTTGATTGTTAAAATTAACTTTTTCTGCCAAATTTTGTTGAGAAATTTGATGGTAAGAGATTTGTAATTCTGCTACATTTTGTTTAGGAGTTAAAGCAAGAGGATCAAGATTAGCAGATAAATGACCGTGTTGTTGATAAGCCAAGATAAGATTTTGTAGTTTTAACTGCAACAATTCTTGATTACTTACTTGGCTTTGATTATTGGCAATATTTTTAACATCTTCTTTTTTAACTTGCTTAACACCTGCTGAATTTGAAGAAATATCAAATTCCGAAGCATTAACCACCTGTAAATTGCGACTCTGCCAAGAAGGACCAGAATAATCGGCAATTAAATTTGAAATTTCGGCTGAATAATTGTTAAAAATTTCGGCCCAGCTCACATCAACAGAAGCTGGATTTTGTTGATATTTTTGCAGTAATTCGCTAATAAAAACAATATTAGTGGCAAAAAAAGCCGAAGAAGAATGCTGTTTAGACATAATTTGTATTAATAAACAATTTTTATCATTTTTATAGAAAAAAATCTATTTAATTTTCCAGTTTAAAGCAAAAATAATTAAATAAATATTGAAATTATGAAAATGATATTAGTGATGGAATTTTTGCATTTCCAAGTTTTCAATTATTTTAAAATATTGTTTTTATTTTCCAAGACAATATTTTAAATTTTATTAAACAAGAAAACATAATAAAAAAATAATCAAACTTTTGCAAAAATTATTGCATCACAATTTATGTTAATTTTGAAACTGTTGCATCATAAATTTGTATGAACCAATCTTTTAAAACGAGCTATATTTAATGCCATTTATTTTTTAGGTAATCTTCAATTAATTTTCTTTGTAAATCATTTAATGCTTTATTATAAATAATTATTTCGCCAATATAACCATCAAAATATCCTGTAGCAACTTGATCTTGATTAAGTGTTCTACCTATATTTAAAGAAGATGTACTTTCGGCAAAAAAACTATCAGCAGTGGTAAAGCTAGATAAAACATCGCCATTAACAAACAATTGCAAGCCATCTTTATTATCATTATAACTATCAGCAACAATACTAACTATTTGCACTGAAATTTCATCTGGCGTTTTTTTATTAAGATAATTACTGATAAAACATTTCTCTTGTTCGGCAAATAAACAAAATTCATAATGATAATTTTTTTCTTTAACATTAATCAAAAATCGAAAGTTGGTTTTATCATCAGATTTACTCAAAATAGTTTTTTTGCCAAGCATATTAGTTGGCTTGATCACCATAAAAATAGTGGCAGATTTAACAATATTTTGAAAAGATGCATCAGTCATGAAAGATTTTCCTTCAAAATATAAAGCTGGTAAATTATTTATACCTAATTTGCTATAAATTGGCTGATTATTTTTATTAACTTGCGAGAAAGATCCTTTTGGTTTATTTTGCCAAGAGTAAATCAAAGAATTATTTTGTTTATCAATAAAATTCACATTATCAACAGTTTCTAACCATAAAACAACACCATTAATGTAATTAACGGGCGAAGATTTTGTTAAAACCACAGCAGAATCTATTTTTTTTTGATAAATAAATTGTTTTATAAAATAAAAACCAACAACAGAAAAGATAATAAAAATTAAAAATAGTATAATAAAAAACAAGTCAGAAAAAGCTTTTCTTTTAATTTGAGCTTTTTTTGTTTTCATAGTATTTCTATTTTAAAGCAATGCCCCATTTTTTTGATAGGTATTTCATGATAGTGTCAAGCTCTTCATTTTTTAAAGCTCGATCAAAAACCATAACTTCACCGATCAAGCCACTAAATTTACTACCGCCTCCTGTTGGAGAATTAGTTTTTGCATTATCTCTAGCCCTTATGCCCAAAGAAAACATACCATTCCCAATATTATAATCACTAGTGTCTATAGGTGTTTTTATAAAAGAAGAATTATTTGGTTGTAAAGGAGAAGTATTAACATAAAGACTACCATTGTTGGTTGCTAAAACATTACTGTCTTCAAGTGTAACAGCAACAATATATCTTTGTTGCACTACTGGTTGTTGAGTATTTAAAATTATATTTCTCATTGTTCCGTCCATTACAAAAATACTATCAGCTGTCATTATGCTAGCAGCTCTATAAAATACATCACCGCTACCTACATCTTGGTGAATAATAGCTTGAAATCTTACTGCATTAGGAGAAAATACCGCAATCATAGTGTAGCTATCATCTCCTTCTAGTAGTGGCGGAGAGGCAGGAGTAATATTATTATTTAGTGAATAAAGAAAACTTTCGGTACCATCAAACTGTAATGCTGGCAAGCCGTTGATGGCGTTGGCTATATACATTGGTCTTTGTGCGGCAACTTCTTGGTAGACACTTTTTTTGTTACCAGGAACTGCTCTTGGATTGATGTCGTTCCATCTGGCAACATATTCGCGGTTA
>CAMAWV010000048.1 GCA_945862075.1 Rickettsia typhi | reverse complement strand
ATAACTAGTAATTGCGGCAGTAAGAGTAGTTTTGCCATGATCAACATGACCAATAGTGCCAATATTAACATGTGGCTTGTTGCGTTCAAATTTTGCTTTAGACATAGTGATATGTTATAAGATTAATATAGTCTTACTAAATTATTAACGATAATTATAATCTAAAAATTAAATAGATTACTGTTTTTTACATAGTTACCTTAAAAGCAATAGTAAAAAACAAATAAAGCCATAAAAAAAACCAGTATTAAATCAGGTAGTTTTTACAACTAAAAAATTAGAAGAAACAAAATTTTAAGCATTAAAAAATAACTTGCAAGCACTTTTTATAAAAATATTAATATTTCTATAAAAAAAATTCGCAAAACCAAAATCTCTATAAAATTTATATTGCAATCACAAAAAATAACTTCATAATTGATAATACTTGCAGATTAGAAAGGCAATTGCTGTTTTTGTTTTTTATTTGTATTTATACTTATAAAACCCTGAAAAATAGAGGAAAGTCTGGACTCGCTTCAAGAAAAAATACCAGTTAACTGCTGGCAGATTTAAAAAATCTAGGGAAAGTATCACAGAGAATATACTGCCTTTTGCTATCAAAAATAACAAAAAAGGCGAGAGTGAAAATGTGAGGTAAGAGCTTACAATCTCTAGCAGTAATGCTAGTTTTGATAAACCCTATTTTGAGCAAAACCAAATAGAAACAGCACTAGATTTATCTATGCATTTTTCTTGAAATGTTGCTGTTTGGGTAGGTTGCTAGAGCTTGATAGCAATATCAAGCCAAGATGAATAATTGCCACCTAAAAATCACAAATTTTTAGGAACAGAATCCGGCTTATTATCTAATCTGTAAGTTTATTTTTATTATTTTTATGATGCACACAACAAATCAAATTCGCCAAACTTTTTTAAATTATTTTGCTAAAAACAATCATCATATAGCTAACTCTAGCTCGCTTATGCCTCATCAAGATCCTACTTTGATGTTTACTAATGCTGGCATGAATCAATTTAAAAACTACTTTACTAATATTGAAACACCTAAATATAAAAAAATCGCCACCGCCCAAAAATGTGTACGTGCAGGCGGTAAACATAATGATCTCAATAATGTTGGTCATACTGCTCGACACCATACTTTTTTTGAAATGTTAGGTAATTTTGCATTTGGCGATTATTTTAAAGAAGAAGCAATCTTTTATGCCTGGCAATTTCTTACTAAAGAACTCGGTCTAAATCCAAATAAACTATTGGTAACAATTTATCATACCGACACTGAAGCCCTAACATGGTGGCAAAAAATTGCTAATTTACCTGCTGAAAAAATTATTAAAATTTCTACCGATGATAATTTTTGGTCAATGGGAGAAGTTGGCCCTTGCGGTCCTTGCTCCGAAATATTTTTTGACCACGGCGAACATATTTTTGGAAGTCCACCCGGAAGCTCAAACCAAGATGGCGATCGTTTTGTTGAAATTTGGAATTTAGTTTTTATGCAATTTGAAAAAACTAACAATCAACAACTTCTTAATCTGCCAAAACCTTGCATTGATACAGGAATGGGTCTTGAGCGAATATCTGCAGTAGTGCAAGGCAAAACAGATAATTATCAAACCAACACCTTTACCGCTATAATTAATCAACTTAACCAAATCTTAAACTAAAAATGCAAATAATAGTTTTGGGGGCCGGAGTTATTGGAGTTACAACTGCCTATTTTTTAGCAAAAAACGGTTTTAAAGTAACGGTTTTAGAAAAAAATAAAGATAGCTCTTTGGGTTGTTCTTTAGCAAATGGCGGACAACTTAGCTATTCTCACATTGAGCCATGGTCAGAAAAAAACATTGGTAATTTTCTGCTTTCTTTCTTTAAAATAAACTCTTATGCCACTTTTAAAGATTTTTACAACACAGAGTTTTATCGTTGGTTTCTTGCTTTTTATAAAAATTCTTTTAGCAAAATAGCTTATCAAAATAGTGTAGAATTAATCAAATTTACTATGCTTAGCAAAATTGCTATGCATCAAATTGCCGTTGATGAGCCAAGTTTACATTTTCATCATCAACAAAATGGTATTTTGCATTTCTATCGCACTCATAAAAAATTACAAAATGCTCTAAAAAAAGCTCAATTTTATCAAAAAATCAGACCAGAATATCAAATATTTACAGCAGAACAATGCTTAAATCATGAACCAACCTTAATAAAAATTTTTGAACAAAAAAAACTAGCAGGAGGTATTTTTTTTAATCAAGATGAAAGTGGCGATAGCAAACTTTTTACCCAACAACTCGCCAAAATTTGCCAAGAAAAATATCAAGTAAAATTTCTCTACAATACCACAATAGAAAACATTTTTACCAACACTAAAAAAATTACTGGCATCAATACTAATCAAGGAGTTTTTGTTGCCGATAAATATATTTATTGCCTTGGAGCCTACAGCAATCATTTGTTAAAAGGTATAAAAATTAATAGCCAAATATATCCGATCAAAGGTTATAGTTTATCAATTTTATGTGATCAAAAAGAATTTTTAGCACCACAAACTAGCCTTACCGATAATGAAAATAAATTAGTTTTTAGTAGAATTGGTAATATTTTTCGAGTTGCTGGCACTCTTGAAATGTGCAATTTTAACCAAAATATTAACAAATCGCATCTAAATTTTTTGTATCAACAAACTAAAACTACTTTTAGTCATTTTGGACAAATAGAGAAGACGCAAGAATGGCAAGGTTTCCGACCTTTTCGCCCTAATGGATTACCAATAATTCAACAAAGTCAATATCCTAATCTTATTCTAAATACTGGCCATGGTTCTTTGGGTTTTACTTTAGCTTGTGGATCGGCAAAAATATTAATCAATAAATATTTTTCGTAAAAAAAAATTTTTATCATTTAAACATCTGAATTTATAGTAAGTTTTTCTTGTTTTTGAATTGGTTTTTTAATATATTTAATATTTTTTAGCACAATTTTTAAAGCTTGCCAGTGAATTAAAAAAATCACTTTTATTAACATTAAAGGCATCAAACACAAGGCAAAAAAACTATTTTTAGTGTTAAAATTAACAATTTTATAACTATTTAAAGTAGTTGCCAACATTTTCTCTTGCAAAAAATAATCAATGGTAGCAGAAATGTTCTGCAAATCAAAACGAAAATTAAATAAATATTTACCATCAACCGAGAAAAACGGCGACACATGAAAATGCTTATTTGCCGATAAATGCTGATTTTTATTGATTGGTTCAAGGTTTTGATTAAACAACAAGTAGCAATGATGTTCGCCAAAAGTGTTGTTAACTTCTGCCAAAATAATAATTGGTTGCTGGTTTTTATTAAGACAAAACCAAAAATTTACTGGGTTAAAAGCATAGCCAAAAATTCGCGGATGAGTAAGTAGAAAAATATCTTCGACTTGCTCTTTTAGATTATGCTGTTGCAAGATATCCTCTAGCCACAAAACAGGATTTTGCCCAGTTTTATTACCATAATCACAGTAGTAAAAGCTAAAAATGTTAAATTTATTGCAAGAAAAAAACTTATTTTTGATAGTAGATAAATTTTTAACTGGCAACAACATATAAAAAACTTTATAGTAAAAAATATTTATTACTGGTAAAAATCTTTTATGCATCACTTTGGCATAAACTAAAAAAGAATTTGTATTAAGGTTTTGCATTGTTAATTTAGATTAATAGAGCTTGTTATATCATTTTCGATCTTTCAATATGGGAAATTCTATTAAATAATTTTTTTACCTGCAATATTATTATCGCAAAAATAATCTTGGTGTTTGTATTTGGTAATCATGGTAATGATAAATTGCTCTTTAAATAATTGAAGATATTCATTGTTTCTTTTTTTGATAAATCTAGTTTTGAATAGCAATTTAAAATACTATGTAGCTTTTGGCTTGCATAAAAAACACATGTATCGATAATTTGGGTATATTCTTTTGTTTCTAAAAAGTTAAAGGTGGTAAAGCTAGAATATGCAGAACCAATGTTTGCAAAAAACAAGGCAATAGTAATAAACAAAAGCATAATGTGTTTCATAAATCAATGTAGTGAGTTGATTAAAAAGTTTTTATGTAAGTATTATAACATTTTTGTTTTAAAATATGCAATAACAAAAATTTCTTTTTTTTGGCAATGACTTAGATATAATAACATCTAGACAAACATAATATTGAAATTACTAAAATATTATGTTACTAATTATATTTTTCTTGAAAAAAAGATTTGGCTAAAATATAATTAGCGATGCAATAGTTCGATTATTTACACTAAAAAAATATGTTAAAAAATGTTAGAAAACAATCTTAGCTTTCAGCAAATTATTGCTAAAACTGCTTCTGCAATAACCACTTGTAATTCATTAAATATCGAGTTTAGCCATCATCATAGCCACAACTTTTTTTTATGGAATCAAAATTTACTTACCAAAAATACTATCAAAGCTTATTATAAGCAAGAGACAAACAAAAAAAATCAAAATATCATTGCCAAGCTAAGCATTGCCAATGTTGACTTGTGTTGTTGTTATTTGCTATTTTGCAATTTAAAACTACATCAAGAATTGCTTAATCAAGAGAATCTAGAAAATTTTACAATATTTGATGAATTTGAAAAGGCTCGTTTATTGCTTTTAGCTCACGAAAATTATTTAGGGATTAGTAAAAATATTGCCTTTGCCATTGAGCAAGTAATACATTTGGCAAGTAAAACCAATATTGCCTTATTGTTACTTGAAAATCAACTTTCTAACACTGCTAATTTTACACAAAAACTGGCTTTGCAGTTGCCAAAAAATTTATTAAATGAAATTTTAAATCTCAAGACACATATTTACTGCCAACAAAAATTTGCTCACGAAGCAAGTAAAATCATTGCTCAATATCAACTTTTTCTACAAAATCAAACCAATGAAACAAACAATCAACTTACCACAAATTTATTAGAAAACAAACAAAATAACCAACCAGAAGAATCGCCGCAGCAATCAAAACAAATATCTAGCGAAAATTCTTCTCGCCACCAAGAAACACAACAAAATAATCTAGACACTACAACTTCAGAATCAGAACAAGCAAATACTACTAATATCGCTCCTGTTTTTACAACCAAAAACTCTGCTGGTTTTGATGAGCAAAAAATTTTATTTGACAAAGCTTATAAAATTTTTAATAGCCAATTTGATGAAGTGGTTTATCCTGACAAACTTTTACCTAAAACGGAGCTGAATTTATTGCTTAAACAATTATTGGCAAAATTCGTTAGTTTAAAGAGTGTTTCAAATAAAATTAATCTCAAATTTAAGCAAAAACTGCTTTCTAAAAAAAATAATGTGCTAGAATATCAGCAAATTGGAGTTTTAAATCGCAAAAAACTTAGTCAAATTGTTGCTAACCCTTGCCTTGAAAACATTTTTATCAACCATAAAAACCATGATTATCAAAACACCACTCTTACTTTATTACTCGATAACTCTGGCTCAATGAGAGGCATGCCTATTGTAGTAAGTGCGATGTCTTGCCAAATTATTGCCAGCATTTTAGAAAGATTTGGGGTAAAAACTGAAATTATTGGATTTACCACCGTCGATTGGAAAGGTGGTAAGGTTAAAAAACTCTGGGAAATAAACGGCAGACCAAACGAACCCGGTAGATTAAACCAGCTTCGGCATATTGTTTATAAACACAGCAAACAAAGTTTTAAAAAGTCTAAAATTAACCTAGGATTAATGCTAAAAGAAGGTTTGCTAAAAGAAAACATCGATGGCGAAGCCTTGCTTTTTGCCAAGGCTAGGCTAATGAAACAACCAGAACAGAGAAAAATTTTAGTAGTAATTTCAGACGGCAACCCAGTTGACGATTCTACCAACTCTGCCAATAGCCACGATATTTTAAACTGGCATTTGCAAAAAGTAATTTGGCAAATAGAAAAACAGCAAAAAATCGAGGTAATTGGTATTGGAATTGGTCACGACCTACAAAGATTTTATAAAAACTCCATAACCATAGATAACCCCCAAGATTTAGGCAATGTACTGATTACCAAAATTAGCGACGCACTTTAGTGGCAACCATTACATATTTTAACTCAGTGTTTTATTCTCTCTCATTTCGCGATGATCCTCCTCCAGTAGCATACGGATTATTAATTCTATCCGAAGGCATACCAGCACGCATTACTCGTCCTATTTCTACTAAATCAGCTTCTTCTTGTTCCACCCTCGCCGATCTAGCTCTTTTGTGTTTATAATACGCTGCAACAGCAACAGATAAACCAATACAAGCAACCAGCAGTGTCACTGCACCAATAATTATCTTTGTATTAATAGACTCCTCTGTCTTATTTTCTTGTTGCATTACTGTTATTTGTGTCGTCGATGGTTCTTCTGTTAAATTTTTCACAACCTTATCAAATATTTCATCAATTGTTGTTGTGGTAGTGGTTGTTATTGTGTTATTTAATGTTTTAAATATAGGATCGAATAATGATGATGTTGTTAATTCTGGCTCTACTACTACATTTCCATTTTCGCCTAATACTGTTACAGTTGTATTGAAGTTTGTTTTATCATTTTTAATTGTTACCGTTTTACCTTCTGGAGTTGTCATTGTTATCGATCTTTTAGTACTATCAAAATTTATTGTTGATGTTTGTGTTGGCACTTGTTGTGTTGCTGTTGCTGTTGGTGTTGCTGTTGCTGTTATTTGTATATATCCTGGTTGAATTATTGTACTGGTTACTGTATCGCTTGTTAAACTGTTAGTTGTTTTTGATATCGTATTAGTTCTTGTTTGGCTCGTTAGACTGTTAGTTGATGTATCGGTATTTGTTGATGTTGTACTTGTTATTGTTTCGGTTGGGGTTTCAGTAACCTTTTTAGTAAATGTTGTTGTTTCGGTTGTGGGTGGGGTATTTGATGTGCCCGTTCCGGTTCTGGTTGTGGTTGGGGTATTTGATGTGTCCGTTCCGGTTCTGGTTGTGGTTGGGGTATTTGATGTGTCCGTTCCGGTTCTGGTTATAGTTAGGGTATTTGATGTGTCCGTTCCGGTTCTGGTTATAGTATTTGTTAATGTTGTACTTGTTGTTGTGGTTGGGGTATTTGATGTTTCGGTTATGGTTGTAATTGTTGTTTGAGTTGTTGGTTCAGTTTGGGTGTTACTAACTGTTTCTGTGAAAGTTACTGTTGTATTTGCATCTCTAATAACTGTTGTCTTTACTGTTCCAGTTGTGGTTGTATCAGTGAATGATTCAACAGAACCTTTGGATATACTTTTCAAGTTATTATTAAGGCTATTTAGCAACCATTCATCAAACTCACTTTCTTGAAGTAATCCAATTAATCGACTTTGTAACAACTTATTACAATAAGATGCGACATGTGTATTATGTTGATTATTTGATAATTCGTTGATAAAACATTGTATTTGAGAAGAAGGATCGGTATGACTGTCTAACATTTTTTCAGTAGCTGCAATAGTCTGGCTTACTGCTGGTTGTGGATCTAAAACACCTCCCAAGACATTATTAACAATTTCATAATATGAAGGACAACTAGAAACATCATTGCCAACAACAAAACCCATAGTAGCAACAGTAGTAGCAAAAGTAGTAGCAAAACTTCTCATAAATTATATAAATTAAAGTTAGTTTTTAAAATAAAAAATAATATTACATTATATTATTTTATTGTCAACAATTATTTTAAAATACCGCCAGATTTAATTGTTAAAAAAGGTAGAGAATTTTTTTTATCATCTTTACCGCATAATGATCCAGAAACAAACAATCTTTTTTTATTAGGCAAATCGGTTTTCAAACAATATCTACTATCACCACTAGCTGTTGAGCAATCAAGAGGTTGTAATATTTTTTTATCTTTACCATCAAAAAATAAATATAACATGCTATTCGGACTACCAATATATCTTTTAAATTCTATAGTGTTTAAACCATTAATTATATCAAGTTGTCTTGGGGTTAATGTATTATCATTATGATAACCAATTACTATATTAATTAAATCGCCATTTGCATTAGCAACATTTTGTTTTAATACTTCTTGAGTTGTTGCAGAACACATTAAAAAACAATCGTATTTAGCATTCCAATTACGAATTGATATTGAATTAGTGGGATGGGGATCTATGCCAGGAAAAGCTTGAAATATTCCATTATTATTACTAGAATTAGCAATATTATTTTCTGCCAATAATGAATATCCAGAATTACAAGAACATAGTTTTTGTTTAAAATTTTCGATATTTGGAAGAGATCTTAAAATACAATAATTATGACCCTCAAGAATATAGACTTGTTCTGTTTTAAGGAACTCATAATTTTTACTAGCATTTGCAAGACACACAGTATCGTCAAAAACTTCTGAAACTGGTTGCCCCTTATAATAAAGTTTATTGTTATCAATCATATTTCCTGCCCCAACCACATCTGACGGGACTTTACAACCTTTTACACATTCGTTTTGATTGTTTTTCACATAATAGTTATCACACTGACAAATTTGATAGATACCAGAGCCAGAAGTAAGAGTTATGGTTGGGGTTGCTTCTGTGCAGCTAATAACTTGATTTGATAAAGTATTATCTATTGTTCTGGTATTTTTTACACAAGTAGTTTCGTTGATAATTTGCTCATAAGAGGTTCCGTTTTTATATCGTTTAGCATTTGATCCAACTCCAATACTACTTGAGTTAATGGCACAAGTATATTGACAAGATCTTTTATCATCAGATAAAACATAAGTATTATCTTGACACGGTTTATTGCTTGTTAAAGAATCTATTTCATAATTATAGTTTGTTCCGCATTTTAATTTTAAAATAGAACCTAACAATTTTGATATTTTAAGATCATTGTAAAGAACAGAATAAGACTTATTAGGAGACGAATTATCAAGACCACTAGGGTTAATATCAACCATATCGCCCAAAAATTTTGGCTCAATATTATAAGTTATACCATTATATAAAAAAGTTTTACAAACTCTTTCACATTTTTCATTAGGAGTATAATCGCTACCACCAGAAAAACATTGAAAATTTATTATTGCATCACTTGGTGAATTTCGATTACTATTATTTAGATATTTGATATTTTGACCAGAAACATCATAATTACTGCAAGTTACCGCTTTTGTAGCGCCAGATAAAATATCAAAATATCGATCTTTATTTATTGCAATTGTTTGATCTTGTTGATATTGTCTTGAAATTGCCGAAGTTATATGACAATTAGATAGTTGAACCCCTGGTATCACATTGTTTTGAGCATTATTTTGCTTTTCGTTGCCATTTTTTATTGTATTAAGATAAGCATCACTTAAAGGTTCTTCTGGTTGACTAAAAACATAGTATTGATATGGTTTATCAGGTAATGCTTGATGAGCTAAAAACAAATAAAATTTATTATTACTATCAATAGCATCTTCTTGATTAAGACCAAGAGTTTTATAAGGAACAAAGCCCAAGTTATTTCTATCAGGCTCCTTATTAATATTCTTAATAATAGAAAACACTGGTGTATTTCTTGAACATGGAGTATTGCTGCCCACACTAAAAACATTTTCTTGATTTTCTTGATTTTCTTGATCTTCTTGACAAGATTTAAGAACAAGAATACCATTAATATCTAGTTTGCTTGGTTGAGAGATTTCTTTTAAAACATAAGAATTGATTTTATCGAGTATTTTTTGTTTTTCAAGGTTATCGGCAACAAAATTTTTATGTTTATTTTGAGCAGAAGAAACTGCCAAAAAACCAATAATCATTACCGAAAAAATTGTAATCCAGATAGAAAAATC
>CAMAWV010000047.1 GCA_945862075.1 Rickettsia typhi | reverse complement strand
CATTTAAAAGAAAGTGAATTTAGATTTAATAACAGAAAACAAAATTTATATAAAATTTTGTTGAAAATAATTAGAAAACATTCTCTCTAAAATTATCTAGAGCCTATTTTTTATTACATTCAATACCTTTTGTGATTGGTGCATCGTTAAGGATTACTACAGCTTTAATTAGATTGGCATTTTATTTAAAAAGAGATCTCGAAATCAGTGCAATCAATTAAAGATATTATGAAACCAACAACAAAATATTAAAGGGAAAAATTGCCACCAAGTTCTAATTTTCCTGATATAGCCACTACTATTAATGATTTTAATGTTGTTGCTATTATAATATAATTATGTATAACTATAACACCATATCGTATATTAAATTATTAAATTTGAAATTGCAAAACTCTTATTGTACTAGATAAATCTGGGTAGCTTTTGATATGTTGCCATTTTTTAGATTGCTGAAAAATTTTTAGCACCGATTGTTCTTGATCATAGCCTATTTCCACAAATAAATTACCTTTTGCAGTTAAAAAATTATCAGCCTGTTTGGCGATTTGATAATAAAAATACAAACCATCTTCTCTACCATTAAGAGCTAAAAATGGTTCAAAATTTTTTACTTCTGGTTGTAAATTAAAGATTATTGAAGTTTTAATATATGGCGGATTAGTAATGATAATATCAAAATAATTAGTATATTTGTTTAAATTGTCAAATAAATTACTAGTGATGAATTTTGTTTTTTTATCAACCAAATGGTATTTAGCATTTTTTTTTGCCATTGCTACAGCATTTTTATTAATATCGGATACAATTAATGAGCTATTGATAATATTTTTTAATATAGCAATTCCTAAACAGCCAGAACCACAACATAAATCAAGAATATGTGCATTTTTTGTAAACAAATTATTTTGGCAATATTTGATAACTTGCTCTACTAAAATTTCGGAATCTGGTCGAGGAATTAAAGTATGTTTATTGACAAAAAATTTTAAATCAAAAAACTCTTTATAACCAAGCAAATAAGCTACAGGATAATGTTTTTTTCTTTTTTTAACTAATGAAAAAAAAGTTTTAAATTGCTTGATAGAAAGCGATTGCTGTGGATTAAAAATAAGGTGCTCTTTAGAAAATAGTGTTACTTTCTGTAAAAGTAAAAGAGAATCGAGGTAAAAATTTTCAAGATTTCCTAACTGTTGTTTAGCTTGTTGTAAAGCATAACCAACAGTTAGAGAAAGATTATTTTGCTTATTTAACGGCATTAACAATTTTTTTAGCCGCATCATCAAGATCGTTAGCAGGAATGATAGCTAAGCCAGATTTTGCCAATATTTCTTTGCCTAAATCAACATTGGTACCTTCAAGTCTTACTACCAACGGAACATTTAAACTCACTTCTTTAGCAGCTTCAATAATGCCATTAGCAATTATATCGCACCGCATAATACCACCAAAAATATTTACCAAAATACCTTTTACATTAGGATCGGATAAAATAATTTTAAAAGCCGCAGTTACCTTTTCTTTGGTTGCACCACCGCCAACATCAAGAAAATTAGCAGGGGAAGAGCCATAAAGTTTAATAATATCCATTGTTGCCATAGCTAAACCTGCACCATTAACCATACAACCAATTTTACCATCCATCTTAACATAATTAAGATCGTATTTAGAAGCTTCAATTTCTAGAGGCTCTTCTTCATCAAGATCGCGTAAAGATTTTATTTCGTCGTGACGATATAGAGCATTGTCATCAAAATTAATTTTGGCATCAAGGGCAATTATATCGCCTTCTTGAGTTTCAACTAATGGGTTAATTTCAACTTGCGAAGCATCTTTAGCTAAAAATAAATTATATAGAGAAACAACTAATTTGCTGAATTTTTTAAGAGTTTCGCCAGAAAAACCAAGAGCAAAACCTAATTTACGAGTGTGGCAAGCTTGAATACCAGTAGCAATATCAACAACAACACTAATAATTTTTTCTGGATGATGAACGGCTACTTCTTCAATTTCAACACCGCCTTCGGTAGAAGCCATAAAAACAATAGCTTTACTTTTTCTATCGACAACCGCAGATAAATAGTATTCTTTTTTAATATTTGAGCCAGCTTCAATGTAAAGCCTTTTTACTTCTTTGCCTTCAGGACCAGTTTGGTGAGTAACCAAAATTTTACCTAAAATTTCTTTAGCTTTTTCTTGAACTTCATTGATGGTTTTTACAACTTTTACCCCTCCAGCTTTACCTCTTCCACCAGCATGTATTTGAGCTTTTACCACAAAAACTTTATAGCCTGCATTTTGTAGTTGTTTAGCAGATTCAACCGCCTCTGGCACATTAAATGCAGGATAACCTTCTGGCACTGCTATACCAAATTGTTTTAACAAAGATTTAGCTTGATATTCGTGAATGTTCATTTTAGTTTAAAAGTTTAAAATTAAAAAGTAGAAAAATTTTAATTATCAAAAAATTAAAAGCAATATATTTTTGATAAATTAAATTAAAAAATTAACCAATTTTTTAGGCACAATAATGGTTTTTTTAATTTTATTATTAGCTAAAAATTTTGCCACATTAATATTATTTAAGCACAATTGCTCTAGATTAGCATTGGTTATTTCACAATCAACATCAAGTACAGCACGTAATTTTGAATTGACTTGCACAGCTATTTTGATAGTATTATTTTGCAGTAAAGCCTCGTCGTAAATTACAAAATATTCATTGGCAAGTAAAGTTTTTTTGCCCAGCATTTGCCATAATTCTTCGGTAAGATGAGGAACGACAGGATTAAGCAAAATTAATAAAGATTCAAGAGCAAATGCCATTAAACTAACATCAAGAGAGCAAGTTAATGTAAATTTTTCGAGATAATTTGAGAATTCTCTAATTTTAGCGATTGCCGAATTAAAAAACATTTTTTCATATTGAAATTTTACTGCATAAATAGTTTGATGAATTAAAGATAATAATGCATGCTGTGCATCATTAAAATTTTGACTATTTTTGCTATCAAAATAAATAATTTGAGTTGGTAAATTTGGTAAAAAACCTTGATAAATTTTAAATAAACGATTCAAATAACGAAAACAACCTTCAATACCAGCATTAGACCAATCAAGATCTCTTGCTACAGGGCTATCAGACATCATAAAAAGCCTAGCAGTATCTGCTCCATATTGTTCTATTATTTCAGCAGGTTCAACCACATTTTTTTTTGATTTACTCATTTTTTCGGATCGCCCAACTAAAACTGGTTGTTTAGTGGCAATTTCAAGTGGTGGATTGTATGAAAAATCAATTTGTTTGGGATGTAACCATTTTTTTTGTTGATTTTGATAAGTTGCATGGCATACCATACCCTGAGTAAGTAAGTTAGTAAAAGGCTCGGTTAAATTAAAATAACCACATTTTTTTAAAGCTTTCACAAAAAATCGAGCATAAAGCAAATGCAAAACCGCATGTTCAACTCCGCCAATGTATTGATCAACTGGCAATATTTGAGATATTTCGTGGCTATCAAAAGGTTTATTTGGCGAAAGAGAAGCGAATCTTAAAAAATACCAAGAACTTTCAAAAAAAGTATCGAAAGTATCGGTTTCACGAATTGCCTGATGAGTTTTGCCATAAGAATCGGTGTAAGTAGTATATTTCCAAGTTGGATGATTAGCAAGGGGGTTGCCTGGTTTAGAAAAATCAATATCTTCAGGCAAATCAACTGGCAGTTGATGAGCTGGAACTGGCACAACCGAGCCATCTGGTAAATATAAAATAGGGATAGGACAACCCCAGTATCGTTGTCGAGAAATTCCCCAATCACGTAAGCGATAATTAGTTTTAAGCTGGGCAATGCCTAAATTTATGAAATATTGATTGATCTTTTGTTTAGCTTCTTGACAAGTTAAACCATTAAGAAAATCTGAATTTAAAAGAGTTCCTTCGTTTTGGCAATATGGCACAAGTTGCTCTGATAAATTATTGTTTTGCACCACTTGAATAATTGGTAAATTATATTTAGTAGCAAATTCAAAATCTCGCTCATCGTGTGCTGGGCAAGCAAAAATTGCCCCTGTGCCATATTCTAACAAAATAAAATTGGCAATAAAAATAGGTAACTCTTGTTGGTTAGCAGGGTTTATTGCTACAAGACCAGTATTAATGCCGAATTTTTCTTGTTTTTCAAGATCTTGTTCGCTTGTGGAAGACATATTGCAAGCAGTAATAAATTTAGCTACATCAATATTAGTTTTAGCTACTTCTTCGGCTAATGGATGATAAGGAGAAATAGCTAAAAACGAAGCTCCAAAAATAGTTTCTGATCTAGTAGTATAAACTTGAATTTGATTTTTATTTCCCTGATGATTTTTAATAGTAAAATCAAGCAATAAACCTGTGCTTTTACCAATCCATTTTTCTTGCATTGATAAAACTCTCTCATCCCAACCAGGCAAATTATTAAGTTCTGTTAATAAATCGCAGGCAAAATCAGAAACTTTTAAAAACCATTGTTTAAGTTTTTTCTTTTCAACAACAGCACCGCTTCTCCAACCCTTGCCATCAATCACTTGTTCGTTGGCAAGCACAGTGTTATCGATAGGATCCCAGTTAACCAAAGATTCTTTTTGATATGCTAAACCATTCTCAAAAAATTTTAAAAAAATTTCTTGTTCATGTTTATAATACTCTGGTAAGCAAGTAATTATTTGTTTGCCCCAATCAAGAGCTAAACCAATATTTTGCAACTCTTGCTTCATAATATTAATGTTTTGCAGAGTCCATTCTTTAGGATGCAAACCATATTCAAGAGCAGCATTTTCGGCCGGTAAGCCAAAAGCATCAAAACCCATTGGATGCAAAACATTAAAGCCTAGTTGTTTTTTATGCCTCGCTACCACATCACCGATAGTGTAATTTCGTAAGTGTCCCATATGAATTTTGCCAGAAGGATAGGGAAACATTTCAAGAACATAATATTTGGGGACATTTTTTTGTAAATTAAAACAAAAAACCTGTTCTTTTTGCCAAATTTCTTGCCACTTCTTTTCAATTACTTGATGATTAAACATAAATATAATGTATAAATCTTGGTTAATAACAAAGCGGCTTAATACGATTAAGAGCAACAATAAACATTGCTAAATCTGGGTTGCTTTCATTTTTAATTTCGATAATAAATTTATCAAAACGGGCAATTAAAAATTGATAGTTTTTTTCCCAGTTAGTTACAAAACTATCGAGATCATTATTGTTTTTATTGAACTCTACTACTGTTTTGGCAATTTGCCTTTGATAAGAATATAGATCTTCTAATAAAGTTTTGCTAGCTAATTTTTGCCAATAGTTGTTAAGAGTGAGTTTTGCAACTCTACTTCTTAACCATTTTAAAGAAAGTCTATTACCTACTTCAAAATAAATGATGGCAATAGTTTTAATATCGAGTTTTGAAAAAGAAGCTATTTCAGCAATATCGTAAGAAGAAGCAATAGGATCTAGCGAAGCAATTTTATTTGCTAAATCATGTTCTATGTGATGCAAGCAATAATGATTAATTTTTCTTTGAAAAGATTCTTTCGAAGCCTGCGCCAAAACCAAAGGCAAATCAGTAGAAATTTCGTCGGCAATAGTTTGAAATCTGAGAACTGCCGAAGAAATATCGCTATTAACTTGATTGTGAAGCAACCACATTATTGATCTTTCGAGTAATTTGTTGGCGCTTAAAAACATCGATATTTGCAAATCAAAATCAATTTTACCATCGAGTTGTTCTATTTTAAGCCAAGATTCGTTTAATCTAAAAGAATCGTAAGCAATAATTAAACATTTCACCACCTCAGCAATTTCAAAACCGCTATCTTGACAAATTCTACCTATAAAGGTAATGCCAACATGATTTACTATAAAATTGGTAATTTGAGTAGCAATAATCTCTTTTTTTAATTGATGATGAGAAATCTCGTAAGCTAATTTTTGTTGTAAAATAATTGGAAAATAAGAAAAAAGATCTTTTTCAAAGTATCTATCGGAAGTTAAATTAGATTGCAACAAAGCATTGTAAATTTCCATTTTAGCATAAGCCAACATCACCGAAAGTTGAGGACGAGTAAGACCTTGTTTATTATTGTGCAGTTTTTCTATTTCATTTTTTGAAGGTAAAAATTCTATTTTGCGATTAAGCATTTCATTATCTTCAAGCCTGTCCAAGAATTTACTTTGTTCAGGTAATAGCAGATAACCCTGATGATAAGCAATAGAAATTGCTTGAGTTTGCAAGCGATTATCTTGTAACACTAAATCGGAAACTTGATTAGTCATGTGCTCTAACAATAAATTTCGTTCTTGTAGAGTGATTTTTTTACTTCTCATGGCTGAAATTAAGGCGATTTTAATATTAACTTCATGATCTGAGCAATCAACTCCAGCAGAGTTATCGATAGCATCAGTGTTTATTTTTCCGCCATTATCAGCATATTCGATTCGACCTTTTTGAGTAAAACCCAAATTACCACCCTCACCCACTACTTTACAACGAAGCTCACAACCATTAACTCTAACACTATCATTACCTTTATCGCCGACATCTTGATGGCTTTCACTTGTAGCTTTCACATAAGTACCAATGCCTCCGTTCCATAAAAGATCGACAGGGGCTTTTAAAATAGCCGAGATCAATTCGTTAGGAGTAATTTGTGATTGATTAATATCTAAAACTTTTTGTATTTCCAGAGAAATATCAAGTTGTTTGCTAGATCTTAAAAATACTCCACCACCCTTTGAGATAAGCTCCTGATTATAATCTTGCCAAGTAGACGAAGGAAGATCAAACATTCTTTTTCTCTCTAAAAAAGATTGATTAGCATTTGGGTTTGGATCAAGGAAAATATGTAAATGATTAAAAGCTGCTACTAATTTTATATGAGGAGAAAGTAACATACCATTACCAAAAACATCTCCCCCTAAATCACCAATGCCAATACAGGTAAAATCTTGCTTTTGAGTATCAAAACCCATTTCACGAAAATGCCTCATTACAGAAATCCAGGCGCCTTTAGCGGTAATACCCATTTTTTTATGATCGTATCCCGCAGAACCACCAGAAGCAAAAGCATCTCCTAACCAAAAATTATATTGCTTAGAAATATTATTAGCAATATCAGAAAAAGTTGCCGTTCCTTTATCGGCAGCCACTACTAAATAAGGATCTGGATCATCATACAATACCACACTATCTGGATGCACCACTTTATCGTTAACAACATTATCGGTAATATCAAGTAAACCAAATAAAAATGTTTGATAACAAGCGATGCCTTCTTGCAAAATTTCGTTGCGATTCATAGAACTTGTATTGGTTTTTACCACAAAACCGCCCTTTGAACCAACTGGCACAATCACTGCATTTTTATTTTGTTGAGCCTTTACCAAACCTAAAACCTCGGTACGAAAATCATCGGGCCTATCAGACCATCTCAAACCACCTCTTGCAACTTTACCAAAACGCAGATGTATCGCTTCGGTTTTGGTAGAATAAACAAAAATTTCAGCAAACGGTATAGGCAAAGGCAAACCTTCTATGGCTTTTGAATTAAATTTAAAAGAAAGATAGTTTTTAAAATTACCCTCAGAATCTTTCTGGTAATAGTTGGTTCTTAGAGTTGATTTAATAAGATTATATATTCTTTTCATTATTAAATCATGATAAACATCTTGTACTAAATCAAAGTTTGTTAAAATTTTTGCTTCAATATTTTGCAATGTTTCATGGCGATTATTGTTGTTTAAATCTGGATCAAATTTTACTTCAAAGAAATTAATTAACTTTTTACAAAGCTCTGGATAATTAACCAAAACATCTATAATATCATTTTTTAAGCCAGTTTGAACTAAATATTTAGTATAAGCAGAAAGTAAATAAACCTGCTTATAACTCAACAAACAAACAATTGCCAATTTATTTAAACTAGAAACAGCAGAGGTTTTCTGCCACATTCTTTCGATAATTTTTTCGAAATTAAGTTTAATAATATCATTAAATTGAGTTTTATTTTTACTTAAATATAAATTAAAATAGTGAATCCATACCTTTTGAATTGAGCGATTTTTATTTTCTTCCTCGATATTGACAATATAAGTGTGTTCTTGAATAACATTAAAACCAAAACTTTCAAGCATTGGCATAATATCGGATAGATTTATTTCTTGCGTAGGGGAATAAATTTTTAACTCGGTAATATCGTTGTCAATATTTTGGGATAATTTATGCAAATTAAAAATTGGTATTTTCTTCTGTAAACTTTCTTCGATTTTTTCGATATCAAGAGTAGCGATTCTGGTATCAAAACGATTAGTATAACTCACCGAAAAGGCATTTTTATAACGACTATGTAAAAAAATTCTTTTTTCATCAGCAAAATTTGCTTTTATAGCCTCAAGTAGCTCATCGCTCCAAACTTTTGTAAGCTTAGTAATTTCTTTTTCAATTACAGAATTATCGACTTCAATTTTATTTTGATGATTAGTGCGTATAATTACATGAAAACGAGTAAGATTAGAATTAGTAATTTGCACAAAAGAATCGGCAACTTCGCCTTGATAAATTTTACATAAATATTCTTTTATAGCATCGCGTATAGCAGAATTGGTATGATCTCGAGGCATAAAAATTAAGCAACTCATAAATCTTTTAAATTTATCACAACGCGAGAAAAATTTTACTAAAGATCGACCAGCAATTGCAACAATGCCTGTAGTATTTTTTAACAATTCCTCTTGTTCTATCTGAAATAATTCATCTCTAGGATAAGCTTCAAGAGTAGAAATAAGATCTTTGTAGTTGTGGCTACCCTTAATATATTTTGATTGCTTAATTACCCAAGCTGATTTTTTTCTAATAAGAGGAATATTGTTAATAGATGAAAAATAAACAACAGAAGTAAATAAACCAATAAAACGAAACTCACCGATAATTTTGCCCTCGGTATTGATTTTTTGTATACGAATTCTTTCGGCATTAGTGTGTCGATGAATTCGACAGCGATAACGAGATTTAATAATTTCAACTACATAAGGGTTTTGCAAAGAATAACCAACTTCTTGTGCAGAAGCATTCACAACTTCTGGCTTAAAATCTAGACTTGGAGAACGAAAAACACCAAATTTAAAATTAGCTAAATCAGAAAGATGTGGCTGATTATTTTGATAAGAAATATCGAATTCTGTAGCACCTAAAAAAATAAAATTATCTGCCAATAACCAATTTATAAAATCTTGATATTCTTCGATATTTTGATTATCGATATTTTTAGCATTACTTAACTGTTTTAAAGCTTTGTTAGCTAAATCTTGCATTGGTTGCCAATCGTCAACTACCAATGCAACATTTTCGAGAATTTTTGCAATATTTTTCTCAATTAATTGCAGTTCGTTTTGATGTGGATTTTTTTCAATATGAAGCTGTATTAAAGATTCTTTATCTTTGCTATCAAAACTAATAAAATTACCTTTTTCTCGAGCAACCGAAAACACTGGATGTAAAATATTTTCTATTTTTACACTTTGTTTATCTAAAAAAGAAACAATAGAATCAACCAAAAAAGGCATATCTTTATTTAATACCTCAATTATTGTAAATAAAGAATCTGACTGCTGATTATAAGCTCTTACAACAAAATCGTTGTTTTTTTTAGTAATTAAAAAATTAAAAGCAGAAAAAGCAAAATCAAATAATTGTTGAGTAGTATAATTTTCAAAATCGTTTATATTATTATCTTGATAAAAAAACTGCACAAAATCAATAAAATAAGAAGCCTTACTATGCTTCAATAATTGCTGATTTGTTTGAGAAAATTGTAATACTTTTTCAATAATATTTTTCATATTGTTTTTATTTTTTGATTAAAATAACAATCATTTGCATATCTTCTAACTTTGGCTTAAACTCTGGTTTAGCAAACTCTTGAGTAATTAATAAAATATTTTGCATCATTCTTTCAGCAATATCACGATGTGTAATTTCTCGACCCTTCATTTTGATGCTTAATTTAACTTTATTACCTTTCTCGATAAATTCTTTAGTATGACGAATTTT
>CAMAWV010000046.1 GCA_945862075.1 Rickettsia typhi | reverse complement strand
GGCTAAAATATTGGTTTGGATGTTTATAATATCGGCATCGGATAATTGCTGGTAATTAGCAACATCTAGCGATTTTTGGGTAAAAAGGTTAGTCATGGGTAGTGTTTTTTGGCAATTTTTTAAAACAATGCTGTTTATTTTAAAATTAGTTGCTTAAAAATCTAGCTATTTTTTTCATGTAGAATAAATAAATTTAACAAAAAAAATGTTGCATTGCAAAAATAACCTAGTAAAATAGTAGGTTATTTTTGTTAATTTTTTATTTTATGATTCTAACCACCAAGGCTCGTTATGCAGTTATGGCAGTGCTTGAAATATGGCACGGTCATCAGCAAAATAACAAGGCTATAAATTTAAATCAAATTGCAGTTGCTCAAAATATTTCTTTATCTTATCTTGAGCAAATTTTTTCAGCCCTTAAAAAATCTGGCATTGTTGCCTCTTTAAAAGGTCCTGGTGGGGGTTATATTTTAGCAAAAAATCCACAAGAAATAACCATTGCAAATATCGTAAAAGCAATTGGCGAACCTATTAAAATGACACGTTGCCAAACTATAAACTCTGGCTGTTTATCAAATAAAAGCAAGTGTAAAACTCATCATTTATGGCATGGTCTTGAAAAACAAATCTACTCTTACCTAGAATCTATCACTATACAAAGCCTATGATTCAGCCTGTTTATTTCGATCACAATGCCACTACACCTTTAAGCAACGAAGCTTTATTGGCAATGAACCAAGTTTATCAATTTCCTTATAACACTTCTTCAGTGCATCAATTTGGTAGTAAAGCTAATCAATTAGTTAATGAAGCACGTAAAAACCTGCAAAATCTACTTAATGCTCATAATTATGAAGTTATTTTTACCTCTGGCTCAACTGAATCTACTAACACTGTATTTAACGGTATAGAAGGTATCAGTGATATTTTATTTTCAGTAATTGAGCATTCTTCGGTTTTTAACTGTCGTCCGTGCAATAAAAATATCATCGAAATTGCTAGCGATAAACAAGGCATTATCAATATTTTTGATTTACAAGAAAAATTACCAAAACACAGCAATTTTTTAGTGTCGGCAATGCTTGCTAATAACGAAACTGGAGCCATTCAACCAATTGCTGAAATTGCCCAAATAGTCCATCAAAAATCTGGTCTTATTCACTGCGATATTGTGCAAGCAATAGGAAAAATACCTGTAGATCTCGAAGAGTTAAATATCGATTTTGCTTCGGTTTCGGCGCATAAATTTAGAGGTCCGCAAGGCATTGGTGCCTTGCTGGTGCGAAAAGGCATAGATATTCAGCCACTAATTTTAGGTAGTAAGCAAGAGAAAGGTAAAAGGGCAGGTAGTTTAAATGTGGCAGGAATTGTTGGTTTTTCTGTTGCTTGTCAGCAAGCTCAAGAAAATTTAAGCGAATTTGCTAAAATCGGCAATTTAACCACTAAATTACAACAAGGTTTAAAAAATATTTGTGGTGATAATGTATATATTCTTAGTCAAGAAGTGGCAAAAATACCAAATACTTTATTTTTTGCAGTCGCTAATCAAAATTCACAAACTGCCATTATCCATTGTGATCTACATAATATCTATTTAAGTGCTGGTTCTGCTTGTTCTTCTGGTTCTGTCAATCAATCTCGAATTTTAAAAGCGCTATCAGCAGAAGAAAAATTTTTACAAGGCGGTTTTAGAGTAAGTCTTGGTTTAAGCAATACAGAGCAAGAAATTGATTATTTTTTAAATGTTTATCAACAATTTTATCAATTACAGCAAAAATTATGCCAATAAAATTACCAATCTACCTCGATTATCAATCTACCACACCAATTGATCCAAGGGTTATAGATGTTATGCTAAAAACTATGCAAAATAATTTTGGTAACCCACATTCTCGAAGCCATTTTTATGGTTGGCAGGCCGAAGAGTTGGTAGAAATTTCTCGAAATCAGGTTGCCAAAGTTATTAATGCTAACGAAAAAGAAATCTTCTTTACTTCTGGTGCCACAGAATCAAATAATATTGCAATAAAAGGTGTGGCAAACTTTTATAAAAACAATCAAAAAAATCATATTATTACACTTGCCACCGAGCATAAATGTGTAATAAATTCTTGTCGCGATCTAGAACAAGAAGGTTTTAACATTACTTTTTTACCTGTGCAAAAAAACGGCTTAATAGATCTTAATCAACTAAAACAAGCCATTACCAAGCAAACTTCTCTAGTTTCGGTAATGGCAATTAACAACGAAATTGGAGTAATTCAACCTTTGGCAGAAATTGGTAAAATTTGCCGTGAAAATCAAGTGTTTTTTCATACCGATTGTGCTCAAGCTTTTGGCAAAATTCCTCTCGATGTTGAAGCTATGAACATCGATTTAATGAGTATTTCTGGGCATAAAATTTATGGTCCAAAAGGCATTGGAGCACTTTTTGTTCGAAGAAAACCAAGAGTTAGAATCAAGCCACTTTTTAGTGGCGGTGGGCAAGAAAGAGGTATTCGTTCTGGCACTGTTCCTACTGCTTTAGCTGTTGGTTTAGGTAAGGCTTCCGAAATTGCTATGCAAGAAATGCATCAAGATTTGCAAAAAATAACCAAGCTTAGCCAAAAACTAGCTTCAGCTATTAATAATCTTACTTATGTTTATTTAAACGGCGACAGTCAAAATCGCTACCCTGGTAATTTAAATTTTTCATTTGCTGGTATAGAAGGAGAATCAATGATTATGGCAATCAAAGATTTGGCCGTGTCTTCTGGTTCTGCCTGTACCTCGGCATCTCTTGAGCCTTCTTATGTGTTATATGCTTTAGGTGTTGGTGCTGATTTGGCTCATACTTCTATCAGATTTGGTTTAGGACGTTTCACTACCGAAGAAGAAATAGATTTTGCTATTAATCTCATTACTAGTAAAGTGCAGAAACTTCGAAATATGAGCCCTCTTTGGGACATGATTCAAAAAGGTATCGATCTTAACTCAATCAAATGGCAATCTCATTAACTTTATTTTTTTAAATTATGTCTTATTCGCAAGAACTGTTAGATCACTATGAAAACCCTAGAAATGTTGGATCGCTAAACGATCAAGCAAAAAATGTTGGCACTGGCCTCGTTGGAGCTCCTGCTTGTGGCGATGTAATGCAACTACAAATTGAAGTTGATGAAAAATCTGGCAAAATTATCGATGCAAAATTTAAAACTTTCGGTTGCGGTTCTGCTATCGCTTCTAGTTCTTTGGCAACCGAATGGCTAATTGGCAAAAAAATTGAAAATGCTGGCCAAATTACCAACAAAGAAATCGCTGCTAAATTGTCGCTTCCACCAGTAAAAATTCATTGCTCACTTTTAGCAGAAGAAGCAATTCAGGCGGCCATTGCAGATTACAAAAAGAAAAACACCTCCGATTCCGAAGAAGATCAAGAAGAATCAGATTCCAACAAAAATTCATAATAATTTATGTTGGCTTCTCATTCTACGGTTAATTATCTTGTTATAAGCAATGATGCTGCCAAGCAAATTTGTTTGTTGTTGCAAAACAGAAGTGAAGTTTGCCAAGGCATTAGAGTTTCTGTAAAAACTAGGGGTTGCTCTGGGTTGAGCTATACAATCGAATATGCTATTCAAAATCAAAATATCAGCAAATTTGATGATATGATTTTTTATAATCAAAACAATATGCAATTTAATTTATATATCGATCCAAAAGCATCAATGTTTTTAATTGGCAGTGAAATGATTTTTAAACAAGATGAACTTTCTTCTGGTTTTGATTTTATCAATCCAAACGAAAAAGGTCGATGCGGTTGTGGAGAAAGTTTTAAAGTATGAACTATTTTGAGATTTTGCAAATTCCTAATCATCCCTGTCCTAATTTAGAGTTAGTGCAACAACAATATCTTATACTACAACAAAAATTCCACCCTGATTTACAAAGTAATGATAGCAGTAATTTTTCTAGCGATTTAAATTTAGCCTATCAAACTTTAAAGAATCCATTTTTAGCATCTTGCTACTGGCTTAAACTAAAAGGTATCGATATTTTTAGCGACTCTTGTCAAGTAAAACCTACTACTGAAATTTTGCAAGAAATATTTTCTTTACAAAGTAGTATTGATGCTGATAATAAATTTATCATCAAACAAGCTTTACAGCAAAAAATCAAACTTGCTTATGAAAATATTTTATCATTTTATCAAAATTATCTTACTAATAAAAAAGATGCATTGCTTGATTTTGCTTTATATTTAATTAAAATTCAATATTATCAAAAAACTCTACAAAACCTCTCTAAACTATGAGTTTACTTCAAATTAGCGAACCAATACCAATTAAAAACGAACAACCAGATCAAGAAATTGTTGTTGGCATCGATCTTGGCACTACTAATTCTTTAATTTCAGCAGTGATTAACGATCAGCTACAAATTATTGCTAATAGTAATCAACAATCTATAATTCCTTCTGTTGTACATTTTGATAGTCAGGGTAATTTTCTGGGAGTTGGCAATAACATAAAACAAGCTTTTTATTCTATTTCTTCTAGTAAACGCTTGATGGGAAAAGGTATCAATGATTTAGTGAATATTAATTTTAATAATCCTCATCTTATTTGCAAAAAAACCAGCAACGAAAAGGCTATTTACTTACAAATTGCTCATAAAAAAATTTCTATCATCGAAATTGCTTCTTATATTTTGCTTTATCTAAAACAAATGGCAGAGCAACAGCTTCGCACCACTATTAGCAAAGCTGTTATTACTGTTCCTGCTTATTTTGATGAGGCCGCAAAATTTGCCACCAAACAATCTGCCGAATTAGCGGGTTTGCAAGTGATTAGACTACTTAACGAGCCAACTTCAGCTGCTTTTGCTTATGGTTTATGGCAACCAACTAAAAATCAACAAGAAAGCCATCTTTATGCCATTTACGATTTAGGTGGAGGAACATTTGATTTATCTATTCTCAAAAAACATCAACAGGTTTTTCAGGTATTGGGAGTGGCTGGTAATAATAATTTAGGCGGCGATGATATAGATCATCTTTTGTTAAAACAAGGCTTGGCAAATAATATTTTTCAAGCAAGGCAAATCAAAGAAAAACTAACTTTTCAAGACTCTGTCAATAATATAAACAAAGAGCAGTTTAATCAATTAATTAGCAATTTTACTCAAGAAACTATCGATTTATTTTGTAACCTAATGAGTGAATTAAACCTCGATTTTTCACAACTAGATGCTCTAATTTTAGTTGGAGGATCTACTTACATTCCATTTATAAAGCAACAACTAGAAAAGTTAATTTTACCGCAAAAAATTTTGCAAAATATCAATCCAGAACAAGTTGTTGTAATTGGAGCTGGCTTGCAAGCCTATAATTTAACAAGTAGTAAAAATAATTTATTGCTAGATGTTAATCCGTTGTCGCTTGGAGTTGAAATAATGGGTGGTATTGTTGATAAAATTATTTTTAAAAACTCACCGATTCCTGTTAATAAAACTAAAGATTTTACCACTTATGCTAATAATCAAACCGCAATTAAGCTACATATTGTGCAAGGCGAAAGAGAATTTGCTAAAGATTGTAAATCTATTGCTTATTTTGAAATAAAAAACCTACCACCTTTGCCAGCTGGAGCTGTTAGGCTACAACTAACTTTTTGCCTTGATGCCGATGGTTTACTTACCGTAAAAGCTTATGAAAAAATCACCAAACAATTTTTAGAAGTAGCGGTAAATACTTCATTTGCTTTGAATGATGCCGAGATAAAAAATATTTTACTTCAATCGTTAAAATTCGCTAAAGAAGATATAACTAATCGATTATTAGTTGAAACTATTATTTCTGCCCAAAAAGATCTCGATATTATTTATGCCGATTTACAAAACAACCAACTTGAAATTAATCAAAATATAAAACAAAATATTAAAAATCAAGCCGATGAACTAGCGAAACTTTTACAAAATCCCCAAAATAACAAACAACAAATCATTGCTAGTCAAGAACATCTAAGTAAAATAAGTGAGCCACTGATTTTAGCAAAAATGAGCCACAGCTTAAAATATAAGCTACAAGATAGCAAAATATAAATAAAAAAAATGTTTTTTTATTTGTGAAAAATATATTAATAAACAATTAAAACTTTACTATTCTTGTGGTGAAAAATAGCTAAGAGAAACTATTTTACAGAATCTTTTAAAGTTTTACCAACAGTAAATTTAACTCTTTTAGAAGCTTTAATATTAATTTCTTTACCAGTTTGAGGGTTTCTACCTTTTCTAGCTGCGGTTTTGATGATTTTAAAAGTTCCAAAGCCAATAAGAGCAACTGTATCGCCTTTTTTAAGAGCTTTAGTTACAACTTTAATAAAAGCATCTAAAGCACTACCAGCATCTTTTTGAGATAGATCGGCATTATTTGCTATTTCTTTAATTAAATCTGTTTTATGCATAAGATTTTATTATTTCAATTAATAAAAAAACTGTTTTATGACAAGCATAAAATCAAGTTAATCTAGATTATAAAAATCATTTTTAATAAATGCAACTAGTATTTTCAACTTTTTATTAATTAAAATTAAAATGGAACAAATCTATTATAGGAGTGCCAAATCTTTAATTCATGTTATTGTAAGTTTTGAAGAAAAATTTTAGCTATTTTTAACCTCATAATTAAGCATATTTTAAACTAAAAAATAACTAAAGATAAACAAAGTAAACTAAATTTTGAGATATAAACAGTATTTTTATCAGTCGATATTGCGATAAAAATCAATATTTTGATTATTTTTTTTGCAATATTTGTGTTTCAGTAACAAGATAATCAAGCCGATAATCATGTTTTTGCGGTAAAAAGTCTTGTTTACAAACTTGCAAATCAAAAGCAAAACCAATTGATATAGCTCTAATATTAGCAAGGGTTTTATCGTAATAACCTTTGCCCATACCTAATCTATTTAATTTTGTGTCAATAGCTACCAAGGGAACAATAATAATATCTGGTAGAATTTTTTTTTTACTTTCTGGCTCTAATATTTGTGAAAATTTTGAGTTAGCAATCAATTTAGTTTTGCGATTAACCTCATAAAAATCTAGCTTACCATCGTTAATTTTTGGTAAGCAATATGTCAGGTTATTTTCTTGAAAATATTGTTGTAAAAAAGCAGTAGAAACCTCGTATTTAGTTGCATAATAAATAGCTATTTGTTGTTGTTGCCAATTTTGTAAGTTTTGCGAAACAAACAATAAAAATTTTTCACAAATTTGTTTTGATAAATCATTTATTTTTTCTGCCGAAAGTTGTTTTCTTAGTTGTAGGTATTTGTTTCTTAAAATTTGTTTGTGCATAAAAATTAATTGTTGAAATTTATAATTTAATCTTGTATTATTTATATAAATGGGGTTTTTATATCTCGCAACATGTTTTAAAAACTTATAAAAAAATGAAAAAAAATCTTATTATTTGGGCAGTAATTTTGGTAGTTGTATTTGTAATATCCACCTATCTTGATGTCAATAATAATTCAAAAAACAATATTAATTTTTCTGATTTTATTAGTAAAGTTGATAATTCTCAAGTTTCTGAAGTTAAAATTAAAGGTAACGATCTAAACGGCACTTTAAAAGACGGCTCTACTTTTTATACTTATTTACCTTATTATCCAAATTTAATTGAAAAACTTTACGAAAAAGGTGTTGCCATTAATTCTTTACCACTAATAAGTAAATCTGAAAAAATAACCGCTGGCTTGGTTAGTTGGCTACCTTTTTTAATCATGATTGGCTTATGGATCTTTTTCACCAAAGGAGCATCTGGAAAAGGCGGTAGTGGTGCTTTTGGTTTTGGCAAGTCAAGAGCAAAATTATTACAAGAAAATAAAAATAAAATAACCTTTAAAGATGTTGCAGGAATAGATGAAGCCAAGCAAGAACTTAGTGAGATTGTTGATTTTTTAAAATCTCCAAAAAAATATATTGAAGTTGGAGCAAAAATACCTAGAGGATGTTTACTTATCGGTTCTCCTGGTACTGGTAAAACATTACTAGCAAGAGCAATTGCTGGTGAAGCTGGGGTGCCTTTTTTTTCGATCTCTGGCTCTGATTTTGTTGAAATGTTTGTAGGTGTTGGGGCGAGTAGAGTGCGCGATATGTTTGAGCAAGCTAAAAAATCTGCTCCTTGCATTGTTTTTATCGACGAAATAGATGCTGTAGGTAGGCATCGTGGCTCTGGTTATGGAGGTGGCAATGATGAAAGAGAGCAAACACTTAATCAAATGCTTGTTGAAATGGACGGTTTCTCTGACAATGAAGGAGTGGTGGTTATTGCGGCAACCAACAGACCAGATGTTTTAGATAAAGCATTGCTTCGTCCGGGCAGATTTGATAGGCAAATCACTGTTCCTAACCCAGATATTTTAGGTAGAGAGCAAATTTTAAATGTACATATGAAAAAAATCAATATCGCTTCCGATATTGATATTAAAGTTATCGCTAGAGGCACACCTGGTTTTGCTGGGGCTGATTTAGCAAATTTAGTCAATGAAGGAGCGATTATGGCAGCTCGATCTAACCAAAAAATGGTTACCATGAAAAACCTAGAAGATGCTAAAGATAAAATCATGATGGGTACTGAAAGAAAATCTATTATTATGCAAAAATCTGAAAAAGAACTAACAGCCTACCATGAAGCAGGCCATGCTATTACCGCCATTAATTCTCCTAATTCCGATCCTATTCATAAAGCAACCATCATTCCTAGGGGTAGGGCTTTAGGTTTAGTAATGCGATTACCAGAAAACGATAGTTTTTCAGTAACTAGGGCAAAATTGCAAGATGATATAGTAGTGGCAATGGGCGGAAGAGTTGCCGAAGAAATAATTTTTGGTTATGAAAAAATAACCACAGGAGCCTCTTCTGATATTTCGCAGGCTACTTATATGGCAAAAAACATGGTAACAAAATGGGGATTGAGCGATAAATTAGGTAATGTCGATTTATCAGAAGACGAATCTAGTAAAATGTTTAATACCAAAAGTTGCTCCGAAGCTACTAGTCAAATTATTGATGAAGAAGTAAAAAGAATAATTCAAGATGCCTATAATAAAGCAAAAGATATTTTAATTGCCAAAAACAATGATTTACACTTGTTAGCAAAATCATTGCTTGAATACGAAACTCTTACTGGCGATCAAATCAAAACTTTACTTGCTGGCGGTAAAATTAACAAACAAAATCAAGAAGAACAACATTCAATTGTTAGTTCTTTACTTGCTACATAAAAACTAAACAAAAATCAAAAAAACGGTATTATTAGATAAACATATTTTCTAAACTTTTTTATGTCAAAAAATAAGAAAATTGAGTTAAAAATCATATCAAGAGATTTGGACTATTTCTTGGTTGTTCTGTTAGAAATTAGCTAGATCATGTTTAATTAAAGAATTCTTCGCCCCCACTAAACAATTTTGTTTTTTCCTTCTCTGTAATTCATTGATGTTTTTAATCAACAGCAAGATGTATGTAGATTTTGATGTTTTTTTAAACATATGCAAAACTAATATTTGTATTTGCTTTTTGGTTTTGTAGTTTTTCTTGTAATTTTTTAGAGAATACTCTAGTTTAATTTGTAATCATTGGTAGCACTGATATTTTTTAGTCTTGTAATTGATCTCATGCCCACTTCCTTTTAGATAAGATTTTTCTAACTTTTCTGTTTTTTTCTAAAGAATAAACGACATTTTTGTTATCATCCTCTGCTAGTTTTGTCACAATCTTATTTATAATGTTGCTTGTTGTTAACAATACCAACTAATTTAGTGCCATTACAATGCTTACAATTTTTTATAATCTTTTTTAAATTAAGGTTAAAAAACCTTACTCTAAACAAGTTAAATCTATAATGATTTATTTATCTAGTGATATTATATATACGCAGTTATTAATATTTAATTGATTGAAATAATACTATTTTCTATCTTTAATGCCTAGATAAATCAAGGTTTTAAATTAAAGATTAAAATTAATACGGCTCTAAACATTTTAGTTGATTTTTGTATCAATTAAAGCTAGATTTTGTCTATGCAAAACGAGTATATTAAAAATTCCCATATTTCGTAAAAAAATTTAGAGAGATTTTAAAATATTTTTCTCTTGATGAAACTGCTAATAAAACTTCGATTTATACCAAAATTAGCAGAAATAC
>CAMAWV010000045.1 GCA_945862075.1 Rickettsia typhi | reverse complement strand
AGGATTGGTATTTTTGATGCCACCAGGGTAGCCAGTGTGCCAGTAGTATTGCTTGTTTAGGTATTTTTTACCAGTGAGTTGGATTTTATCGGCATTAATAATAACAATATGATCGCCACAATTTTGATTTGGAGTGTAGGTTGGTTTATGTTTACCTTTTAACATTTTAGCAACCACCGAAGCTAGCCTGCCTAAAACCAAATTTTCTGCATCAATCAACCACCACTGCCTAGTTATTTCGCAAGGTTTAGCACTATAAGTTTTTTGCATGTTTTGAGATAAAAATTAATTAAAAAAACAAGATTTTATGATTTTTAAAAGTTAATGTCAATTATTTTTTGATAATTATTGTGCAAAATTTATAGGCCCAAAAGCATTACCATGAATAAATTGCTCGACAAATTCGTTGCCAGAATTATATAAATTATCGACATTACCAAACCAAATAAATTTACCTTGATAAAGCATTGCTAATTTATCAGCTATTTTTCGGGCAGAGTGCATATCGTGAGTAATGGTAATGGTTGTAGCTCCGAGTTGTTTAGAATTAGCAATAATTAAATTATTAATAACATCAGCCATTATTGGATCTAACCCTGTGGTTGGTTCGTCAAAAAAAATAATTTCTGGATTAGTAGCAACTGCTCTTGCCAAAGAAACTCTTTTTTGCATACCACCAGAAAGTTCAGAAGGATAAAGATTAGCAACTTTTTCGTTTAAACCAACCGATTGTAATTTTTGCACCGCCATATCAAAAGCTTGTTTTGTGGATATTTTGTGCTGATGAATTAAACGAAAAGCTATATTTTCCCAAACCAAAAGAGAATCAAACAAAGCTCCTCCCTGAAATAAAAAACCTATTTTTTGCATTAGCTTATCTTGCTCTTTTTCTTTTAAATTATGGACTGGTTGCTGATCAATAAAAATTTCACCCCCACTTGGTTTAATGAGACCAGCAATAGTTTTAATGAGCACCGATTTGCCACTTCCTGAACCACCTAAAATAACCAAAGATTCTCCTTCGTTAACACTAAAAGAGATATCGTCTAAAACCTGCTTATTGGCAAAATTTTTACTTAAATTTGTTACATTTATTTTGATATTTTTTTTCATAAATCTTTCATAAAATGCAGACCTCTCACATAAAAGCCTTGTTTATAATAAAGAGAATGTGATTTTTTATTTTCAATATAAGAATCTAAAACAATTTTATTACATTGTAAAAATACCGCTTTTTCTTGTAAATGTTGTAAAATTTTACTACCAAAACCCTTGCTACGATATTTTTGACTGGTAATAAAATTAGAAAGCTGTAAATATTTGCCACAATAAAGCATCATAGAAACCCAATAACCAGAAACAACAACTAATTCTTGTTGATAATAACCTGCCAACATTTTGTAGTTATTTAGTTTAATCATTTCGGTTATTTGACAAGAAAAATCTTGAAAACTGATATTTTTGTACATTTCATGAATTAATTCATAAGTGGTAAGCATTTGTTTTTTAGTATTAAGTTCGCTAATTATGAGTGTCATGTTGATAGAGTTTTTCTTGCAGATTATTAGCCCAGCCAGATATAGTGCCCGCTCCCATGCAAATTATGAGAGAATCATCTGTTAAGTATGGTTTGAGAGTGCTTGCTAAATTTTGCTCGTTATCAAGTTTAACAACTTGCTGATGATATTTTTTAATGCCAGCAATTAAAGAATCTTGGTTAACACCAGGAATTGGTTGTTGTGAAGCTGCATAAATATCGGCAACTATAACTATATCTGCCAAAGAAAAAGCTGTGCAGAACTCATTAAATAAATCGTGCACTCGACTAAATTTATGAGGCTGAATAATGCAAATTAAATTATTTTTACCAACAAAACTTCGTGCCGCTTGCAAAGTGGCAGAAATTTCAGTAGGATGATGGGCGTAATCATCGATAATAGGAATTTGTTTATATTCTCCAACTTTAGTAAATCGTTGCTTTACACCAGTAAAAAGTTGCAAGCCAACTTTAATTTGTTCGGCACTAATTTTTAAAAATTTAGCAATAGCAATAGCCGATAAACTATTGCTAATATTGTGTTTGCCATAAATTGGCATATTTATATTAGATATTTTTTCTCCAGAAGAAAAAACCGCATCAAAAGAAATGCCTTTTCTGTGGCAAGAAATATTTTCTGCCCATAAATCGGCTTTATTTGCCGATAAAGAATAACCAAAAAGATTATTTTTTTTAGTTTTCAGTTGCTCATAAATAGATGAAACATTAGGACAGTCTAGGTTTAAAGCCACCAAGCCTTCGTTAGAAATTTGCAAAATATATTGCAAAAAATATTGTTTTTGAATATCAAAATTATGTTGATAACTAGCGAATTCTAGGTGTTCTGGCTCAATGTTAGTTACCACCCCTAAAAAAGTAGGAAGATTTACAAAACTAGCATCGGATTCATCGGATTCGGCAACCAAATATTTGCCATGCCCAATTTTATAATTGCTGTTAAAATAATGAATAGTGCCACCATTAATAACAGTAGGATCGAAACCAGCATGCTCTAACAAAACCGAAATAATAGCGGTAGTGGTAGTTTTGCCATGAGTACCTGCAACCGTGATACCTAAATATTGTTGCATAATAATAGCAAGCAAATTCGCTCTGGTAATTACTGGTATATTGTGCTCTTTAGCATAAATTATTTCTGGATTATCATCTTTAATTATAGATGTTTTAACAACCAAAGAAATATTATTGTGCATGTTTTTTGCGGCTTGTCCTAAATAAATAATTACTCCAGCTTCTTTTAATTTAGTAGTGAGGTAATTTTCTTTTAAATCAGAGCCTTGCACTGCAATATTATATTTTCTTAGCATCAAAGCCAAGGCACTCATACCAATACCGCCAATACCAATAAAATGTATTGTTTTTTGCAAGACAATTTGTGAGAAATTCATATTAAAAAATCAGTAAAAATTTAAATTGTAATTTTTTTTTTATAAAAAACAATCAATATTTTTGCTAAAAAAATAGACAGTTATTTAAAGATGAAAAATAATATAAATCAATGGCGAAAATGTCGAGTGTCAGTAAAATATAAAGCAATACCGCATTCATCTGCTTTTTTAATAACCTCTTGGTCACGTATTGATCCGGCAGGAGAAATAATTCCTTTAATAGCATACTGATGAGCTATTTCAACATTATCGGCAAAAGGTAAAAAAGCATCAGAAGCTAAAAAAGAACCTTTAGCCATATCAAGTACATTATTGTTTTGCATAAAATTTTTTGCTTTGTGACAAGCCAATAAACAAGCATCTACTCTGTTAGTTTGCCCAACTCCAATACCGTAAGTTTGATAATTATTTGCCACCACAATAGCATTTGATTTAACATGCTTACACACTGTTAAAGCAAATAACAGCTGCTCTAGCTCTTGTTTAGCAAGCCTAGTATTTGAAACTTGTTGTAAATCTTGTAGTTTTGGCAAAATATTATCATACTCTTGCACTAAAAAACCACCGCTGATAGATTTAATTTGTAAGTTATTGATTAAATTAGAGTTATTATTTTGCACCAATAAAACTCGTAAATTTTTTTTATTTGCCAGTAATTCTTGGGCTTCTGCGGTAATACTTGGAGCAATAATTACTTCAAAAAAAACATTAGAAATAGCTACAGCAGTTTCTAAATTTAGAGTTTGATTAAAAGCCACAATGCCACCATAAGCACTTTTACTATCGGCTAAAAATGCTTGTTGAAAAGCTGTAGCAATATCGTTAGAAACAGCAACACCACAAGGGTTGTTATGTTTTACAATTACACAAGCAGAACTTGTAAATTCGTTCGCTAAAAGCAAAGCCGATTCGGCATCGTTATAGTTATTATAACTTAATTCTTTACCTTGTAAAACTTGGGCATTTGCTAAACCAAATTTAGAATTATCAGTGTAAAGCCAAGCTTTTTGATGAGAATTTTCGCCATACCGTAAAACTTGTTTTAATTGAGCAGAAATTTGCAAATTTTGTTGCTTACTAAACCAATTAGCAATTGCCAAATCGTAATAAGCAATATTACAAAAAGCTTGAATTGCCATTTTTTGACGAAAATCAAAACTAGTGCAAAAATTATTTTTTTGCAATTCTTCTTGTAATAATAAATATTGCTGATGACTGGTTATTACTGTTTTAAAAGCAAAATTTTTACCAGCAGAGCGAATCATGGCTGGTCCGCCAATATCGATATTTTCAATTATTTCTTCACTAGAATTATTTTTGGCAACAGTTTCAATAAAAGGATATAAATTCACTATCAATAAATCAATGCTTTCTAGGTTATTTTCTTGGCTTTGTTTTTGATGATCTGGATTATTAGAAATTGCCAACAAACCGCCATGCACCTTGGGATGTAAAGTTTTTACTCGACCATCAAGAATTTCGGGAAACCCAGTAAATTCAGCTATTTCACAAGCTTTAATATTGTTTTGTTTTAATAAATTATAGGTGCCACCAGTAGAAATAATATTGATGTTATTTTTAGCTAAAAATGTGGCAAATTCAAGTAAGCCAGTTTTATCAGAAACCGAAATTAGGCAATTTTTAATAGGAATAAAATTCATAGTGTATAATTAATTAAAGATAAGACCAATGCAAAACTATGATTAATATCAAGGTGCGAATTGTCAATAATAAAAGCATCGCTAGCCACTTTTAGCGGTGCTATATTACGATTAAAATCGTTTAAATCTCGCTGTTTTAGTTGATTAAAAACATCACTAAAAGTAAGATTTGATAGTTGTTTTTGTCTTCTTTCTGCTCGAATATTTAAATTGGCAGTCACAAAAAATTTATGTTTAGCTTTTGGATAAATAACCGTAGTAGTATCGCGCCCATCTAAAATCACACCATTATGACTGGTAATTGCATTTACTATAAACTGTTGTTGCCAATATAGTAAATACTGGCGTAACTGGATATTTTTGGCAATTATCGAAGCAATCGAACCGATATTTTCATTAAAAATAGCAGGATTTTCAAAATGACTTACTTCTAAATTTGCACATAAATAATCTAGGTGCAGAAAAAAGTTATCGATTGTAATATTGCTAGAAATATCTTGTTGATATATTTTAAAAGCTACCGCTCGATAAATTGCTCCTGTATTTAAATAGGGCAATGAAAAATAAGAGGCAAGCATTTTTGATAAAGTGCCTTTACCAGAAGAAGCGGTGCCATCGATAGCAATAGTAAGAGGAGTTTTAAGCATCTTGCAAGAAACTTTTAAGTAATTTTGCTCTTTTTGGATGTTGTAATTTTTTAAGTGCTTTTGCTTCAATTTGCCTAATTCTTTCACGAGTTACTGAAAATTGTTTACCAACTTCTTCAAGAGTAAAATCGGTTACCATACCAATACCAAAGCGCATGCGCAGAACTCTTTCTTCTCGAGAAGTAAGTGATGATAAAATTTGTGAAGTAAGTTCTTTTAATTTTGAGTTTGATGCGGCATCAAAAGGCAAAACCGCAGTTTTATCTTCGATAAAATCTCCTAAAACACTTTCTTCGTCGTCGCCTGATAAAGGAGATTCAAGACTTACAGGATCTTTTGAGGTTCGCAATACTTTTCGAACTTTATCAACAGGCATGAGTAATTTATCGGCAACCTCTTGAGCATCTGGAGCTCGACCCAATTCTTGAGTGAGTTGTCTTGAAGTTTTAACAATTTTATTGATCGTTTCCACCATATGAATTGGAATTCTGATAGTACGCGACTGATCGGCGATAGCTCTAGTAATAGCTTGACGAATCCACCAAGTGGCATAAGTAGAAAATTTATAGCCTCTTGTATATTCAAATTTATCAACTGCTCTCATTAAACCAATATTTCCTTCTTGAATAAGATCGAGAAATTGCAAACCGCGATTGGTATATTTTTTAGCAATTGAAACCACTAACCTTAAATTCGCCTCGATCATTTCTTTTTTAGCTTTCGCTTCGGCTTCTTGACTAAATCGTAGGTCACTTATCATTTTTTTAAAATCGGCAATTTCTAGACCCATAATTTTGTTAAATTTCGCAATTCTCTCTAGAGAATGCTTGATTTTTTCTTTGCCCTCTTGATAAAATTTTTGCCATTTTGGAGCGGTAATTTTACTTATATAACTTAACCAATCTTGGCTAAAATTTTGATAGTGGCGTAAAAAATCTATTTTATCAATCTGAAAAGATTGAGCATATTTTAATAATTCAATTTCAATTGAAAGTAGTTTTTGTTGAGCTTCGTATAACTGATCAACCAAAGCTTTAATTAAGATGTCATTAAAACTAACTTCTTTACAAAGTTTTTCAAATTCTAGCCTTAATTTATTAATTTCTTTATCTTGCTTAATTTGTAAAGGAGTTTTGTTTTCAGATTTATCAATCATTTTTTGACAAACTACAGCAATTTTTTGAAAAATATCAAGCATTTTTGGCATTAAAATTCTTTCCATAGAAACAAAAGAAGTAGTGCTTTCGTCTATTTCATGCAACTCTTCATCTTCAAACATATTTTCTTCAGCTAAATCGGTATTATCGAGCTGATCTTCTTCAATAATAGTAGAAACATCATCAACATTAGTATCGAATTGATTTATTTGCTGATCATTGTTTTTAATAATTTCTTCAAGCTCAGAATTATATGTTTCATCAATACGTATAATATCGCGTAGAAGCAAAGTGCCGTTTGATAAACCGTTATACCACTCAATAAAATGCCTCATAATAATTGGGCTTTGATATAAAGTGCTAATAATTTTATTACGCCCTTCTTCAATTCGAACAGCAATAGAAACTTCATCATCACGACTAAGTAATTTTACATTACTCATTGATTTTAAATAAGTTTTAACCGAATCTTCGCTTCTTTTTTGCGATTTTTCTTCATCTCTACCTAAAACACCTTCTTCACTCAATTTTTCGAGATCTTCTTCTTTTTCAATAATTTTAATTTTAAATTCGTTTAAAATATTGAGAATTTTTTTAAATTTTTTTGTTTCAGGAGCAATGTCGGTGCTTTCAATAATTTGCTCATGGGTAATAAAACCTTGTGTTTTGCCAACAGTAAGTAGTTTTTTTAATTTGCTTGAAATAGTGTTTGAAACTTTTTTATTATCATCTCTTTTATAACGAATATTACCAATTGAAATACCTTGTATTAAGCGATATTTTTCAGATAGTATTGAGCTTTTAATACTTAACCCCACTGTTTTGCTAACTTTTTTATTGGGTTTTTTGGTAATGTTTATCTCGAGATTTGTATCAAGATTTTTTTTTACAACAGTTTTTTTATTATTAGCCTTACTAGATATATTGGTTTTTTTTACCATAAAAATTAATTTTTAAAAATGTTACAAAAAGAATCTATTTTAAACTATATAAACTGAAATTTCAAGTATTTTTCTATTTTTTATCATAGCACAAATATTGCCTCTAAAATTTATTTTGTTATATCAATTCTCGTCTTTAAATTCATTGGCATTATATATCTATGGTAGTTGGATAATGACCGATGATTGTGATGTATGGTTTTAGAGGATCATTTTTTATATTTTGCAAAATTTGATCATTTTCTAGAAAAAAACCTTGCAATTCTATTAAGATTAATTGCATTCCAGCAAAATATGATGATTGATTAACTTTTAAAATATTAGCTTGCAATTGGTTTTTTTCAAATAAATTTTGTATTTTTGATAAAGAATAATCTTTATTTATTTCACATACAAGTAAAGTAATGTCTTGATTTGATTGCTCTGGCTGTTTTTGTGCAACTGCCACTAATTGATGATGAAACTTTAAGCCTGCATTATTAATTTTAAATTTGATAAATGGTAAACTAGCAAAAACTTTTAGATTAGTTTGATTATTAGAGAGATTAATCCACCAATCTTCGCTGTTAATGTTATTTTTTTCTGGTAAAGAAAAAATACCAATCTTTGACTGATCTTTTTGCAATTCAGAAATAACATTATTAATGCTATCGAAGTGATGAATTTCTATTTCATTATTGTAATAGTCGCGTAGAATATATTCGATTTCTGGATTGTTTTTTGGATTATGAACCACCAATTTTATTGTTTGTTCGTGCATGTTTGCATTAGTGATAATTTTTCGCCAAATTGCCACAATTGAAGCAGAAGAAAAATTACTGTTATTATCGGCAATTAACTTTTTTAACATATCAGCTTCTCTACTTGATTTAATATAAAAAACCTCGTTTTGAGTTTTTTTATATTCGGCAACTTGTTTGATAATGTTCATTCTTTGTTTGAGTAAACTAATTACCTGACGATCTAGAGCATCTATTTGAATACGAAATTCTTTTAGCTTATTAAGAGAATTAGTCATTTGCTTTATTAATTAAATTGTTTAAGATAAGAAGGTTATTTTAAACAAATTAATTAATAAATCAATGAAAGTTATTGCAAATTTTGGCGCAAATTTTATAAAATACGAAATAGGAAAAATAGCCACACTAGGAACAGAAAAACCTTTAAAACTTGATTCTGGTCTAGAAATTAACAACTTTTCTTTGGCATACCAAACTTATGGCGAGCTTAATAGCGATAAAAGTAATGCTATTTTAGTTTGCCATGCTCTTACTGGAGATCAATATTTAGCAAGCAAAAATCCTGTTACAGGAAAAGATGGTTGGTGGCAGTTTATGGTTGGGCCAAATAAACCAATCGACACTAATAAATTTTTTGTGATTTGTAGCAATATTTTAGGTGGCTGCATGGGTTCTTTTGGACCAAAAGAGTTTAATGAATCTACAAAAATGTATTATGCACTCGATTTTCCAATGGTAACTATCGCTGATATGGTTCGAGCTCAAAATTTACTAATAAAATCTTTTGGTATTAGCAAACTTTATGCAGTTATTGGTGGTTCAACTGGTGGTATGCAGGTTTTATCTTGGCTTAATTTATTTCCAAATGAAGTAGATATTGCCATTCCAATAGCAACTTCTTATTATCATTCTCCACAAAATATCGCCTTTCATGAAGTGGGTAGAAAAGCCATTATGGCCGACGAAAACTGGTGTTGCGGTAATTATTTATTAGAAAAAAAGTTCCCTAGTAAAGGTTTAGCAATTGCTCGAATGACTGCTCATATCACTTATTTATCGCAAAATGCTTTACAAAAAAAATTTGGTCGAGATTTAAAAAACCAGCATAAATCTTTTAGTTTTAACAAAGATTTTGAAGTAGAAAGTTATTTACACCATCAAGGAAAGCGATTTGTTGAAAGATTTGATCCTAACTCTTATTTATATATCACTAAAGCAGTTGATTATTTTGATTTAGCAACCGATTATCAAAATAATTTAAGTTTAGCTTTCAATTGTTTTGCCAAAAATAAAAATGGTAAAGTCTGTTTGATTACTTTTTCTGATGATTGGCTTTTTCCACCAACAGAATCTAAAAAACTCACTCAAGCTATGGCAAGCATTGGTATTAAAGTAAGTTTAGTGGTAATAGACAGTGAAAATGGTCATGATTCTTTTTTATTACCAAATTTATTGCTTGAAAAAACCATTTCTGGAGTTTTAAATAATAATTATTAATACACATTCTTATTTATTATATCTTTATGTCATTTTCCATCTGTTAACTATCTAAAAATAGAAAATGACACAAAGAAACTGTTGAATCACTAATTACATTTTACTTTATTTACCGTTTTTGGTATAAATTTTAGCTATTTTTATACCATCAAGGTTATAAAATCTAATTTCTTGATCAACTATTACACCATATCTTGTGGATTAACCCATTCATCAAACTGCTCTTCAGTAAGTAAGTTTAAAGCAATAGCTGCTTGTTTTAATGTTGTTCCTTCTCTATGAGCTTTTTTAGCAATTTTTGCAGCATTGTCGTAGCCAATATAAGGATTAAGAGCGGTTACTAACATTAAAGACTGCTCTAAAAGTTGTGATATTCTGGCTTCGTTTGCTACAATACCAATTAAGCAATTATCAATAAAGCTATTAATACCATCGGCTAGCAAATTTATTGAGTCAATAACATTTTTAATAATCATTGGTCGAAATACATTAAGCTCAAAATGCCCCTGCATGGCACCTGTGGTAATTGCCACATTATTACCTATTACTTGACAAGCAAGCATTGTTAAAGCTTCGCATTGAGTTGGGTTGACTTTGCCTGGCATAATTGATGAACCAGGTTCGTTTTCTGGCAACGAGATTTCGCCAAGACCAGATCGAGGGCCAGAGGCTAAAAACCGAATATCGTTGGCAATTTTCATTAAAGCCACTGCGGTTGTGTTAAGTGAGCC
>CAMAWV010000044.1 GCA_945862075.1 Rickettsia typhi | reverse complement strand
GAAAAGTTATTACTCGCTACATGAAAAGAGCTGGTAAATTATGGATTATGGTCTTTCCACATACTCCTGTGACTCAAAAACCAGCAGAAGTTAGAATGGGTAGTGGTAAGGGTAATGTCGAATACTATGTTGCAAAAATTAAACCTGGTAGAATTATTTTTGAAATTGATGGTATCGATTGTGAATCAGCCAACATTGCTTTAGAAAAAGCTTCTTCTAAGCTTCCTTTTAAAACTAAAATTGTTAATCATATATAGTTATGAATCAAGAAGAAAAAAAATCAATATTGTTAAATATAGCTTATCTTAAAAAAGAATTACTTATTGCAAGATTAAAAATCTCTGTTAAAGATTCTGTTCTAATAAAAGATTATAGAAATAAAAAGAAAGAAGTCGCAAGGCTTTTTACAAAACTAAATTCGGTTAAATAAATATATGAAAGCAAAAGTTGTTAATATAATAGATAAAAATACAATAAAAGTTACTGTAACTTCCTATAAAAAACATTCTCGTTATGGTAAATATATCACTATGTATAAAAATTATTTAGTAGATTCTTTAGGAAAAAATGTTTCTCTTGGTGACGAAGTTGAGATGAAAAATTCTAAACCGATATCTAAATTAAAAAAATGGGTATTAATATAAAATATATATAATATGATACAAATGCAAACTAATCTAGTTGTTGCCGATAACTCTGGTGCAAAAACTGCTAGATGTATAAAAGTTTTAGGTGGCTCAAATCACATGATAACAAATGTGGGTGATGTTATTGTTGTTGCTATTACTTCTGTAATACCTGGTGCTAAATTAGTAAAAAAAGGTCAGGTTGCTAAAGCGGTAATAGTAAGAACAAAAAACAAAATAGTTCGACTAGATGGTAGTTTTATTAGTTTTGGAGATAATGCTGTTGTTCTAGTTAATAAAGATAACGAACCATTAGCTACTCGTGTTTTTGGTCCTGTTTCAAGAGAAGTTCGTCAAAAAAACTTTCTCAAAATAGCATCTTTAGCTTCGGAGGTTTTATAATAAATATATGCAAAAATTTAAAAAAAACGATCAAGTAATAGTTATATCTGGTAATGATAAAGGCAAAATAGGTAAAATTATTAAGGTTATTGGAGATAAATTAATAGTTGAAGGTGTAAACTTAGCAACTATTCATCAAAAACCAACTAATCAACAACCTGGTAAAATTTTACAAGTGGAAAAATCAATACATCGTTCCAATATATCTCATTGTGAAAATGGAAAACCAGTAAAAATCAAATTCATTTTAGAATCTAAAGAAGGAAAGCCATTTTCTAAAAAGATTCGTATTTCTAAAAAAACTGAAAATAAAATATAATTAAAAGATGCAAACCGTTACTGAAAAATTATATCTCAATGCTATACCTGAGCTTAAATCTAAGTTTGGTTATACTAATCAATTGGCAATACCAAAACTACAAATGATAAGTATAAATGTTGGTATAAAAGCTGTAGATAGCGATAATAAATTATTATCTTATTTATTAAATCAAGTTTCAAATATTGCTGGTCAAAAAGCTGTTTTGACCAGATCTAAGAAAGCTATCTCAACATTTAAACTAAGAAAAGATCTTCCTATTGGATGCAGAGTTACACTTCGTGGTAAAAAAATGTATCAGTTTTTAGATCGTCTTGTAAATATTGCTTTACCTCGTATCAGAGATTTTAGAGGTTTATCACATAAAGGATTTAATCAAAGTAATCATTATAGTTTTGGTATAAAAGAACATAGTATATTTTTAGAAGTTGATCTTGATAATATTGTTAAAGTTTTTGGCATGAATATAACAATTTGCACTAATTCCAAATCAAAAGAAGAATCATTATTTCTCTTAAAAAAATTAAACTTTCCTATAAAATAATATATGGCTAAAAAATCATTAATTCGCAGAAACGAAGAAAGAAAAAAGTCCTCTCTTATTCAAAGAGAAAAAAGATTAAGTTTAAAATCTATAATTTCTAATAAAGATTTATCTTTATCTGAAAGATTTTCAGCTCAAGTAAAATTATCTCAACTCACAAGAAACGGATCTAAATCTAGAATTAGAAATAGATGTGCGCTTACTGGTAGAGCAAGGGGTAATCTACGTAAATTTGGTATGTCGCGTATAGCGCTTAGAGAACTTGCTTCTTGGGGTCAGGTTCCTGGTTTAATTAAATCAAGTTGGTAAAATGTCTTTTAATCATTCTGTTTCGGATCTTGTTTCAAGAATAAAAAACGGTTATTTAGCTGGTAAAGCAAATGTTTCTTCTCCAGTTTCAAAATTAAGAACTAGTATTCTTCAAATTTTAAAAGAAGAAGGTTATATTTTAAATTTTGTTAAGATAAAAGAGCAAAATATAGATGCTTTTCTTATTAATTTAAAATATCATAATTCTTCACCTGCTATTACTAATATAGAGGTTGTTTCTAAGCCTGGAAGAAGACAATACTGTCAAGCAGATAATATACCTTTGGTTAAAAATGGATTAGGTATTGTTATTGTCTCAACCTCAAAAGGTGTTCTTGCCGATCACAATGCTAGATTGCATAAACTTGGTGGAGAACTTCTTTTAAAAATATTTTAATTTAATTTTTTATGTCGCGTATAGGAAAATTACCAATCAAAATCCCGCAAGATATTAAGGTTTCTTTGTCTAATAATCAATTAACCTTCTGTAAAGATCAATTGAAAAAAAATTACGATATCAGTTCAGGAATTGTGGTTGATTTTTCTGATAATCAAATAAAATTATCAGTTTCTGATAAGGCAAATTCAGAATTATCAATGAAAATTGGCATGGATAGAAGTAATATTAAAAATATTGTTTTTGGTATGTCTGTTGGTTTTAAAACTACTCTCGAAGTTAATGGGGTTGGTTATAAAACTGCAGTTGATAAATCAACTCTAATTCTTACTCTTGGTTATAGTCATGATATTTTTTATGTCTTGCCAAAAGGTATTTCTGTTGCTTTAGAAAAACCAAATCTCGTCATTATCTCTGGTGATGATAAAGTTTTGGTTGGTCAAGTTGCTTCAGAAATTATATCTTTTAGATCTCCGGAGCCTTACAAAGGGAAAGGTATTAAAAAATTTGGTAAGCCAATTTTAAGAAAAGAAGGTAAGAAAAAATAAATAATTTTAAATATGATTAATAATTATCAAAGACGAAAATTCAGAGTTAGAAATAACATTATCATCAACAATAAATCTGGTCGCCCACGTATTGTTGTAGCTAGAAAAAATAAAAATATCTATGCCCAATTGCTTGATCTTTCTGGTAATGTTTTGGCTTCTTGCTCAACTCTTACTGCAAAAGACGATAATTTTAAAACTGGCATGGAAAAAGCCAAGCTTGTTGGTAAAAATTTTGCTAAATCTTGCTTAGAAAAAGGTTTTGACACTGTTGTGTTTGACAAAGGTGCCTATGTTTATAATGGTCGTATTAAGGCTCTAGCAGAGTCTTGTCGCGAACATGGTCTTAAATTCTAATTTAATAAATACAAGATGACAAAACAAAATAATCAAGAAATTACAGAAATACTTATAGCTGTTAATAGAGTATCCAAAACTGTGAAAGGTGGTAGAAATATGTCTTTCTCTGCCTTGGTTGTTGTTGGAGATAAAAATGGTAAAGTCGGTTTTGGTAAAGGAAATGCAACAGAAGTTACAGATGCTAAAAATAAAGCATATGAAGTTGCGAAAAAATCAATGATAAAAATTTCTTTGAAAGAAGGTAGAACTATCCATCATGATATTTTTGCAAGATATTGTTCTGCTAAGGTTTATTTACGCTCTGCATCTGCTGGAACTGGTGTTATTGCGGGAGGTCCAATGAGGGCAATATTTGAATGTGCTGGAATAAACGATGTTGTGGCTAAATCTGTTGGAACATCTAATCCATATAATATGGTTGCTGCTACATTTGTTGCTCTTAAAAACTTAACATCTCCAAAGCTTATTGCAGAAAAAAGATCTAAAGATATCTCTGAAATTATTAGGAGAAGAAATTTAGCTATAGGCAATAAAGATAAAAAAAATGATTAAATCCTTATGAAAGAATACTTAAACAAAACAGTTGAGATTACTCAAATTAAGAGTGGTTCTAAATTAAATAATAAACAAAAAGGTAGTTTGATTGGTCTGGGTTTGCGAGGAATAGGATCTAAAACTCATTTTGTAATAGATTATTGTAAGCTCGGTATGATCAAAAAAATTCATCATATTATTAAAATCGTTAAATCATAAAATATGTCTCTAACATTACAACATCTTCCAAAAATTAAAAGACAAGACAAAACGAGAGTAGGTCGTGGTATAGGTTCTGGAAAAGGAAAAACTTCTGGCAGAGGTGTTAAAGGTCAAAAAGCTAGAACTGGTCATCATTCTGTAAAGGGCTTTGAAGGTGGTCAAACTCCAGTTCATATGAGATTACCTAAAAAAGGTTTTACAAATAATACTGCAGTGAAAACTGAGGCTGTTAATATCTCTAGAATACTTTCTTTATTTAATAGTGGGAAAATATCTTTAACTGAAGATATTACCAAACAAGTTCTTAAAGATTTTGGTCTTATAAAATCTACAAAATCTGTAATAAAACTCATCATGGGATCAGATAACTCTTATCCAGAATTATCTGTAAAAATCTTGGTAGATAAATATTCTGAAAATGCTAAAAAATATTCATAGCAAGACATGAGTCAAATTAAGAGTGAAAACACAGATTTATCTAAAAAAATAATATTTACTATTTTTATATTACTAATATATAAATTTGGTACATTTATACCAATACCGGGTATAAATAGCGAGGTTATAGCTCAATTTTTTAAATCCGAAGCAAATGTATTTGGTATGATAAATATGTTTTCTGGTGGAGCATTGGAGAGAATGAGTATTTTTGCTCTTAATATAATGCCATATATTACTGCATCTATAGTTATGCAATTATTAACTTCTATGCATAAAGGTTTAGATACTTTAAAGAAAGATGGCGAAAGAGGTAGGGCAAAAATAAATCAATACACTAGATATCTAACAATTATTTTGGCTACTTTTCAAGCTTTAGGTGTTTATCAAGCTCTTTCTTTTAGTGGTATGAATGCTTTTATTTCTGATTCTGATATTTTTTTATTTACAACACTAGTAAGCTTGGTTGGCGGAACAATTATCCTGATGTGGTTTGGTGAAAAAATAACAACATCAGGCATTGGAAACGGAATTTCTTTAATTATTTTTGTAGGAATTGTTTCTTCTTTACCAGATACTATAATTCAAATGTTAGATCTTTCTAAAAAAGGTGTTTATAATAAATTTTATATAATTTTATTTTTCATATTTTTTATTCTTGCTATAATGTTTGTTTGTTTTTTTGAAAAAACACAAAGAAAAATTAAAATACAGTATCCAAATTCAGCTATGCTTCGATCTTCTGGTAATCAAGATCATTCTTTTTTACCATTAAAAATAAATGTTTCTGGTGTTATACCTCCAATATTTGCAAGTTCTATCCTGACATTTCCAGTTGCTATTATGCAAATTGTTGGTATAGAAAATCAATTTTTTTCTTCTTTATTGCATAGGGGAGGATTAGTTTATATGTTATCTTTTGCTGTATTGATAATATTTTTTTCATACTTTTATTCTTCTGTAGTTTTTAATTCTCAAGAGGTGGCAACCAATTTAAAAAAAAGTAATTGTTTTATTTTTGGAATTAGACCAGGTATTGCTACTTCTAGTTACCTAGATAATATAGTTTCTAAACTTACTGCCCTAGGTTCTTTGTATCTGATAATAATTTGTATTGTACCAGAATTACTTGTTAATGCTACTCATATTCCTTTATATATAGGTGGTACAGGTGTGTTGATTATGGTTAATGTGGCAATTGATTTGATAACTCAAATACAATCTTATAATTTATCTAGCAAGTATAATTCTGGACAATTAAGAAAAAGAAAATTAAGAATTAGGGTATGACAAATATTTTATTTCTCGGTCCTCCTGGTTCTGGCAAAGGAACTCAAGCTAGTCTTTTGGCAGATTATTTAAATATTCCTACCTTATCTAGCGGTAATATGCTTCGAAATGAGGTAGATTCTAATTCCAAACTGGGCGAAAAAATAAAATCTTATATTCAAAAAGGAGATTTAGTTCCAGATGAAATAATTATTTTATTAATTAAAAATTTCTTGATTCAAAATTCCGCAAGAGGTTTTATTCTTGATGGTTTTCCCAGAAATATCAATCAAGCTCAAATTTTGGAAGAAATGTTATCTACAATAGGAAAAACAATAGATAAAGTATTTAACTTTGAAGTTTCTGATGAGGTGTTGATAAAAAGAATATTAGGACGTTACTCTTGTAAAAATTGTGGCTCTATATATAACAGTTATTTTAAGCCAACATCTAAACTTGGAACTTGTGATAAATGTGGTTCTGATAAACTAGAATATAGAAAAGATGATAATGAGCAAATTTTAAAGAACAGGTTATTTGTTTATCATCAATCAACTTTTCCTTTAATTGATTTTTATCAAAAAAAACACTTGCTTATTTCAATTAAGGCTGTAAAATCTTCACTCATAATTTTTGATGAGTTGAAAAACAACCTGTGAAAAATACAATTGATTTTATTTGCAATTTTTTTAATTAATAGATTGTTATCTTATAAGTTTTTTTAATTATATTGTCTTTTATAATAAGTATAATTAAAAAATAGCTCGTGATAACATTTTTTAATAGGGTAAATAATTAATTTTAACTTGGTTTATTTAAAAATTAAGTTAAAATATATTAGAATTAAAAAATTATACTATTGTCATTTTTAAATGTAAATTCTAACACAAGAATTTTTAAATAAAATTATTGAAGTTAGAGTTTAAGTATCTTGTAAAGATTTAAATTTGATAATATGTATTATATTAATATTAACTTTTAAGAGGGTATAACTTTGGCTAGGATTGCTGGTATTAACATTCCAAAAGAAAAGCGATTTGTAATTGCTTTAACTTATATTTATGGAATTGGCACAACTTCTGCGGAAAAAATATGCAAAGATCTAAAAATAGACTTGCTTACAAGAACTAATCAACTCGATGAAATTAAATTAGCAGAGGTTAGATCTTATATTGAAAAAAATCTCGGTGTTCTTGAAGGAGATTTAAGAAGAAAAATTTCTTCTAATATTAAAAGACTTATCGATATTGGTTGTTATCGTGGTATAAGACATGTGAAAAAACTACCAGTAAGAGGTCAAAGAACTCATACTAATGCCAAAACTAGAAAAGGTAGAGGTGTTGCAATAGCAAATAAAAAGAAAGCGGTTAAATAATTAAAATATCATTAAAATGACAGAAACAAAACTAGATATATCTCAGAAAAAAACTGTAAAATCTTCATCTAAAAAGAAAAAAAATATTATTAATGGTGTTATCCATGTATTTGCAAGTTTTAATAATACCATAGTGTCTGTCTCGGATACTACAGGTAATATTGTAGCTTGGTCTTCTGCTGGAAAACATGGTTTTAAAGGCTCAAGAAAAGCAACTCCTTATGCCGCTCAGGTTGCAACTCAGCATGTTGTAAATATAGCAAAAGAATGTGGATTGCAAAGTGTGGTTGTTGAAATTAGAGGTCCAGGAGTTGGTAGAGAAGCTTCTTTAAGAGCAATACAGGCTTGTGGTGTGAATGTAACATTGATAAAAGATATTACATATTTACCACATAACGGTTGTCGCCCAGCTAAAAGTCGTCGGGTTTAATATTTTTTCTAAATTAATCTATTAGTTTTATGACTATTTTAAAAGAAAGTTGGGTAAATTTAACAAAGCCAGCATCCATTAATTTAAAAGAAGGATCTGACGATCTTAGGCATTCCATAATTGTTTTTGAACCTTTTGAAAGAGGTTTTGGAAATACATTAGGTAATTCCTTAAGAAGAGTATTATTGTCTTCAATTACTGGTTTTGCTGTTGTTGGTTTAAAAATAGAAGGTGTTTTGCATGAATATAGTGCGATAAATGGTGTAAAAGAAGATGTTTTAGAAATTATTATGAATCTTAAATCTTTGGCTATTTCTAAAGATAACCCAGATTCTGTAGTTTTAAAGTTAAATTCTGATGCAGTTGGTCCTGTTTATGCCGGATCTATTTCTGCCCCAGCTGGTGTTGATATTTTGAATAAAGATTTACTCATTTGTAACATCGAAAATGGCGGTAAAATTGATATGTCTATTTATGTTCAATGTGGTAAAGGCTATGTAATGTCAGAAAATATTGCAAAAGAAGATATGCCAATTGGCACTATTTTTATTGATGCTTTATTTAATCCTGTAAAAACAGTATCTTATCGTGTTGAAAATGCCCGAGTTGGCAATGCAACTGATTATGATAAATTAATAATTGATATCTCCACTAACGGTACTATTTCTCCTCGAAATTCTTTGGCGGTAGCGGCGAAAATTTTACAAACACAATTTCAATTTTTTGTGAATCTTGATGTTGAAAATGTCGATTTTGTCACAGATAATAAAGATTCTTCTGAGCCTGAATTTAATAGAAATTTATTAAAAACAATAGAAGAATTAGAGCTTTCGGTTCGTTCTTATAATTGTTTAAGAAACGAAAATATCGTTTATGTTGGCGATCTTGTTATGAGAACCGAGGCAGAAATGTTAAAAACTGCTAATTTTGGCAGAAAATCATTAAATGAACTCAAAGAAAATCTAAAATCTATGAATTTGTCTTTTGGAATGAAAATGCAAAATTGGCCTCCAAAAAACATAGAAGATTTGGTAAAACATAAAAATAAAGAATTTTAGTAAATTATGAAACATAGAATAAAAGGCAGAAAATTAAATAGAGATAGTGCTCATAGAAAGTCTTTACTACGAAATTTAGCAATAGCATTAATTGAGCATGAAGAGATAAAAACAACATTACCAAAAGCCAAAGAGCTTAGATCTTTTGTTGAAAAAATTATCACAATTTCTAAAATTGATACTATTGCAAATAGAAGATTGGTTGCTTCTATTTTAGGCAATCAAAATATTACCGAAAAATTATTTAAAGTAATAGGTCCTAGAATTAGTACTAGAAAAGGCGGTTATACCAGAATTTTAAAATATGGTTTTCGTGCAGGAGATAAGGCTCCTATGGCTTATATGGGTTTGGTTGATCAGGTTCAATTGGTTGAGGTTTCTTAATAAAATTTATTTAAAAATATGACAAACATTATTAAAAAATTCAATCTTGCACAGGTAGATAAAATTAAATCTACTCGTTCTTTTAATATACCGGCTTTTAATGTTGGTGATACTGTTTCTGTAAAATATAAAATAACCGAAGGAGATACCACTAGAATACAAAGTTTTAACGGAGTTGTTATTGCTAGGGCAAAAAATATAAATAATTATAATGCTACATTTACTGTTCGTAAGATTAGCTCTGGTATTGGTGTTGAAAGAAAATTTCCAATATACTCACCTCTTTTAGCTGGTATCGATATTTTAAAACAAGGCGATGTTAGAAGGGCTAAATTATATTATTTAAGAAACCTCACTGGCAAATCTTCTAGAATAAAAGAAAAAATGGATTTTCTTACAACGGAGTAGTTTAATATTATGTTTTTTATTAAAAAAAGCAGTAAAATAACTATACTTTTATTGCTTTTTTTAATAACTCTTGCTTGCACTTCTAAAAAAGCATCTAAAAGCCCTGCCTCTCTCTCTTTTCATATTACAGGTTCAAAAAAAACTTTTATCTTTACGGTAAGTGAAGATTTTTTATCGCAAAATAAATCTTCTGCTGTTCATAAAAAACATACCAAACTAACCAATGCTGAGTTTGATTTATTGTTATCTTTACTAAAAGAAAAAAAATACTGCCTTGATAATAAAAATAAATATGCTTTTAGCATCGATTCTCGGCAAGAAAAAATATTTGATGTTACTTATTCGCAACTGATTGCTAAAAGTTATAATGCCAAGCCAATATCACCAGTTTCTTACTACGGGAGTTGCATTTAGAGTAGCTTTAATTCTAATTTATTACATCTTTATATGTTAAATAACAATCCTGTTTTAATTTATAGAAAAGCCGAAATAACAGATCTTGATGCAATGATTGATCTTATTTTAGAAGATGATATTGCAGAAATTCGTGATAATAAATCTTTATTAGAAAATTATATTAATGCTTTTCATAAAATTAATAGCGATCCTAATCAATATTTGATGGTTGTTGAGATTGAATCAAAAGTTGTTGCTATGTGTCAATTAACTATAATACCTTATCTTACATTTGGTGGCTCTTTAAGAATGCAAATTGAAACTGTGCGAGTGGCAAAAAAATATCGTTCACAAAAAATTGGTTTTCAAATGATGGAAGAGGCAATTAGTTATGCTCAAAAGAAAGGTGTAAAGATTGTGCAATTAACTACCAATAAAAAGCGAGATCGAGCAAAAAATTTCTATGAAAAACTTGGCTTTGAAGCTAGTCATGAAGGAATGAAATTAAATTTAAAATAATAAATTATTTATCAAAAAATGAAAAAATTAGATAAACCTTAGGGTCTAGACAATTTTAGAGAGGATTTTCTCTAATTATTTTCAACAAAATTTTATATAAATTTTGTTTTCTGTTATTAAATCTAAACTCACTTTCTTTTAAATGCAAGATAAATTTTTCATCGGTTAATCCATTAAATTTTGCCAA
>CAMAWV010000043.1 GCA_945862075.1 Rickettsia typhi | reverse complement strand
TAAAATTAAAAAATCTTTACGAAGTTAAGCATTACAAAACTTATTGGCTACTTAAATTTGAAAATTTTAATAAAAAAGAACCTATTTCAATAGAAAATTTGTCTATAGAGCATATTATGCCACAAAACCAGAATAATTCTAATTTACCGACAGATTGGCAAACAGAACTCGGTAAAAATTATCAGCAAGTTTGGGCAAAATATTTACATACCCTAGGAAATTTAACTCTTACAGCCTATAACTCCGAACTTGGTAATAAATCTTTTGCTGATAAAAAGATATTTTTTGATAAAAGCCCACTAAAAATAAACGAAAGTTTTAGAGATTTTAAAAATTGGAATGAAGATTCTATAAATAAAAGAGCAGAAATTTTGATTGCCGAAATGTTACAAATTTGGCAATATCCAAAAATTAATGGCGGTATTTTAAATGACTCTAAACTCAACTCAAATCGCTACGATCTATCAAGTGAAGATGATTTTACAGGGAAAAAACCAACAGCAATATTTTTTGAAAATGGAGAATATAAAATAACAACCTGGAAAGATTTTTTAAAAAAAGTATGTTGGTTTTTTGATAGCCTATCGCCCACAGAATTTAATATGGTGATGCAAGATTTACCACTTATTTTTGCAAATGAAAATAATAAAAACAATTTAAGAGAGCCTCAAGATTTTGCGACCAAAACTAACTACTCAGCAAAAAAGACATTACAAACTTGCCAAATTATTTGTAAAAAAATGAACTACGATCCAGACAAAATAGAATTTACCTTAAAATAAATAATAAGCACTATTGAAACAAGGTGTTTTAGCCCTCAAAAGAAATTTTTACAAATCAACAACTCTCACAAGTGGCTTAAAGCCCCTTGTTTCATTATTCTTTTGGGGGCTTCTCAAAATCTCTTTTTTCAAAACAGTTAATATAATAAAAACGATTTTTTTTCGTAAGATTTGCCGTTTATGTTTATTTCAATGATATGCTGTCCTGAAAAAAGCTTTCTGGTTGTCATATTTTCATATAAAATTTGCAATTGATTGTCTGCTTTCATTTTGGTTAGATTTAAGCCATTTTCTTATCTGTTCTTTATGATGATTTTTTAATACTATCCCTTCTTTATGCTTTGCCTTATTAGATAATGATTCAGCACCTTCTTTGTTTAATTTATTAGCCCAGCGGTTTATTGAAGTGCGATCGTAATCAAGAACTTCTGATGTTTTTTTAATTCCGTGATTATAGGCAGAAATTATTGCCTTTAGTCTATTAGCTTTAACACCATGTTGCTTAAAGAGCAAGTAGGGCCTCTTTAGCTTTATTGGCTAATTTATGATCAATTATAGTTTTTGGCATATTGGGTAAATAAAATGGTTAAAGAAACTATAATTAATTTTAAATCTTCTTTGAATAATGTCGATTAATATGTTGTATTATAGATGAGTTTTGGTATAATTGAAAAACACCTGTTTTTGGACTATTAAAACGAGATAGAAGAGTGTTTATGTAGAGGTAGTAAAAAACTGCACTAAAGAGCAATTAATGCCAATTAGTAAAATTAATTGGTGGGGTAAAATTTTAAGAAGGATCAATTATTAATACAGATGACTACCAAAGCATTAAACTAGCTTATGATAGTTTAATATTAAATGGCTATACTCATCATAGAGTTTTAAATAAAATCTTTTGGCAAAAAATGAATTCGCTAAAATATTATCTATGGCAAAAATCATGTCAATGGCATAGAATCTTTTTGGAGCTATTGCAAAAGAAGATTAGCAAAATTTAATGGATTAACCGATGAAAAGCTTATCTTGCATTTAAAAGAAAGTGAATTTAGATTTAATAACAGAAAACAAAATTTATATAAAATTTTGTTGAAAATAATTAGAGAAAATTCTCTCTAAAATTGTCTAGAGCCAAAAATAATAGTATTGAAAGAAAAAATTAAAATAAATTAGCGATGCAATACAAGCTTTATAATCTGTTTTAATTTTTTGCTTGCAACAGTTTTTTTAAAAGTAATTATCGGCAACATTATGAACTCTTAAATAATGCACTTGTTTTGTAGCTAGATACTGCGAAATTAATATAGTTTTTTCGCAACGAGATAAATTATTGGTGGTTTTTATGCTATCTAAAAAACTTTTTTGTGAATGTCCAACTAAAATTTCTACACCTAAATCATGATAAGTGGTGATTTCTTTTAAAATTTTAATGCATTGCAAGGCATTTTTGCTGAATCCTAAGCCAGGATCGAAAATAATATTGGTTTTTTTAATACCTTCGGCAACAAGAAAATTTATTTTTTGCACTGCCCAATCAAAAATTTCAGATACCGCATTTACATGAGGGTTGATAATTAAATTGGGATTAGAATGAATGGCTAAATTATGCATTAAAATTATTTGACATTGATACTGCACAGCTAAATTAACGATATTTTTGTCGATAAAGCCGCTTACATCGTTAATAATATTGCCTCCCATTGCTAAAAATTGTTTTATAGTGCTAAAATGATAAGAATCTAGGCTAATTTTAACATTTTTTTGATGTTGTAAATTAAATGTTGTGATATGATCAATAATTTGTGGCAAGATTTTGAGGAGTCTTTCTTGTTCTTGTAATGCTGAAAGTTTTTGAGCATTGGGCTTGGTAGATTCGGCTCCAACATCAATAATAGAAGCACCTTCGTTAAGCATTTTTTTAAGATGTTGCAGGGCAGATTCTGAGGAATTATACTTACCACCATCAAAGAAAGAATCTGGAGTAAGATTTAAAATACCAATTATTTTTACCATTTTTTTTCAAACTTTTTTCTGATTAATACCGCAGAAAGATTTAATAAAATCAAGAAAAACAACAAAACTAAAATTGCTGCTGAGGTTTTTTCTGCAAAACCTAACTCTTGAGAATCAGACCATAAATAAATTTGCACTGGCAAAACTGTGGCTGGATCGCTAAATTTTTGTGGTATATCGGCAATAAAAGCTATCATGCCAATCATAAGCAATGGTGCTGTTTCACCTAAAGCTCGAGAAACTGCTAAAATTGTGCCAGTCATAATACCTGGCAGTGATAACGGTAACAAATGATGTAAAACTATTTGAAATGGAGACGCTCCAAGCCCTAAAGCGGCATCGCGAATATTTTTTGGTACATTTTTTATGGCATTTCGGGTGGCAATAATAATTATTGGCAATACCAACATAAATAAAGTAAGACCACCAACTAAACTAGATGATCTGGGTAATTTTAAAGTTTGTAAATAAATAATTAAACCAAGTAAACCATAAATAATAGATGGAACGGCGGCCAAGTTATTTAAGCTTACTTCGATAATACTGGTAAAAAGATTTTTTTTGGCAAATTCTTCTAGGTAAAAACCGCAAGCCACCGCAACAGGCATTGACATTAATAAAAATATCGACATAGTTAAAAAAGAACCAACTAAACTAGAAGCGATGCCAGCAATTTCTGGCTCTCGAGAATCGCCATATTGCCAAAATTGCCAATTAAAAGTGGTTTTGATTTTTTGTTGTTCTTGCAGTTGTTGTAAGATTTTTTGTTGTAAAGAATTTAGGTTGTGTTGATTGTGATATTTAAAAGCAACATCAAGTTTTGAGCTTGCCGAAAACCAAAATAAAAATTTATTTCCGAGTAAGTTTTGATTGTTTTTTATTTCTTTTTTTAACTCTAAATTGCTAATTTTACTAATTAGTTGATAAATAGAATTAATACTAGAAATATCCGGATTATTTAGTTGATTAATAAACTGCTCATGTAAAGCATTTTTAATTATTTGCCTATAATCAAGATTTTGTAAATTTGTTTGGTTGGTTAGATTTATTTCCAAGGCTATTTTAGTGCTTAAAAATGCTGTTTTTGCTTTATTGCTAATTAAGATTAATAAAATTGCCAAAAATAATACAGCAAAAAAAATACAACCTTTGGTTATTAATAAAAATTGAGCTTCTTTTTGTTTTCTTTTTTGAAAATTTTGATAGTTAAACTGCATAAAACTAGTCTTTAATAAATTTATTAAGAATTTTTTTGAGCCAATTCTCGTTATTTTCTGGGGTAATGCCTTGGTATTTTATAAATTCGTTTTGCATTGCAGTAAGCATACCTAAAATAGTGGTATTGATAACATTGTTAAAATCGGCAGGAATATTATTTGGCTTAATTGGATAGCCGATTCTGGTATTTTTTTGATAAATTTGCTTGGCTAATTTATCAATGCCAAGAGTTTGTGAAACTCCTCCAATAAGTACAATATTTGAGATGATTTCAAGAGAGATTTTTGCTGATTTTAAATGATTTAATAATGTTTCAAATATCTCTTCTAATCTGGCTTGTATTATAGCAGAAAGCTCTATTCTGGTTGGTAATTTATTAGTAATTTCTTGAAGCATTTCTAGGTTGCGATATTTAATAACTTCTTGCTCTTCTATTGGTGATAAAATGATAGTATTATTGAGAATTTTAATTTTTTCTGCTGTTGTTAAATTAATGCCTAAAATACTAGAAATATCTTTGGTAATATTTAAGCCTCCCAAAAAAATAGCAGAGCGATAGCATAGTTTATCGTCGTAAAACAAACAAAAACTAGTTGATTCGCTACCTATGTCAATTAGCAAAGTACCTATTTTAAGTTCGTTTTCTTTTAAGCAAGAAAGAGAATTAGCATAGGCAGAAGAGATGTAATTTGTGATCGATAATTTAGATTTTTTGAAACAATTTTCGATATTCAAAATAGTGGTTTGTGAAGCGGTAATGACATGAAATTTTGCTAATAACTTTTCGCCACTCATATATCGAGGATTAGTGACAATATTAGAATCGTCGATACGATATTGCATTGGCATAATATGAATTGGCTCTTTATTATTTTTAAAACAAGAGATACGTACTTTATTAACCAAATTGTTTATTGTTTCATTTTGTACAACTTCTTTGTAGATTTTTTCAGAAGCATTTTGATAGCTTGATTTTAATTGACTTTCATTTAACGAAACAACTACTTCTTCAATATTGAGACCAGCCATTTTTTCGGCTTCTGCAACACTATTAGCGATAGTTTTTTGAGCCAAAGTTACATCAGAAATTGCTCCTGCTGAAATGCCCTTGGCTTCGGTGTGGCTATAGCCCAATATTTCAATAGCATCGATGCCGATATTTGCAATCATGCAAATTAGTTTAGAAGAAGAAAAATCTAGGCAACAAACAATTTGACGATTTTTATAAATATTGCTAGCCACCATAATTATGAAGTTTCGATTGCAAGATTTTGTTCTTCTGTAGATTCTGAAGAGTCATCTGATTCTTCGTTGGTGGCTATTCGAGCTACCGCTACTACATTTTCGTCTTGAGTTTTAATAAGAGTCACTCCTTGTGAATTTCTGCCAACAATTCGAACAGAAGCAATACTAGTGCGAATTAGAGTGCCCTTGTTAGTTATAAGCATTACCTGATCTTTACCTTCAACTGCAAAACTTGCTACCACATTACCGTTTCTTTTTGAAGTGATAATGTTAGTAATTCCCATTCCGCCACGATTAGTGATTCGGTATTCGTAGGCAGATGTTCGCTTGCCAAAGCCATTTTCAGTTATGGTTAAAATAAACTGCTCATTAATTGCCATTTTATGGATAGTTTCTAGGTTTAGTTCGGAGTTAGATATTTGTGGTAATGGTTTTGGAGATTGTAATAAGTCGCTACGATTTTCAGCGAGCTGTTGATTAAAAATTAAAGCTTCTTGTAGTTGTAAACGAGTTTCGACATCGATTTTTAAATATTGCTCACGAGTTTCTATTTCTTGGTTGATATGTTTTAAAATAGATAAAGCAATAACTTTGTTATCATTTTCAAGATTGATACCTTTTACTCCAGTAGAATTTCTACTTTGAAAAACTCTTAATTTATCAACTGGAAAGCGAATGCATTTGCCATTGTAAGTAGAAAGTAAAATATCATCATTATTACTACATAAAGCTACCCCAATTAAAGCCTGATTTTCTTCGAGTTTCATGGCTATTTTACCGCTAGATCTGATATCAGTGAATTGATCCATTGAGTTTCTGCGTATATCGCCATTAGAAGTTGCAAAAACAATACTTAAATCGGACCAAGTATTTTCGTCTTGCGGTAGAGCTAAAATTGTACTGATTTTTTCGTTTGATTCAAGTGGCAATAAATTAACTAATGCTCTACCTTTTGTTTGAGGGTTGCTTAGTGGTAATTTATAGGTTTTTAAACGATAAACTTTGCCTTTAGTTGAGAAAAATAAAATTGGAGTATGGGTATTGGTGGCAAAAATTTCGGTGGTAATATCTTCATCGCGCACATCGATGGCAGATCGACCTTTGCCTCCTCGTTTTTGAGTGCGATAAGCATCGAGGGGAACTCTTTTTATATAACCATTCATAGTGGCGACAACTACCATTTCTTCTTTGGGAATTAGGCTTTCGATATCAACTTCAAATTCGGCATCTTCGATTATTGATTTTCGAGGAGTGGCAAACTCATTTTTGATATCAAGCAGCTCTTGTTGAACTAAATTCATCATGTTTTGCTTATGAGAGAGAAGATTTAAATATTGACCAATTTCTTTAGTTAATTCTTGGAGTTCGGCATTAATTTTATTTATTTCAAGACCAGTTAATCTGGCGAGTCGCATTTCTAAAATTGCTTTTGCTTGAGCTTCGGTAAAATAAAATTGCTGATTTATTACTACATTGCCATTATCTTGTACTAAATTAATGATATGTTCAATATTTCCAACTAACCAAGGTTTTGCTAGTAATTTTGCTTTTGCTTCGGCAGTATCGTTAGATGATTTGATTAAATTAACAATTTCATCGATGTTACTTACCGCCACTGCTAAACCAATTAAAATATGGGTTTTATCTCGAGCTTTATTCAGTAAAAATTTGGTTCGTCTAGTGGTAACTTCAAAGCGAAAATCAACAAAAATAGTAATAATTTGTAGCAGGTTTAATAATTGTGGCTTGCCATGATTAAGGGCTAATGTGTTAACGCTAAAATTACATTGTAATTCGGTGAAATTATAAAGTTGATTAATGATAACTTCTTCTGGCGTATCTTTTTTAAGTTCAATAACAATTCTAATGCCATCACGATCAGATTCGTCGCGTAGATCGGAGATACCTTCTATTCTTTTTTCTTTGACTAAATCGGCGATTTTTTCAACCAATTTGGCTTTATTTACCTGATATGGAATTTCAGTGATAATGATGCTGGTTTTTTGATTATTTTTTTTCTCGATCTTATGTTTACCTCTCATAACAACCGATCCTCTGCCAGTAGTGGCTGCTAAATGATGTCCAGATCTGCCTAAAATAACACCTCCAGTAGGAAAATCTGGGCCAGGAATAATGTGTATTAGTTCTTCAATAGTTAAATTTTGATTATTAATGTAGGCAAGACAACCATCTATTACTTCACCTAAATTATGTGGCGGAATGTTAGTTGCCATACCAACTGCAATACCACCAGAACCATTTACCAATAAATTAGGAAACCTTGCAGGAAGAACTTTTGGCTCTTGCTCGTTACCATCGTAGTTTGGCATAAAATCGACAGTGTCTTTGTCGAGATCAGATAGCATAGTGTGAGTGATTTTTTTTAGCCTAGATTCGGTATAGCGCATAGCTGCTGGTGGATCGTCGTCGATAGAGCCAAAATTACCCTGACCATCAATAAGTGGTACTCTTAAAGAAAACTCTTGAGCCATACGCACTAAAGACTCATAAATTGCCGAATCGCCATGTGGGTGATATTTACCCATAACTTCACCAACAATTCTAGCAGATTTTTTAAAAGGCTTATTAAAATCGTAGCCACCTTCGTGCATTGCAAATAAAATTCGACGATGGACTGGTTTAAGACCATCGCAAGCATCTGGAATAGCTCTTGCCACAATAACACTCATGGCATAATCGAGGTAAGATTTTTTCATTTCGCTAACTAGCGAAACTTGAACAACATCTTTTGTTGGTAAATTTTTTGGTTGTTGGTGGTTGCTCATGATAAAAATAAAAAATGAAAATTTAGATTAATTACTAATATTTTAACAATAAGAAAGTTTGAAAGCAATAATTTTTAATAATGATTTATGATAAGAATAGTTATATAATTAATTATATCACCATATCCCTTGTAAAGTATCGCCAGGAGCCTGCATTATTTGTAAAACATTCCAAACATTATGGCCAAAAGGCTGTATTAATTGATTACTGCCCGGTAAATCTGGTGTCATGCCGGCAGATTGAACAGTTCCTAACACAGTTTGCCGACAATAATAATAAGCAATGGGATGAATTTTTTTATAATCGCTAAAATTTTTAGCCACGTCTTTTTGATCGTTCCAGTTAATATTTTTTAATTCGGTTTTATATCTTTTTTTTACTGCTTCGAAGTTTGGATTTACTGATATAATATCTGGATCTTTTTTCCAGGCATAAAACATTTTATAGGCTTCGCCACCAAATTGAGTTGCTAAGCCAGATTCACAGCCATGAATCCAGCCTAAATTAAAACCAGGAGTTCCGCCTTTTGGCATAGTGTTAAAAATTCGCCCCATTGGTTTATACCAGTTTTTATAATGACAACTAGTGAATAATAGCAAAATGATAATGAATAATTTTTTCATATTAATAAATTTTGTACTGCTTGTTTTATATTTTGTTGCTTCACAAGACTTTCGCCAACTAAAAAACAATTGATATTATGTTGTTTAAAGTTGTCAATATCAAATTTGGTTTTAATACCACTTTCTGCTACTAATAAATAATTTTTTGGTACCATTTTTGCTAAATTAATAGCGGTGTTTAAATTAACTTCTAGAGTTTGTAAATTACGATTGTTAATGCCAAGAAGCTTGCTTTTTAAAAGCATTGCTCTTTGTAGTTCTTGTTCGTTATGAACTTCAATTAATACCGACATTTGTAACGAAGTAGCAATTTCCTCTAGCTCTTGTAACTGGTTATCAGAAAGCATGGCTACAATTAGCAAAATGCAATCGGCTTTATGTAATTTACTTTCATAAACCTGATAAGGATCGATGATAAAATCTTTGCGAAGTAGCGGTAAATTAGAATTTTGATGGGCGATTGATAAAAAACTAAGATCACTAAAAAAATATTGCTTATCGGTTAAAATAGATAAACACACCGCCCCAGCATTTTCATAGCTTTGAACGATTTTTATTAAATCAAAATTTGGCCTAATTAAGCCAGCAGAAGGAGACCCTTTTTTAGCTTCGCAAATTAAAGCGGTTTGGTTATTTTGGCTAGCATTTTTGAGGGCTAAAAAAAAATCTCGTTTTTTTACATCGGAAGAACATTTTAATTGCTGACAAATTTCGGTGAGAGATATTTTTTTTTTGCTATCTCGTACTTCTTGTGTTTTGGTTTGATAAACTTTTTGTAAAAAATTAGACATAAGTATTATATTTTTTTGACAATTTTAACTCCAAAAAACAAGATGTTAAAAGTGAGTAAATAAGCCAATAATTGAGCTAAAGAAGGTTTGTCGAGGTAGCCAATAAAAAAGTGTAAAAGCTGCCCTAAAGCACTTTTTTGAGGAATGATTGTTGATAAATCAAAAACTGGATCAAGAATTGGTGAAATAATATTGGCATTTACCCAAAAACCAGCCCCAGTTGCCGATAAAGAAGAAGCAAAGAAAATTAACAACAAAGTAGTGATGCTAAAAAAATGTTTTTGAAAAGATTTTAACAACAAGCCAAAATGTAAAGCAAAACCTAAAAACAAACCGCAAAACATACCAATTAACAAACCAATAATAATTTGAAATTTTTCTAAACCAGAAACATACTGCCCATAACAAAATAAGACAATTTCAGAGCCTTCTCTGGTGATGGTAAGTAAAGTAGCAATACTGAGAGCATATAAATGTTTAGTGCCTTTGTTTATCGAAGAGCCTAGTTGTTTTAATTCGTGACTTAAAGTTTTACTGTGTTTTTGCATCCAGAGAACAGTCCAGCCTATCATAAAGGCAGTGGAAAACAAAATAAAGCCATTGAAAAACTCTTGGCCCAAACCATTTAGAGCATCGGATATTCTATCGGTAAAATAGGCAATGGTTAAAGAGCAAAGCAAGCCTAAAAATAAACCAATAAAAATGGCTAGCCTGCTTTTGGCAATATTTTTAGTGGCTGAAAATAAAATAGTTAGAATTAAGGCTATTTCGAGTATTTCGCGTAAAACCACCACTGAAACTTGTAAATATGACATTTAAAAAAATAAATATTGATAGTTAATATCATATTTTAATAATATAAAATTATTTTTGCAAGCGGTTGTTTATGAAAATATCGGATATAGTTAGATAAACATATTTTCTAAACTTTTTTATGTCAAAAAATAAGAAAATTGAGTTAAAAATCATAGCAAGAGATTTGGACTATTTCTTGGTTGTTCTGTTAGAAATTAGCTAGATCATGTTTAATTAAAGAATTCTTCGCCCCCACTAAACAATTTTGTTTTTTTCCTTCTCTGTAATTCATTGATGTTTTTAATCAACAGCAAGATGTATGTAGATTTTGGTGGTTTTTTAAACATATGCAAAACTAATATTTGTATTTGCTTTTTGGTTTTGTAGTTTTTCTTGTAATTTTTTAGAGAATACTCTAGTTTAATTTGTAATCATTTTTTTGATCTCTGCTAGTCATAATTTTCTATAAATTAAGGTTAAAAAACCTTGTTCTAAACAAGTTAAATCTATAATGCCCTATTTATCTAGTGATACCATGCAAAAATATAAATAAAAATATTGCACATTAAATAATATAATGTATTATAATATTTTTGATAATTATTTTTTATTAATGAATAGTTAATTTAAAAATATTTATCATATTTATTAATATAATATATTTTTTATGAGACCAAATAATACTAATTGGAGTGATAAAGCTTCTGTTTTAGCAGCAATAGGAGAAAATGGCATGGTTTTAGAACATGCTAGCGCTGAATTGCGAAATGATCAA
>CAMAWV010000042.1 GCA_945862075.1 Rickettsia typhi | reverse complement strand
CATAAGGCGGGTTGCCCACCACTACATTAAAACCGCCATCTGCAAATACTTGTTTAAACTCCTCTTGCCACTTAAAAGCAAGGGATTTTTTAAAATATGAGTCAATATCTTGTTTATCTTGTTTAAATTGATTTTGGTTAAACAAATCTCCTTTTTCTTGAAGAACTTCGGCAACAATCTTGCCTTCAAACTCGCTGTAATAGCCTGCAATGTTTGGATCGTCTATCAAACTGTTGCCAATTTTAATGTTATTGTCAAGTGTGGTGAGTGGCTGGCGATGATGGGCAGTTTTAAGCCACAAGCTTAACTTGGTAATGCCAACCGAGGCAGGGTTGATATCTACTCCATAAATGTTGTTAAGCAAAATATCTTGGTAGTTATAATTGATTTTAATATGCTTTTTAACTTCTTGCCACTGGCTTTGTAAAAAATCAAAAACTTTTACCAAAAATGCTCCCGATCCGCAAGCAGGGTCGAGCACTTTGATTGATTGTAAGTGTTTGACATATTCTTGCCACCAAGCTGTTGAACCTTCTGTGGCCTGTATTTCGGCTTTTTTACTGTTTAGCCAACCGCCCACCGCTTCTTGCACAATATATTGAGTGATGTAGGCAGGAGTGTAAAAAACTCCATCTTTTTTGCGTTGTTTTTCGTTGTTGTCGGTGAGGTTTTCAAGGTCTGAAATTGATTGCTCAAAAATGTGGCCCAAAATATTAACATCAAGATCGGAGCCAAAATTGTGGCTGTAAAGCAAGACAATTTTATCGATAATTTCGTCGGCAACATTGAGGCAATCAAGATCCGAGTCTGGTGCAAAAAGCCCGCCATTAAACTTGGCAATGCCAATTTCGGGGTTGCCTTCATTCATGGCGGTAAATAAAGCCTTCATGCGGTTATATTTACCTTTGATGTATTTGTTGTTTAGAGCTTCAAGCACGGCATCGTTGTTGAGGGCAGAGTTTTCTTTGCAAAAGCGAATAAAAATGATGCGATCTATGAGTTTTTGAGCCTTGTATAAGTAAAAGTTTCTGCCATAGTGTTTTTCGGTGTTTAATTGCAATAAATTTTGCCAAATCTCGTAGCGAAGAGCCGAATAATGGGCATAAAATAGCTTTTCAATTTCAGCCCCTTGATTGGCAGTGTTTAGAGAATGGGTTGGGGATTGATGGGGGTTTTTGGTAAAAAGTTGATTTTTGGCAAGCAAAAAGTGAAACTCTTTTTGTTTAGCCGAGTTACTGGCAAGATCTTGCATGATAAAACTATGATATTTTCCTTCGTAACCAGTTTTATACAAACGAATTTCAATAAAATTACTCACAATAACCCATTCTGTGCCTTGATATTTTGAAGAATAGCCAAAAGCTTGTTCTACCGCCGATCGTTTGTCGTTGGCTCTGTTTTGTTTTTGATCGAGGTTGATATTTTGCCCTTTTAACTCGATAATTATGCGAGTATCTTTGGTTTTTTCGTTAAAAAAACCTAAAATGCCATCTGGTTTTTGCCCATCTAATTCGGTTTTTTCTTCTTTTTCAAGGTTAGTTTCTGGCTCACCTCTTTTATAAGTGTAGCCTAAAACTTCGCCAAAAATATCGTTGAGAAAATCGGTTTGCAGTTGTTCTTCGTTTTTTGCAGTGGCTGAAAGTAGATTGTGCCAATTTATAAAAATAGATGCCGTTTTTTCGCAACTAAAATTATAGTGAGAGAGCTTATTTTGAAGCTGGATGTTGTCAAACAAACTATTCATATTTTAGGAATAGATAGTATTATATGGTAAAAATTTCGTAGCCAGTTTCAGTAATGCCAATAGTGTGCTCAAATTGAGCAGAGAGTTTTTTATCGCGTGTCCAGACTGTCCAGCCGTCGTGTGGGCTAGTGAAGGTTTCATGACCTCCTTCGTTTATCATAGGCTCAATAGTAAAAAACATACCAGGTTGCATGGTGGCATATTTTTCGCAAGCATAATGCACAACATTTGGCTCGGCATGAAAAACTTGACCAATGCCGTGCCCGCAAAAATTACGCACTACTGAAAAACCATTTTTATGAGCATGCTTTGCAATAGCTATGCCAATAGTATTAAAATCGGCTCCGGGTTTGACCTGCTCAATGCCTAGCATTAAACATTCGTAGGTAACTTCCACTAATTTTTTAGCCTTAACACTAGGTTTGCCTACAAAAAACATTCTACTAGTATCGCCGTGCCAACCTTCAACAATAACCGTAACATCAATATTAATAATATCGCCGTTCTTTAAAATTTTATTATCACTAGGAATGCCATGGCACACTACATGATTGATAGAGGTGCAGATAGATTTTGGGAAACCCTTATAATTTAGTGGAGCAGGAATTGCCCCAGCAGAGATAATTTTTGCATGGCACAGATTGTTTAAATAGTTAGTGCTTACTCCAGCTTGCACAAAAGGAGCGATATAGTTAAGAACTTCGGCCGCCAACTTACCTGCTACTCGCATTTTTTCAAAATTTTGCGGCTGATGAATGGTGATTGCCATAAAGATTGATTATTTTTTTTGCTTCAATACAGCTTGAGCTGCGGCAAGCTTGGCAATAGGCACTCGATAAGGAGAGCAAGAAACATAATGCAAGCCAACCTGCTGACAAAATTCAATAGAGGCAGGGTTGCCTCCGTGTTCGCCACAAATTCCTAACTTAATGTTTGCACGAGTTTGTTTGCCTTTTTCACTAGCAATTTTAATAAGCTCGCCCACCCCTTCTTGATCGAGTTCGGCAAAAGGATCGGCAGGAAGAATGTTATCTTTTTGGTAATGACCCAAGAAGTTTCCAGCATCATCTCGAGAAAGCCCAAAAGTAGTTTGAGTTAAATCGTTAGTGCCAAAACTAAAAAATTCGGCTTCTTTGGCAATTTGATTAGCAATAATTGCCGCTCTTGGAAGCTCTATCATGGTTCCTATTAGATAATCAATATTAATTTCGCTTTCAGCTTCAACTTGCTTGGCAACATCAACTATTAAGTTTTTAATAATTTTAATTTCTTTGTAAGTAGCCACCAACGGCACCATAATTTCAAGTAAAACATTACCATTATAATGTTTTTTTGCCAACACTGTAGCCTCAAAAATTGCTCTAGCTTGCATTTGATAAATTTCAGGGTAAGAAATACCAAGCCTACAACCACGATGCCCCAACATTGGATTATGCTCTTGCAATTGATGATTTCTTTGGCGAATATAACTAGTTTCAACTTGCAAAATATTTGCTAATTCAACTATCTCATGCTCTTTATGAGGCAAAAATTCGTGCAACGGAGGATCAAGCAAACGAATAGTAACTGGCAAACCGCTCATGATTTTAAAAATTTCTAAAAAATCTTGTCTTTGCATTGGTAAAATTTTTTCTAGTGCTTCTATTCGTTTTTCGGAATTTTCTGCCAAAATCATTTGCCTTACCGCAATGATGCGATCTTCGTTAAAAAACATATGCTCGGTTCGGCACAAACCCACACCTTCTGCACCAAAATTTCGGGCAGTTTGGCAATCAAGCGGAGTTTCAGCATTGGTACGCACTTTTAATTGTCGAATTTCATCGGCCCAAGCCATAATAGTTTTGAATTCGGCAGAAAGCTGGGGCTGTAAAGTAGGAACTAAACCTAAAATTACATCGCCATTTGAACCGTTAATAGTAATGATTTCACCTTCACAAACCTTTACAGAACCAATTGTAAGAAACTTTTTTTCGTAATCGATATGCAAATTGTTTGCCCCTGAAACACAAGGAGTGCCCATTCCTCTTGCTACCACGGCCGCATGAGATGTCATGCCACCTCGAGCAGTTAAAATGCCTTGCGAAACATGCATGCCTTTAATATCTTCTGGACTAGTTTCGATTCGAACCAAAATAACTTTTTCGCCATTTTCGGCTTTTTTTTCGGCCATTTGCGAAGAAAAAACCACTACACCAGAAGCGGCTCCTGGCGAAGCGGGCAAGCCTTTGGTTAAAACTTGCATTTTAGCTTTTGGATCAAGTGTGGGATGTAATAACTGATCAAGACTAGCAGGATCTAGCCTTAATAAAGCTTGCTCTTTATTGATTAATTTTTCGCAAACCATATCGCAAGCAATTTTAATTGCAGATTGAGCGGTTCTTTTACCGTTTCTAGTTTGCAAGAGCCATAGTTTATTGTTTTGAATAGTAAATTCGATATCTTGCATATCTCGGTATCTTTTTTCAAGTACAGAACATAAACTTACAAGCTCGGCAAATACTGTTGGCATGGTTTCTTCCATGGCAGGCAAATTTGAACCTAAACTTTTTTTGCCAGCAATAGTGATAGATTGAGGAGTACGTATGCCAGCAACCACATCTTCACCTTGGGCATTAATGAGATATTCGCCATATAAATCGGCAGAACCAGTAGAAGGATTTCGAGTAAATACCACACCAGTTGCCGAAGTTTCGCCCAAATTACCAAAAACCATTGCCTGCACATTAACCGCAGTTCCCCAACTAGCAGGAATATTATGCAAAGAGCGATAAACTATAGCTCTTTCATTCATCCAAGAATTAAATACCGCTTTAATCGCCTCCCAAAGTTGCTGATAAACATCTTGTGGAAAAGGTTTGCCTGTGCGCTTCAAAACCTCTTGTTGATAAAGAAGAACTATTTCTTGCAAGTGTTGAGTGGTAAGATGAGTATCGGCAATTAAAGAATGTTCTTCTTTTTTTTCTTGCAAAATAGCCTCAAAATTATGATGATCAATTTCTAGAACCACTGAAGAATACATTTGAATAAATCTGCGATAAGAATCAAAGGCAAACCGAGAATTATTGCTATTTTTAGCCAAACCCAAAACGGTTTTATCATTTAAGCCTAAATTTAAGATTGTATCCATCATACCAGGCATAGAAGATCTGGCACCAGATCTTATTGAAAATAGCAAAGGATTTGTTTCGCTACCAAATTGTAATTGATTTTCGAACTGGTTAACATTAATAGCTTGTTGTAAATTTTGAATTGCCAACTCAACTTGTTGTTCTAGAGTAGCTGGAAATTGGCAATTATTATTATAAAAAGCAGCACAAACATCGGTAGTAATAGTAAAGCCAAGTGGCACAGGCAAACCCATTTTAGACATTTCTGCTAAATTAGCACCTTTACCACCAAGCAAGTTTTTCATTGAAACATCGCCTTCTGCCTTACCATCGCCAAAAGAATAAACAAATTTATTAGACATAAAAATTATGTAAAAAGTTTTATAATATCGTTTATTTTAACAATCTTGATTTTAGATAGCAAAGCATTTTTTAATTACTCAAATTCATAATTTATACTTTAAACCAAAATAAATAGCTCTAGGGCTAGCAGGGTGATAAACATTTGCATTATTGGTGGTAGCTTGCGACAAAACATCAATTGCACCAGCATAATTTTTGTTTAATAAATTTCGACCTTCAGCAAAAATACTAATATTCTCATCAAGATCAAAACCAGCATTTAAGCCAAAAGCGAAATAATTTTTGCTTTTAAGATTGTTTTTAGCATCAATAGCAATGCCTTGCGGAACCGCTTCAAGATTAGGCGAAATAAACAACGAATTTTTGTGTTTATAAATTAATTGACTAAACAAAAAATGCCGAGGATTGCCTGGTATTTTATTATTTTTGTAAATTGCATCATCAACAAAACGAAAATCACTAAAAGTATAAGCATTTTTTAAACTTAAACTATCGGAGCCAAAAATATTTTTTACCAACGAATTTTCGGTGGCTAATTCTATGCCTTGATGCAAAGTTTTTTTAGCATTGATTGCTTGGGTTACATTTGGTGCCACAGTGTATAAAATGAGCTCATCATAAATATGAGAGCGATAGGCAGTGATATCAAAACTAACCTCGCTGTTGGCGGTTTTGATTTGCCTTAAACCAATTTCGGCTGTGTAAGATTTTTGAGAAGATATATTTGCCAACCCAGGTAAAGTGGTTTGCCGAGCCTCGCTAAAAGTTGGCGGTTCAACTGCTGCGCTTAAATTACCATAAACTTGTATGTTTTGTTTGGCTTGGTAAATTGCTCCTATTTTTGGGCTGAAACCATAAAATTTTCTTTGACCGCTTTGATTACCGTCGGTTAAAAATTTATCTTGATAATTTAATTTACGATAAAGAACTTGGGCACCAGTGTTAAGTGTGGTTTTTGGTAAAATTTGTAAATTATTTTCGGCAAAAAATAAAGCAGTTTGAGCTCTTTCGTTGCCTTTCATAGTTTGGCTACCTCTAGCTCCAGCAATATTTGCAAACCGCTGTGAATCAACCACTCCCTGCCCTAAATTTAACCCAAACAACAACTCGCTTTTTTTGTTAAAAAGCTGGTAATTAATTTTGCTGTCGGCAAATAAGCCATAGTTTAAGCTATCTTGAGCGATTACCTGAAAAATTGGGTGATCTAGCCTTTTTTGCACTACAAACACACCAAAATTGCTAGCAAAATTATCGGCAATATAAGAAGTTTTGTTGGCTAGGCGAATTTCGTTAAAATTTCGCTCTTGCCTATTGTTAACATTGCTTGCATTGGCAACATTTGGATTATTATTGAGTTGAACTCTAGTTAATGCTCCTGCTAACTCTAATTTGCTGTTTATCAAGCTAAAATAAGTGCGGTTTTCAAGGTTTTGATTAAATTTATAGCCAAAATTACTAAACATTTTGCTATCGGTTTGATTGCTTTGTTTGCGATAGCCATTGCTGTTAAACTTTGAAAAAGAAGTATAGTAATCGGCCTTGCCAAACACCTGCCCGCTACTGATTTGGATTCTTTTGCTATCAAAACTACCGCCTTCTAGCCTTGCCAAAAGCTTGTTAGCAGTATAGCCAGTTGGCGCGACACAAAATTAATAGCACCGCCCAAACTAGCCGAGCCTAAATGTAAAGCATTTGCTCCTTTATAAACCTCAATATGATTAACAGCTAACGGATCGAGGCTTTGAAAATCGGCCGAGCCATCTGGTAAATTAACAGGAATACCATCTTGATATAAATTTATACCTCTTAAATGAAAGTTTCTTGATAAACCAGAACCCCTGATGGCAAGCCGAGATTCTTGACCTTGCTTGCTCTGAGCAAAAACTCCCGGAGTTGCCAAAAACATGTCTTGCACAGTAAGGCTAGATTTATTTTGCAAATCTTCTTTATCAATAATTGCTACCGAACCAGCAATTTTACTAGCTTTCTGATAAGCAAGCGAGGTATTGTTGGCAGTGATTGATAAACTTTCTTGCACTATAATTTTTGGCAAAGTAGTGGTTTGATTATTAGCAAATGCATTAAATGCTAAAAATAAAAATGGTAAAAATAGTTTATTTTTCATAGTTTATTAAACGATTGTTATAAGATAATTAGTAAAAGTATTGCAAAAAAAATTGTAAGCCTCTTGGCAGTTTGTTTGGTTATCAAATACTGCAAAACAGCTACTGCCACTGCCCGACATTGTTGCAGAGAGTGGCTGAAATTTTTTTAAACAAGATAAAACTTCACCTATTTGTGGTGCTAATTTTATTGCCGAATCTTGTAAATTATTGCCCAAAGCAAGTAAATTATTCAAGCTTAAATTTTGTAAATAATCAAGAGCAAGAGGTTGGCTAAAATTGATATTATTGGCAAAAACTTTAGCAGTTGATAAATTAATTTGTGGATTTATTAGTAAAATTGGCAGTTTTGGTAATGGCTTTGTAAGCGGCACAATTTCTTGACCTCTGCCAAAAACAAATGCCGGCTTGCCGATGATAAAAAATGGCAAATCAGAGCCGAATTTTAGGCTAATTTCTAGCAGTTTTTCAGTGCTTAAATTTAAAGAAAACAACTGATTTAAAGCCAAAATAAAAGCCGAGCCATTACTTGAGCCACCTCCAAGACCAGCTCCAACAGGAATATTTTTTTCTAGGGTAATGATTAAATTGCTATTAACTGCAAAATTATTGATAAAATATTGCCAAATTTCGCTAATAATATTTGTGGTAGTAATTTGATTTTGATATTTTCCTACAACATTTAAACTAAAACTAGAGCTTTTTTTTAGATGCAAAACATCATGCAAGTTTATTGGCAAAAACAATGATTGCAAATTATGATAACCATCTGATCGCTTGTTGTTTATTTGCAAAAATAAATTGATTTTGGCAGGACAGTTAACCAAAAAACCCATATTTTAATTATTAGTTTTAAATTTATATTTTGCTTTTAAATAAGCAATTACTTCGTTTTGCAATTCATCGGTGAGCTGAATGTTAAAAACTATAATTTCATAGATATCGCCAACATAAGAATTGCCAATATTATTTGTAAATGATGTGATGTTTTGATTATTTCTCCAAACCAACAATCTTTTATTAGCATCGGTAATTATTTGATTAGGCACATTTGCAAAACCGTTAAAAATTCCAGTATCGCTTGCACCAGTATGTATCACAAAAATTGTAAAAAAACTGTTGTTTAAATTAGATAAAGCTGGTTGCAATAATGATTGCGAACCAGTAAAGCGAAGAGTAGGTAAATTGTTAATTAAGCCAGAATCTTCTGTTATAAAAGATGGCGGAGTGGGAGAAGATGTTAATATTTGACTAGTATTATTTTTTTTAGTTTTATCTTGCTGATAATCAAACCAAATATTATTGTTATAACTTTCTTGCCCAAACGAAGTTTCGTGCCAAAAAACCAAGTTTTTATCAAGGCTATGCACCACCGAATTAACAGTAAGAGCTTGGGCATTAGCTATTTTCGCTTTATCAACTAAATTTTTGCCAATAATTACTGATGCTAGCAAAATGCCAATAATCGCCAAAACTATAGCGATTTCGATAAGAGAAAAAGCTTGTTTAGAATGTATTATTTTCATAGCGATAATAATTTTTTTTGCAAAAAAACGGCAATATTTTGAGCTATTTTTGTTTGCTGATAATTTTTGATAATTTTATTTTCAAATTCAATAATATCAACACTTTTTAGCAAAATAATAGAGTTGGTAATAAAAACCTCCTCGGCTTGTTGTAAAGATTGCCAATTTTCCTCAACAAAATGCACTTCATAATTTTGGCAGATTATTTGTCGTATCAGTCCTGACACCAAGCCGCAATTATGATGCGGAGTAAAAATTTTTCTATCTTTAACCCAAAAAATATTAGCAGAACCAGTTTCGCAAATATGCTGGTTTTTATTTAGTAAAATACTATCAAATGCTAGTTTTTTTTGAGCATCAATTTTTGCTAAAACATAAGGCAAACTATTGCTAGATTTAAAAGAAAAACTGCCACACAACCCACGATCACTAATAACTAACTTAATATTATGAGGTATTTTTCTTGGTAAAAAATTTTGTAAAATACTTATTGTAGAACAATTTTGAGTGGGCAAATAACCAAAACTTCCTATATCTCGACCAATTTGTATTTTTAAAATTCCAGATTCTAAATTATTGAGTTTAGTTAACTTTTCTGCTTGCCACTGCAAGTTACTAGAATCGTAAGTTATATCTAGATAATCCAAACCAAAAGCTAATCTTTGTAGATGGTGTGAAAAATTAATAATTTGTCGCTTATAAACTAAACAGGTTTCAAAAACACCATCACCGAATAAAAAGCCACGATTTTCTATACCGATAATAGCTTGTGTCACTAAATTATTGTTATGATATAAAAACATTTTGTTCTTTATACATTCAGTAGATACGAATTGATATTTGGTAATTTTATATTTCTTGCGGGGCAGGTAGTTTTTTTATTTCTACTTCTGGATCTGTGTTTTCAATGTTGGTGATAGCTTTAAGTTTATATTTTCTTTTTAAAGAAGATTCTTTTTCAGTTGATTTTTGTATATTATTCAATGATGTTTCTGGCTTATTTGTTGCAGAATCTTCTTGCAAAATATTAGTGTTATTTTTAACTTGGCTATTTTGAGAAGCAGAATTTGGTTTATTTTTAGCATCTTGCAAAGGAGAAAATTTGAATTTTTTTAATTTTTCTTGTGTTGATGTGTTATTTTCAAGCTTAGTATGTTTATTTGGGGTAACTTTTGATAAATTATTCTCGGTTGATTTTGTATTTTGAATTAATTTATTTTGTGTTGAATTAATTTCTGGCTGTGCGTTTATTGATTTTTCTGGTAATTGCTCTTGAGAATTTTGCAATGTTTCTGCTGATTTTTCTGAAACAGATTGTGTTTTTAGAGCTTCATTTTGAATAGATTCGGCTTTTTGATTATTGGTATCTTGAGGTATTGTTGATTTTTTTGAGAACAATCTTTTAAAAAACCCATGTTTTATTTCATTGTCGGTAGGCTTAACTTCTAATGGAATTTCAGGAGAAGATGTATCGGCAATTTCTTGTGATTTATTTTCATTAGCTAAACCATTGTTTGGTGAGTTTTCTTGCTGATTAGCACTATTACTAGAAGCAACCGCAGGATTAGAGATAGAAGTAGAGGCAGGTGAATCTTGATTAACTGGGGCAACAACAGGAGGCAAAGATTGTTGAGTGAAAGTAGGAATTTTATTTTTTGCATCTTCAACTGGCTTTTTAAGTTTAAAAGATTTCTTTGGTTTTTCGGCAATTTTAACTGGTTTAGCGGTTATTGGGATTGTTTTTTGTTCTAGTTTTAGTTTAGTTTCTTTAACAGAATTTTTATTATCTTGGATTGTTTTTGAAGTTGCGATTGGCTTATCTGGAGAATTTTTTGGTTTAATAATATCTTTCAACTCTTCTTGGTGTTCGGCAGTTGTTTTTAAAGCAAACTTTTTGCCACTTTTTTTATTTATAGTAAGTTTTTTTACAGGATGCGATTTGGAGGTTTCTAAAGAGGATTCAGATAAATGTTCGGTTGGTTTTGTTTCAGCAATTTGAGTTGTGAGTAAATTATCGGCTTTGTTTACATAATCTAGAAAAGCCTCTAAAACTGTTTTAGCAGAAGATTCTTCTTGGTTTCGAGCCAATAAAAAAGCATCAGTAATTTGAGTTTTAAGAGTTTTTAAATTAGCAGTTTTGATTAAATTAGCTTTTTCGATAATAATATTTAAACAGTCTAAACATCGAGAGTTAGTGGCATGAACAAGAGCGGTTTCACCAATAGAATTAAAAGCATCGGCTTTAGCATTTTTAACAATTAGCATTTCAACAATTTGTGCATTACCAACTAAAGAAGCTCGCATAAGGGGAGTCCAGCCTTCGTTATCGGCAATATTAACATTAGCTCCGTTTTCGAGTAAAATTTTTACCGCTTCAGTATTAGACTCACGACAAGCAATATGTAAAGCAGTTGCTCCACCAAGATTTTTTTGATTAATAATTAACGGACCACCTTTACTAAAAAACTTTACACCTTCAATATCGTTGTTAGTAACTGCCGACATTAAACCAGAAATACCAGCAACTTCATCGGTGGCAGAATTGTAGATGCTCTCAATTTGAGCCCAAATTGCCTGATTAACTAGCAAAAATAAGCAAAAAGAACCTACAAAAATAAACAATAATTGAGATGTTTTTTTGGTATTTTTTATCAAAAGTTTTTTATCTTTAGCTTCTGGCAAAAAATTTACTTGTTTATCTGGGTTGTTATTTAATTTCATTCAGAAACAAAAATTATTATTAGTATAATAAACTATTATAAAAAGGCTAAAATAAAAAAGCCAAGGATTTTATTATAAAAAAAATAAACAATCTGTTTTTTTGCAAAATGAGATATAGTGGTTTACTACGAAAGATTAAAGTTATTAAAGCATAAAACTATTGAGTAATTTACAATATAAAAACATACCATTACCAAGAATATAGCTTGACATTTTTAGAGATATTTATAGCAATCATTATACTACTTTTAGTTGCGCTAACGCGACAACAATATAATTTCAGTTGCGCTAACGCGACAACAATATAATTTCAGTTGCGCTAACGCGACAACAATATAATTTCAGTTGCGCTAACGCGACAACAATATAATTTCAGTTGCGCTAACGCGACAACAATATAATTTCAGTTGCGCTAACG
>CAMAWV010000041.1 GCA_945862075.1 Rickettsia typhi | reverse complement strand
TTAAATAATCTTGAAAAATTATTTGGTTAATATTAAAATAATCATCATCACCATAAAAAATCAAAAAAGTAACAAAAATAAAAAATGATTTTTTCTGAAGATTCTAGGGTAAAAATTCCTACTATACTGCATTTAACAAGGCTTGGCTATGATTATCTTTGCAAATCCACCAAAGAACACGATCAAAAAACCAATATTTTTACCGAAATTTTTTTTCATAGCATTGCTAAAATTAACCCAAACATCACACAAGAAGAAATTTCAAGATTGTTAGAAGATACCAAATTAAGCCTCGAAAACGAAGATTTAGGGCAAGCATTTTATGAAAAACTCATCGCCAATTCTGGCTTTAAACTTATTGATTTTGAAAATTTTCACAACAATACTTTTAATGTAACAACCGAACTTACCTACAAAAATAACGATGAAGAATTTAGGCCAGATATTACTTTGCTAATAAACGGCATGCCACTTGTTTTTATCGAAGTTAAAAAACCACATAACCGCGAGGGCATTCTTGCCGAAAGAAAGCGCATCAATCAACGTTTTCAAAACCCTAAATTTAGAAGATTTACTAATATCACCCAGCTTATGGTTTTTTCTAATAATTGCTCTTACGATGATGGGCAAATTGAGCCTCTGCAAGGTGCTTTTTATGCTGCTACTGCATATCACGAACCGATATTTAATTATTTTAGAGAAGAAGAAGTTTTTGATTTAGCAATACTACTAAAGCCAGAAAATGAAGAAATTGAAAATTCAGTTTTAAAAAATAACAATTTAAGTGCCATAAAACACAGCTCCGAATTTATTACCAATAAAAGCCCAGAAACTCCAACTAATAAAATTTGCACATCGTTATTTGCCAAAGATCGCCTGGCTTTTTTATTAAAATATGGCATTGCCTACATAAAAAAAGACAGTAAGCTAGAAAAACACATAATGCGTTATCCGCAAATTTTTGCCACCAAAGCTATTGAAAAAAAATTAAATGAAGGAGTAAAAAAAGGTATTATTTGGCATACTCAAGGTAGCGGAAAAACGGCACTAGCCTATTATAATGTGCGCTTTCTTACAGATTATTTTCAAAAAAAATCTATTATTGCAAAATTTTATTTTATCGTTGATCGTCTCGAGCTTTTAACTCAAGCACAGCAAGAGTTTATAAGGCGTGGTTTAGTGGTTCACACCATCAATTCGCGCGAAGAATTTGCTCTAGAGATAAAATCAACAAAAGTTATTAATAATCATCAAGGAAGGCCCGAAATTACCGTGGTTAATATTCAAAAATTTAAAGAAGATCCCGATGTGGTAAGCTCAAACGATTACAATACTAATGTGCAACGAGTTTATTTTCTTGATGAAGTACACAGAAGTTACAACCCCAAAGGAAGTTTTTTATTAAATCTAAATCAATCCGATACTAATGCCATCAAAATTGGCTTAACTGGCACCCCACTTTTAGGCGATTACAATTCAAAATCGCTTTTTGGAAATTATATTCATAAATATTATTACAACTCTTCAATTGCCGATGGCTATACTCTGCGACTAATTCGCGAAGAGATTGAAACTTCTTATAAAATGCAACTATCAGAAATTCTTGATACAATAGAAATAGAAAAAAATAGTGCAGAAAAGAAATTTATTTATTCTCATGCAAAATTTGTTGAGCCGATGCTAGATTATATTATGCAAGATTTTGAAAAAAGCAAAATAGCTTTTGGCGATAATTCTATTGGTGCCATGGTCATTTGCCATAGCTCCGATCAAGCAGAAAAAATGTTTGAAATTTTTCAAGAAAAATACCAAACAAAAACCGCAGCTCTAATTCTGCACGATGCCAATACAAAAGAATTTCGCAAAGAACAAGTTGAAGCTTTTAAAGCAGGAAAAATCGAGTTTTTGTTTGTTTTTAATATGCTTCTCACTGGTTTTGATGCTCCGCACTTAAAAAAACTGTATTTGGGTAGAGTTATAAAAGATCACAATTTACTTCAAGCTTTAACCAGAGTTAACAGAACTTATAATAAATTCCGTTATGGTTATGTGGTTGATTTTGCCGATATTAAAAAAGAATTTGATAAAACTAACCAAGCCTACTTGGCAGAGCTCCAAAACGAGCTTGGCAATGAATTTGAGAATTATAATTTGTTGTTTAAATCAAGAGAAGAAATAGATCAAGAAATCGAAGAAATCAAAGATATTTTATTTTGCTTTAACCTAGAAAATGCCGAAATTTTTTCTCAGCAAATTGGCGAAATAAAAGATAGCAAAAAAATTATCTCAATCAAAAAAGCTCTTGGCAATGCTAAAATGCTGTATAATTTAATACGTTTGTATGGGCATTCTGATTTGATGAATAAATTAGATTTTAAAAAACTCGCCAAACTTTATAGCGAAACAAGTAATCGCCTAGATAATCTAAATCTTATAGAGAGTATTAACAATCAAAATAACAACATTCCAATTTTAAATCTTGCTCTTGAAGATATTTATTTTAAATTTCATAAAATTAACGAAGAAGAGTTGATTTTGGCTTTGGCAGATAAATTCAAAAATATTTTACAAATCACACGCGAAGCAATGCTCAATAATTTTGATCAGCTCGATCCAGAATTTATAAGCCTTCACGAAGAATTAAAAAGATTGTTTAACAAACAAAATCTTCATGAAGTTACAGGAGAAGATATTAATCAAAACATCGAAATTTTAGATAAAATTCACGATCGTATCAAAGAAATTAATCGAAAAAATAACCTACTTAAAGAAAAATATGGCAACGATCAAAAATATGTGAGAATCCATAAAAGACTTATCCAAAACAATGAGTTTAATAATCAAGAACGAAAAATTTTTGAAGCTCTCAATAGCATTAAATTAAAAGCCGATGAATTAGTTTTACAAAACACACAAATTATCAATAATGAAAGCTATTTCAGTAGCGATGTGAAAAGTAATATAATAAAACAATTCAAAGAACAAAATTTTAAATTAAATACTCATTTAGTAAATGATATTAATTCTTTAATTGTTAAAGAATATATGAACGAAATTAAAAACGAAACCAACCTATGAAAACACTAGATTTTACCAATAAAACCAAAGAATTAATCGATGCTTTAAAAGCGGTTTGTGCCTCTTATGGGCTTGGCAACGATGGCAATGAATTTAAAATAATTACTCAAGTTTTTTTGTATAAATTTTTAAACGATAAATTCGCTTTTGAAATTAAAAAAATCGATGATAAATTAAAAAATTCCTCAACTTACGAAGAAGATATTTTGGCACTTAATGAAGATGATTTTGAGATGCTAAAATTACAACTTCCCGCCAATACGGCAAGGCTAAAAGCCCAGCATTTTCTTGGCACTCTTTTTAAAAAACAAAACCAACCAGAATTTGCTAAACTTTTTGACGAAACCTTAATAGATATTGCCACAACCAACAGCGATATTTTCTCGGTAAAAACCGATGGCGGTGCTAAAATTACTTTATTTGATAGAGTAAGCGAATTCATCACCGATACCTCAAAACGCGATGCTTTTGCCAGAGCCATTATCAACAAATTGATTGATTTTAGCTTCGAAAATATTTTTAACCAAAAATACGATTTTTTTGCCACCATTTTTGAATATCTCATCAAAGATTACAACAAAGACAGCGGGGGCAAATATGCCGAATATTACACTCCCCATGCCGTTGCTAAAATTATGGCAGAAATTTTAGTGCCAAAAGAAGTGCAAGGAAAAATTCAAAATGTTATTGCTTACGACCCTTCCGCAGGCTCTGGCACCTTGCTTATGAACATTGCTTATGCCATTGGCGAAAACAAATGTAGCATTTATTCGCAAGATATTTCGCAAAAATCATCAAGTTTGCTTCGTTTAAATTTGATTTTAAATAATTTGGTTCATTCGATTCAAAATATTATTCAGGGCGATACAATGCTTCACCCCTACCACAAAGATGGGCAACAATTAAAAAAGTTTGATTACATTGTTTCTAACCCGCCATTTAAATTAGATTTTAGCGATTTTAGAACCAGTTTAGATTCTACTCAAAATAACCAAAGATTTTTTGCTGGCATTCCAAAAACTCCGCCAAAAGACAAAGACAGCATGGCAATTTATTTGTTGTTTATTCAACATATTATGTTTTCGTTAACCGCCAAAGGCAAGGCGGCAATTGTGGTGCCAACGGGCTTTATTACCGCTCAAAGTGGCATTGAAAAAAAGATTCGAGAAAAATTAATCAACGAAAAAATGCTTGCTGGTGTAGTTTCGATGCCAAGCAATATTTTTGCCACCACTGGCACTAATGTTTCGATTTTGTTTTTAGATAAAACAAACCAAGATTCTGTAGTGTTAATTGATGCTTCAAAACTTGGCGAAACTATTAAAGAAGGCAAAAATCAAAAAACCGTTTTGCATAAAGATGAAGAAAATAAAATCATCAACACTTTTAACCAAAAAGAAGCGATCGAAGATTTTTCGGTGATAGTTTCTTATGATGAAATTAAGGCAAAAAATTATTCTTTAAGTGCTGGGCAATATTTCGATGTTAAGATTGAATATGTTGATATCTCTAAATCAGAATTTGATGCCAAAATGCAAGGCTTTAAAAATAATTTGGATAGCCTTTTTGCCGAATCTAAAATTTTGGAAAAGGAAATTCAAACACAATTGGGTGTGTTTAAGTATGAATAGCCCAATCAAACTGAAAAACATTTCAACCATTATTGGGAGTGGAATAACGCCCCTAAGAGGTAATGCACTTTTTTGGGATGGCGGTGATATTCCTTGGTTAAAAACTGAACAATTAGGTGAAAAAGAAATCCATGATACAATTGAAAAAATAACTCAATATGCAATTGATAAAACCTCAATAAAAATATTTCCTATCAACACAATTTCAATAGCAATGTATGGGGAGGGTCGCACAAGAGGAAATGTCTCAATTCTAAAAAGAGCTATGACAACTAATCAAGCCTGCTGCAACATTGTAATTGATGAAAGAAAGGCAAGATATGAATTTGTTTATTATTTTTTAAAAACCCAATATCAACAATTAAGGAGTCTATCATCGGGTGTTAGAAAGAATCTGAACTCAAACGATATTAAAGAATTTGAAATAAGGTTACCAAAAGACTTAGCTACCCAAAAAAAAATCGCCGCCGTTCTTTCCGCCCTCGATGCAAAAATAGAGCTTAACAACCGCATCAATGCCGAGTTAGAAAAAATGGCAAAAACCATTTATGATTATTGGTTTGTGCAGTTTGATTTTCCTGATGCAAATGGCAAGCCCTATAAATCTTCAGGTGGAAAAATGGTGTGGAGCAACGAACTAAAAAGAGAAATTCCCGCTGGCTGGGAGGTTTTGAAAATGAATAAATTGTTAATCAAAAATATTGTTAAATTTAATTTTGATAGCAATAAAAGTATTGATACCATTGATTTATCTGTTATGCCTAGTTCAACTATGTGTTTAAATCAAAAAAATAGCAGTGATTTTTTTGCTACAAATCTATTTATTTTAAAAAAATTTGATATTCTTTTTGGAGCGATAAGACCATATTTATTAAAAGCTGGATTCTCGCCATTTGATGGCTTAGTTACTGGCACCGTCCATTCTTTTAAAACTAAAAATGAAAACTTTTATAATTTTGCACTTTTAACGATGGTTAGCAACAGCATGTTTGATTTTGCTATTTCAAATTGTAAAGGCACAAAAATGCCAGTTATTGGAGCTGATGATTTGCTAAGTTATAGAGTTGCATTTAATGAACAGGTTGCAATAAAATTTAACAAGTTTTTAGAATTTAAGCATCTTATAACCAACAACATTAAACAAAACCAAACCCTCGCCGAACTGCGTGATTGGCTGTTGCCAATGCTCATGAACGGGCAGGTAAAGGTTAAATAATGTCATTTTTAATAAAAAAGAAAAAGAATTAAGATCGAAATTAAAAAGCAATCGATGCCATCACCCTCCCCGAAAGCGAGGGTAAATTTGCAAAGCAAATTTGGGAGGGGGAAAAATCTAAAAACAACTTTAAAATTTGAGTATTTTACTAGGTTTTATGCCCACTCCTAAAATTTTCTTACAGAAAATTTTACCCTCCCATCAAAAATTCAAAAAGTCTTTTTAAAGATGAGAAATGTTATAAATATCTTGCTTGATTTGTTGTTGCAATTCTAAAAGAGAAGAAAATTTTTTTTCTGGCCTTAAAAAATTAATAAATTTAACCTCAATTTGTTGTTGATATAAATCACCTTGCCAATTAAAAAGATGAGTTTCAAAAAGTGGCTGTTGGTTGTTATTAATGGTTGGTTTTATGCCAAAATTAGTAATAGAGGGTAAAGTAATTTTTTGTTGATTAAAAATAAAAGTTGTTTCAGTTTGATAAACCCCAAATTTCGGAAAAATAATATTGTGATTAGGAGCGATATTAAGAGTTGGAAAACCGATTTTTCGAGCTATTTGCTTTCCTAACAAAACTTTACCTGTAATACTAAAATGACGAGTTAAAATTTGATTTGCTTTTTTTATATCTCCTTCGCTGATAAATTTTCTTGCCAAGGTAGAAGAAAAAATAATTTCTTGTTGTTTTTGACATTGTAACTGATCTACTTCAATATGATTTTGCCTTAAGCTTTCGAGGTTGCCAAGGCGGTTTTTACCAAAAGTAAAATCGTAACCAACAACCATAGTTTTAGTTTGGCAGTATTGCAATAAAATTTGTTTAATAAAATTATCGTGCGATAAATTTGCCAAATGCTTGTTAAACTTCAAAACAATAAGATAATCTAAATTAAATTGTTGTAAAGTGACTATTTTTTGTTTAAAAGTTTGTAATAAAAAATTTTGCTGTTTTTTAAAAAAAAGAGCAGGATGAGGTAAAAAAGTAATCAAACCCGTGGCTAAATTATTTTTTTTAGCAACTTCTTTTAGTTGTAAAATAATTTGTTGATGCCCAAAATGCACTCCATCAAAATTGCCCATGGTTAAGCAAAGTTTTTGAGAAATACTAATTTTTTGCAAACCAAAACTAATAATTGTCATTACTGGTTATTATTCTTCGGTGTTAGTATTGTTTATAACACTATGACGATAACCATAAAATGCATAAATTACAATGCCAAAAATATTCCATAGTAAAAAATATTTCCAATTTTCCAAAAGCAATTCTGCCAATAAAAAGCAACAAGAAGAAATAGCAACAAATGCAACAAAAGCCAAATTCGGACAAACAAAACCTCTAGACATTTGCGGTTGGGTATATCGTAAAATTAAAGTTGAAGCAACCACCATGATAAAGCTACATAAAGTGCCTAAGCTAGTCATTTCGGCCAAAATTTTTAGCGGGAACATTCCAGACAGAATTGCAACTATACAAGCGGTAATAATAATACTGATATGGGGAGTTTGGTGTTTTTGATGAATATTCTGTAATTTTTTTGGCAATAAACCATCTCTTGACATAGCAAAAAATATTCGAGACTGCCCATAAAGTAAAATTAATAAAACCGAAGTAATACCAGCAACCGCACCAATTGCCACTAAAATTGAACCAAAATTATTGCCATTTTCACGCAAAGCTCTAGCCAAAGGCTCAGTGTTATCAAGAGTTGTATAGTGTGCTATACCATTTAAAGCAAGTGTTGTGAGAGCATACAGAATAGCACAAATTAGTAGTGAAACAATAATTCCAATAGGCAGATCTTTTTTAGGATTTTTACATTCTTCGGCAGTGGTAACAACAGCATCAAAACCAATATAAGCATAAAAAACAACAGCAGTTGCCGATAAAACTCCTCGCCAACCAAAAGGCATAAAATTGCTAAAATTTTCGGATTTAATCATTTTTACCGAGAAAATCAAAAACACAACAATAACACTTAATTTTATTAATACTAAAATTCCACTAAAACGAATGCCGTTTTTAGTGCCAAGGTAAAGTAAAAAACTTAAAAACAACACAATAAAAACCGCAGGTAAATTAACTATACCACTACCACTAACATCAAAGGTGGCAGTGCGAAATTGCATTGGAATAACGATGTTGACCGAATCAAGAATGCCAGTTAAATAGCCACTCCAACCATTAGCAACTGTTGATGCCCCAATGCCGTATTCTAAAATCAAACTCCAGCCAACTAGCCAAGCCACACCTTCACCAGCAGTGGCATAGGTATAATTATAGGCACTGCCAGAAATAGGAATAGCAGAGGCTAGTTCGGCATAAGCAAGAGCAACAAATAAACAAATCAAGGCAGAAATAATATATGAAATTGCAAGGCTAGGGCCTGCATAATTAGCAGATGCAGTGCCAGTAACCACAAAAATACCAGTGCCAATAGTACAGCTAATACCAATAATAATTAAATCAAAAGCAGTAAGGTTTTTTTGTAAAGTTCCTTTTTTAGCTTCGTTTAAAATTGATTGTATTGATTTGGTGCGAAAAATATTCATTTATGATGGAAAATATTTGATTAACAAAAAAACAGGTTTATTATTTTAATTTATCTTAAATTAAACAGATTCAATTATGATATTTTTAAAAAAAAAAACAATCAAGATAATTTTCAATATTGTTATTATTTCCTTATTTTTCTCTTCCTGCTCTTCGTTGCATAAAGCAAAAGAACCTAAACTTAATTGCCTCGATGATTCATTACTAAAAGAAAGAGCCAATCTATTTTTACCTTTAAGTAAAAAAGAAATTGCCATCAGAAAAAAAATTAAACTCGATTCATTAATGCCTCTTGATAAACCAAGTGCGGTAGCCGAAATTATTAAGGCTATAAATTCGGCACCGCTTAATGCAAAATTTATTGTAGTTGATTTACGATATTATAAAGAGGTAGATCTCACTAATATTATTTTTGCTAGCGAATCCGATACTAATTTAAGCTCTTATTTACTTACTTCAAAATATTCGCAAGGCTATTTTACTTTATTTAATTTTGGACCAAATCATATTTCAGTATTTCCTCCTGAAATATTTCAAGCTTTTAAAACTTTCAAAATTAATCGCCCAGATTTAAGAGAGGCAGAGGTAGTTATAAATGCCAATAACACTCGAAATTTATTTGGTAATCTTAAATTTTCCTACCAAAGAAAATTTTCATTGTTTTCTGATAATATTTTTGAACCAGTGAGGCTCGATTTAAGAGAAGCAAGTAATATGCAATTTAATTTAAATAACAAATGGATTATGCCTGTTTATAGCTTGCAAGGCACTCATCTCAAAGAAAGTAAAATTTCAACAGTGCAAATGTATTATGTTGATAACAAAAATTCAGTAATTAATAATAAAAAATTTGCTACATCCGATGTTTCTTGTTATCTTTCTTCTAATAACATGAAATTTGTGAAAAAAGATTAAGCAAGATTAAATACAACAATTTCATTAAAATTATTTAAAACTCAAAAAAAAGTTTGACATTTTATTTTTTTGCTTCATCTTTATTGATGTTTTATTATTTTTTTCAACAAAAACAATCAAATGAAATGAAAAAATTACTGTATATCGCTAGCTTTCTTTGTTTAATTATCTCGCAAAAAGCTATTGCCTCTACTCAACATATTTCTATTGGCACTGGTGTAATTACTGGTGTTTATTATCCTGCTGGTGGCTCAATTTGTAGGCTTTTACACATAAATAAATCAGAACACAACATCAGATGTTCTCCTGAATCAACAGGTGGTTCAGTAAGTAACTTAAATGCAATTCGCAATAACTCCATAGACTTCGGAATAGTACAATCCGATTGGCAATACAATGCAGTTAATGGTTTAGGTTTATTTTCCGATCAAAAACCATTTGAAGAGCTTCGTTCTGTATTATCTTTATATACCGAAACCTTTACTGTTGCGGTTTTAAAAGATTCTAAAATCAATGTAATTGACGATATCATTGGCAAAAAAGTTAATTTTGGCCCTCTTGGTTCTGGCATGCATGCCACAATGGAAGTTTTAATGAATGTCAAAGGCTGGACAAAAGAAACTTTTTCTTCTGTAACCTATTTACAACCATCCGACTTACCACAAGCATTATGCGATAGAAAAATTGATGTCATGATTTATGCAGCAGGTAATCCAAATGCTCTTTTACAAGAAGTTACTCAAAGTTGTAAAGTAAAAATAATTTCTATCGATAAAGAAACTATTGCAAAATTATTAAAAGTTAATCCTTTTTATGTAGAATCTATGATACCTGGTGGCACTTATGTGAACAACCCAGATCCTATACAAACTTTCGGTGTAAAAGCAACACTTGTAACTTCCAAAAACACTTCTGAAAAAATTGTTTACAATTTAACTAAAGCGGTTTTTGAAAATTTTGACAACTTTAAAACCCTACATCCTGTATTGTCATCTTTAAAAAAACAAGAGATGATCTACGAAGGAAACTCTGCTCCAATGCATTTAGGGGCATTCAAATATTTTAAAGAAGCAAAATTAATTAAATAAAAAATGCAAATTTTAAAAGAAGGTAAATCAAAATATTTTCTGATATTTTTAGCTTATTTATTGGCTTTCATAAACTATATTTTTATTGTTAAAGCAATATCTTCTTCGGCCGAACTTACTTCTTTTAATGTTTTTTTGTCTTCAATAAAATCTCTGTTTAAAGAAAATTCTACCGACTCTTTAAAACTTATCTTTCTTATCAATGCTATAGTTGTAATAACTTTTGCAACATTGTTATTGATTTTAAATGTTTTTAAAAAAGCTAAGTCTTTAGGTATTAACAATCAACAATTGGCAAAACTAAAAATATATCAAAAGAGAGGTTTTTATATCGATAAAAAAAAACCTTCCCTTGGCATTTTTTACGGTTTATTTCCAGCTGGAGCTTCTCTTTACTTAAAGCATTTTATTTTTGGCATTATAAGTATTTTAACTTATCCGTTATCTATTTTTTGGGAAATTTTTATTGGCTATTTCGGGAGTTTGCAAGAAAATTATTTTGCTACCGCCAAATTTGTTAATGAAAGTTATGCTTTAGAAGAAAAAAAATTAAATAACTTGTTATTAGAAATGCAAGATAATGGCAAATCTTATATTGTTGCCAAAAAAGAGCTCGACAAAAAATACTTTAACATTCTCACTCAGAATTCTGTTGAATAACATGCAATTTCATAAAAAAATATCTCGTCAATTCTTAAAATCTCATCTGTATTTTAATAAATTGCCTTGTTTAAAAACTCAAAATAAATCGCTATTAATTATTTTCTTAACTTTTTTCTTAAGTTGTTGTGTTTCTTTTAAAAATAGTTACTATAAACAACTCTCCGATCTTGAACCAACATTAAAAATAAACAAAGATTTTGAATCTTTCTTAGCATTAGAATATCTTTCGTTTGCCAATAAATTAACCATCCTTAAAAATCACTCACAAGCAAATTATTTTGCTAAAAAAGGCTTAAGAATAACTAAAAAAGAAACATTTTTTCCAGAAAATCCACTATATTGGAAATCAGATAAACAGCAACTAGAAGAGTTAATTTTTATGCAAAAAAGGCTCGAAAACATCACTTCTACCACTTATCTAAAATTTAATTTACCAATTCAATTAGCTCATACTTTTTATCTTTATGATTGCTGGGTTTCTAAAGAATCTCAACCAGCTTTTCGAGGTATTGGTTTATCTTATTGTCGAGAAAATTTTTCTAAAATGCTTAATGAACTCGAAATTTATTTTAACGATAGCAAGAAAGAAAAATTTTCTAATACTAATTTTCTTATGCCAGAATTCGCCAGATTTAGTGTGTTGTTCGACAAAGAAAGCTTTATTCTCAACGAGCAAGGCAATAAAACAATGCTCTCAATTATTGAACATTTATCACAATCTGCTGGTTATAAAATAATGCTAGTTGGTAATGCCGATAACTCTGCCAATACTATTAATAATCAATCTTTATTATTATCAAGAATATTAACTGTTAAAAATTATCTTATTAAAAATGGAGTTAATGAAAATTTAATTAGTCAAGCAATTGAAGGTGAAAATTTTCCAGACTTACTTTCAAGCAACCAAGAAGATGCTATAAAAGAAAACCGCAGTGTTGCTATTTATGTTTTAAAAGGAAATCTAGATTTAAAACTTTATCCCCTGCCTTTATTACAAAATTTAGCTTATCGCAATAAAATAATACAAACTCAAATAAAAAATGAATCAAAATACGATTGATTTTAATGTTTATGAAAAAATAGTCATTAAAATAGGATCTGCTTTATTGGTAAAAAATCAAGAATTTTCAATAAATTGGTTACAATACTTGGCCGATAATATTAACGAGTTAAAAAAACAAAACAAACAAATTGTTATTGTTACATCTGG
>CAMAWV010000040.1 GCA_945862075.1 Rickettsia typhi | reverse complement strand
ACGTAAAGTTCAATAGGCTATTCTCGATAAAAAATCAGCAGTTAATAATATTGAGGTTTCAGAGCAAGAGGCTATTGATTATTACCAACAAAATCAAGCAAATTATCAAGTTTCAGAAAATCGCGATGTTTATCATTTAATGTTTGATACTCAAGAAAAAGCAAATAATTTTCTTGCCGAACTAAACAAAAAAGCTTCGCAAAATAGCACTGAAAACTTTTTAGATTTAGCCAAAACTTTTTCTAATAAAAAACTAGAAGAAATATCTATTGTTGGTGTTGCAAAGGGGCAGATTTTACCAGAACTAGAAAAGGTAATTTTTAGTTTACAAACAAACCAAATAAGCCCTATAATTGAAAGTAAAGCAGGTTTTCATATTGTGTTGTTAAATAAAATAAATTTGCCAAAAACTCTTGAATTTGTCGATATTTCTAAGCAAGTTAAAGAAAAATTATTGCTTGAAAAACAAAATAAAATTTTTGGTAAAATGTTAAAAGAAATAAACGACTTTACCTTGATAAGCAAATCTTTCGATGATTTTGCCAAAAACTTTTCATTAAAAATTGTTGATGTTGAGCAAAAAATTGCCAAAAATCAACAAAATAAAACCGAAGTTTTACCAAACTTTATTAATCAAGTATTTACAGCCAATCTCAAGCAAATTAGTAAGCCAATTCCTTTTGATGATAAGCAAGAAAAATTTTATTTTGTTTTTGTCACAGAAGTGGTTCAGCCACAACAATTATCTTTATCTGATGCTAAAAATTTAGTTAAGCAAGATTTGATTTTAGCAAAACAAACTAAAGAATTGCCAAATTTTGCTGATAACTTAGCAAAACAAATTGCTGAAGATCCTAGTTTATTGGCTAATTTAGTTGCTAAATATAAAATAAAAATACAAAAAAATAACGGCATCACTAGATCTGATCTAAATCATTTATCGCAAAATCAACAACAAGAAGCTATGCCAGTAATAAAAATTCTTACACAATTATTTACTCTGCCTTTAAATACCATAAGTAAACCAGTAATGTTTGATAATAATATTTATTTTTTAGCAATGGCGAAAGAAAAAAAACAAAATCCAACAAACATCGATATTGCTACCGAGTCTCAAAAAGATGCGTTTAATCTATTTAGATACGATTTATTCTCTGCCTATCAAAATTATTTGCTTAAAAACAAATATCCAATTGTAACTAACAAAAATATTTTAACAATAGAATAAAACCATTATTTCATCTTAATTTTTTATGTTTTTAAATACAGCTCCCAATACTGAAGATGTTAATAACTCCGATTTTAATATCGACGAAGATCAATTTAATTTGCAAATTGAAACAAAAAAAGCAACCGTTTTATATCGTTCTTTAGTTAATTCGCTTGCGCCCTTGGTAATTTATCAAAAAATTTTACAAATCAGCGACGGTTACGATTTTTTATTTGAATCAAACGATACTAGCAGTGAAAAAGGTAGATTTTCGGTAATTGGTTTAATGCCAGATAGAATTTGGAAAGTACAAGATAATCAATCTTTTTTAAGCACCGATCTTCAAACTTTTTTACCAGAAACCAATCAAAATATTATTGAAAATTTTCGTGATTTTGTAGAAAAGGCAAAAATAAATTGGTCTTCTGTTTCTGTTAAATACGATAAACAGAGTTTGCCTTCAATATCATCTGGGGTTTATGGTTATTTTACCTACGATTTTGCTAATGCTATTCATGATATTAAATTTTTTCATCAACAACAAGATCTAATTAACATTCCTGATGGAATTTTTATTAGGCCACAAATAGTTATTGTATTTGATAATCAGCTTAAAAAAACCATAATTTGTGCGCCAAGATACCAAGATAGTCATCAATCATACCAAGATTTGATAGAAAAAATTAAAATGATTGAAAATACCATATTTGATACTTTATTTTTACAACAAATTGCTCTTGATTATCATAAAAAACCAGAATTTGAGCATTATCTTACTAAACAAAAATATTGCAAACTAGTTGATATTGTTAAGCAATATATTATTGCAGGAGATGCTTTTCAAATTTTACCATCGCAACGCATTACTGCCGATTTTCCTAAACATCTTAAAGAAATTGACTTTTATCAATCTTTAAAAGAAACTAATCCTTCTCCTTTTTTATTTTACTTGCATTTTCCAGATTTTGTGCTTACTGGTTCTAGTCCAGAAATTATGGTGGCGGTAACCGATGGTAAAATTACCATTAGACCACTTGCTGGCACTAGAAAACGAGGTACAAATGAAGAAGAAGATTTAAAAATTAGTCAAGAATTACTTGCTGATTCTAAAGAAATTGCAGAGCATTTAATGCTTGTCGATTTAGGAAGAAACGATGTTGGTTTGGTTGCCGAAAGTGGCTCGGTTGAAGTGGTTAAAAAAATGCAAATCGAATATTATTCTCATGTAATGCATATTTCTTCGACCATAGAAGGCAAGTTAAAGCAAGGTTGCGATGCTATTGATGCCTTGATAGCGGGCTTTCCTGCTGGCACTGTAAGTGGTGCTCCTAAAATTCGTGCCATGGAAATTATTCAAGAACTCGAAGAAATTAAAAGATCTTTTTATGCTGGTTGTGTAGGTTTTTTTGCAAGTAACGGCAATATGGAAACCTGCATTACTTTACGCTCGGCTCTTATTAAAGATGGCAAAATTCATCTACAAGCAGGTGCGGGTGTGGTTTTTGATTCGGTGCCAAAGCTTGAATATCAAGAGTGTTTTAACAAAATGCAAGCCCTTATTAAGGCTTATGAAAATATTATCTAAATATGCAATTTATCGATGAAGTCAAAATACATGTACAAGCTGGCAACGGTGGCAACGGAGCCTCTAGTTTTCGTCGAGAAAAATTCATTCCAAGAGGCGGTCCAGATGGCGGTGATGGCGGCAGAGGTGGTAGTGTAATTTTTAATTGTGTTGATAGTCTTAATACTTTAATAGATTTTCGTTTTAAACAGCATTTTTCTGCTAAAAATGGTCAATCAGGTAGAGGGGCAAATCAAAATGGTTCTTCTGGCGATGATTTAAATTTATTAGTGCCAATTGGTACTCAAGTTTTTTGTGAAGAAAGTGGTAATTTGCTTTACGATTTTACTGCTAGCGATCAGCAATTTATTGTTTCTAAAGGTGGTAGAGGTGGTTTAGGTAATGTGAATTTTAAAAGCTCTACTAATCGAGCTCCAACTTTTGCTCAAAAAGGCGAATTGGGCGAAGAAATATGGGTTCGCCTGCAACTTAAATTGCTTTCCGATGTTGGTTTGGTGGGTTTGCCAAATGCAGGTAAATCTACTTTTTTATCGATTACCACTAGGGCAAAACCAAAAATAGCCGATTACCCATTTACTACTTTAAAACCGCAACTAGGTGTTGCCTATATTGATGATTACGAATTTGTCATTGCCGATATTCCTGGGTTAATTGCTGATGCTAGTTTAGGCAAGGGTTTGGGTGATAGGTTTTTAAAGCACATTGAAAGGTGTGCTACTTTACTACATTTAATTGCTTGCGACAATGCTTCAGTGATTGAAAGTTATCAAATTATTCGACAAGAAATGCAAAATTACAATCCGCAATTAACCAATAAGCCAGAAATTGTGGTGCTTACTAAGGCCGATTTACTTGGTAAGTTAGAATTAAAAAAACAAGCCCAAAAGCTACAAAAATTTTTTGATAAACAAAAAATTAGTAGTAAAATTTTTATTATTTCTGCGGTAAGTAACGATAATCTTACCGAGTTATTGAGAGAAGCTTACCAACAAATTGTGAATTCTAAAAAATGCCAAACAAAAACGCTTTAATTACTGGGGCAGGCAAAAGAATTGGCAGAGAAATGGCAATTTTTTTAGCAAAAAAACAATATAATTTAGTTTTACACTACAATAATTCTAAACAAGAAGTTCTTGATTTGCAGTTTGAAATAACCAATAACTATGCGGTACAATGTAATTTGGTGCAGTTTGATTTGCTTGATTTACAACAAGTTGAAGAGGCACAACACATTTTTGCCGATTTTTCAGTAAGTTTGCTTATTAACAATGCTTCAATTTTTTTTAAATCGCAATTTTTAAATACTAGGCAGTGGCATCAGTTTGCCGATAATTTCAATATTCATCTTGCCTCGCCACTAATTTTAGCTAAACATTTTGCCACTAATTGTTTGCAAAAAAACTTGCCACAAGCTCAAATAATTAATATGCTCGACAAAAACATTGCACGTTACGATACTTCTCACTTTTTTTATTTGTTAAGTAAAAAATTTTTAGCAGAAGCCACTAAAATGCTTGCTTTAGAACTTGCTCCACATATTCGAGTAAATGCTATTGCTCCTGGTTTTATTTTAAGTTCGGTAGGCGAAAGCAATCCTTTGGCCGAACAAGAAAAAATCTCAAAAATAATTCCGTTAAAACACATTGGCAACCCAAGTAACATAACTTCTGCTCTTGGTTTTTTGCTAGATAATCAATTTATAACAGGTCAAATTATTTTTGTTGATGGAGGGGCTTCTTTAAATCATGCTGGATAATCAAAAAACTTTAGCAATTATTGCAGGAAGGGGCAATTTACCTCTTTTAATTATTGAAGAATGTCAAAAAAAACAACAAAAATTTGTGTTGATGTTGCTAGAAAGCGAAAAATATGAAGTTGATTATAGTAAATATCAGCCAATCTATATAACTTATGGTGAAGTTGAAAAATTATTAGCAATTTTTGCATTGCATAAAGTGAATCAAGTGGTAATGGCAGGCGCGGTTAATAAGCCAAGCTTTTCGCAACTAAAAGTTGATAAAACAGGCGGTTTTTTGTTGGCAAAAATTGTAGCAAACAAAATTTTAGGTGATGATGCAGTGCTTAAAACAGTAATTAACTTTTTTTTACAACATAAAATTGAGGTGTTAAAAATTAGCCAAGTGCTTGATTGTTTAGCAAATAAGCTAGGAGTTTTAACTATCGCCGAGCCAAATTCTATGCATTTGCTTGATATTGAACTCGGCAAAAATGCTATCAAGCATTTTTCGGTTTTTGATGTAGGGCAAGGGGTGGTTGTGGCACAAAAACAAATTATTGCGATTGAGGCAGTTGAAGGCACCGACTCTATGATTGCTCGATGCCAAAATTTAAGCATTAGTTATCATAAGCAGGCAATTTTGGTTAAAATGTCAAAACAAAAACAAAGCCAAAAAGCCGATTTACCTACAATAGGCCCCAACACTATCACTAATTTAGTTAATGCCGGTTTTTCTGGTGTGGCAATTGAATTAAATAAAACTATTATTTTACAAAAAAACGAAACCATAAATTTAGCCAATCAATTTGGTTTATTTATTGTTGTGGTTTGTTAATACCATGACTATTTTATTAGCAAAATTGCCTCTTGAGGTGCAAAAAATACTTAAAATTTTTGGAGCAGATATTTGCTTGGTTGGTGGGGCAGTGCGAGATTTACTGCTAAATAAAAACACTTCTGATTACGATTTTTGCACGTTGCTTTCTGTTAAAAAAGTGCAAGAAAAACTGCAACAACACTGCATAAAAAATCTCGATATTAATGCCAAATATGGCACTATCATTGCTTTGCTTGGCAATTATCATTTACAAATTACCACTGCTCGCTCTGAAAAAAATTTTGCTGGTAGAGCTTGTGAAGTAAGTTTTGATGTTGCTAGCTACATTGAAGATGCTGGTAGACGCGATTTTACCATTAATGCTTTATATCTTGATTGTGATGGTAATGTGCTTGATTTTTATAATGGTAAACAACATTTGGCAGAGAAAAAAATTGAATTTATTGGTGATGCTAAAACCAGAATTATTGAAGATCATTTACGTATTTTACGTTTCTTTCGGTTTAATGTTTGCTATACCCAAAATTATCAACCTGCACAGCTACAAATTTGTTTAGAGCAGGCGTTTTTGTTAGGCAAAATTTCAAAGCCAAGAATTCGCGACGAAATGTTAAAAATTTTACATTCTTTTGCTTATTTTCATCCTATATTTAATTTTTTAAACGAGTTGGCGAAATTTACAGGCTGGAGCTTGCAAATAGAGGTTTTGCAAAAAGTGATTGCAAAAACCAAGCCCAAAGAAACCGATATTTTGCTTGCCTTGGCGGTGTTGGATTCTAATTTTGATCTCAACGAAATGGCGAAAATTTTGTGTTTAACAAGAGCGGAAAAAAAATTATTTTACCATTTGCAAAATCATAGAAAAATATTTCAAAATCTCGATCAAAGCAATATTGTTTGTCAATTAATTTTGGTGGCACTTAATTTTGAGAGCGATTATTTGCAAAAATTGTTGTTATTTTTGTGGGCCGAAAATATTTTATCTGATGCAGATTATCAAAAATTTCTCGCCGAAAGCGAGATTTGGCAACAAAAAACTCTGCCAATAAATGCTGAAGATTTAATGCAAATTGGAGTGCCAAAGCAACATTTAGGCCAATCTTTACAACAGCTTAAAAAAATTTGGGCAGAGCAAAATTTACTGCCAAACAAAAAGCAACTGCTTGATTTGTTTATCAATTACCATCTAAAATTCTAATCTTTTGGCGCAGGGTAGTGTCGTCTAACCAATCTCGATCTCATCACCCTCCCCCAAAATTTTTTTGATGGGAGGGTCGGAAGCGAAGCTTCTGGGTAGGGGGCATAAAACCTAGCAAAACAATAAAATTTTAAAGTTGTTTTTAGATCTTTCCCCCCTCCCAAATTTGCTTTGTAAATTTACCCTCCCTTTCGGGGAGGGTGATGGCATCGAGTTTGCGCTCTTGCAAGAGCTAAAATTTCCCTTCCAAGGGAAAGGGAATTCATTAATTAGAAAATTAAAATGGTATTTTAATAGTTTTTTAACTAAAAATAATAAGCGGCACCAACATTGACGTGGGTCATGCCTTGGATTTTTCCAAGAAGCAAATCGTCATCGTTGTTTGTTTTTACATTAAGATGAGTATATTTTGCCTGTGTTCTTAATGCAAGATTTGGCAAAACAAAATATTCAACACCAAAACCAACCGATGGAGCTAGTTTGGTTGCCGATCCTTTCAGTTCGTCTATTTCTGTTGAATTATCATCAGTATAATTATCTTTTTCATTGATATTTATTTTATTATAGCTAGCGCCAACGATAGCAAAAGCTAAAAACTTATCATTAATTTTAACATATGGTTTAAAATCTAAAGCTATAGTTTTGGTTTTGATTTGGTAATTTGTTTTATCCAAATCATCTGAGATTTCAGGATTTGGATTATTCTTTGTAGTTGAACTTTGAGTATAAGAAGCCTCGATTTTTAAAAAATCTAACACATCAACACCAGCAAAAATTGAAGGATTAATTGAGTTGTTTTTATAATAATCTTTAGTGTCTATTCCGCTATAGATAGCATTATTATTTTTATCAAGATTTAAATCTTGGCGCGAAGCATCAAGGCCCAAATAAAATTTAGGATCAGAAGCATAGGCAAAATGCAAGAAAAATCCTTTAAAATAATTGCAACTTTTAGAAACAACATTACACCTTGCATTTTTAGGGTTAATTTTTATATATCTTTTTATCAAGCACTCCTTTTTTAATCTCAATTTAACCGCTTTATGAATCAAGAAAAACTTACCGCAAAAGCTCAGCAAATGTTGATAAATGCACAAAATATTGCTCTTAACTCTGCTCATCAAAAAATTTTAGTCGAGCATCTTTTGTTGGCGATGTTGCAAGATGAAGATCAGCTAATAGCAAAAATTATTACTTTGTGCGATGCTAATATTAATATGTTGCAATTGCAGGTTGCTGAAATGTTAAAAAACATTCCGCAAGTAAGCGGTGCAAATGTTTCGCCAACTGTTTCGCCAGAACTCGCCAGAGTTTTGGGAATTTGCGAAAAAATTGCCAATCAATATCAAGACGAATTTATTTCAGTTGAAATTTTTTTGCAGGCTATGTTAGAAGATGTTAATAACAATGCTAGCCAAGCTTTAAAAAATGCTGGAGTAAATCTTTCTTCATTAAAAGAAGCTATTCAAAAAATACGCAATGGTAAAAAAGCTACCTCTGCTTCTGCTGAAAGCACTTATCGATCTCTTGAAAAATTCGCTCAAAATCTCACTTTAAAAGCTAAAGAAGGAAAAATAGATCCGGTAATTGGTCGAGACGAAGAAATTCGAAGAGCAATGCAGGTGTTATCAAGAAGAACTAAAAATAATCCAGTGTTAATTGGCCATGCAGGGGTTGGTAAAACCGCAATTGTGGAGGGTTTGGCAATACGCATTGTTAATGGCGATGTGCCTGATAGTTTAAAAAATAAAAAAATTATGGCTCTTGATATGGGGGCCTTAATTGCAGGGGCAAAATTTCGCGGTGATTTTGAAGAAAGATTAAAATCGGTGTTAAGCGAGGTAGAAAACAGTGAAGAAATTATTTTATTTATCGATGAATTGCATCTATTAATTGGAGCAGGCAAAACCGACGGCGCGATGGATGCTTCTAATTTGTTAAAGCCCGCTTTGGCAAGGGGCGATTTACATTGCATTGGGGCAACCACTCTTGATGAATATCGTAAATACATTGAAAAAGATCCTGCTTTAGCGAGAAGATTTCAGGCAATTTACACTAAAGAACCCTCGGTTTCTGATACTATTTCGATACTGCGTGGTATCAAAGAAAAATACGAAATGCATCATGCTATCAAAATTAAAGATTCAGCATTGGTGGCGGCCGCCACTATGTCGGATCGTTATATCACCGACCGTTTTCTGCCCGATAAAGCAATAGATTTAATTGATGAAGCGGCTAGTGCTTTAAAAATAGAAATTGATTCTAAGCCAAAAAGTTTGGATGAATTAGATAGAAAAATTATTCAGCTAAAAATAGAATTATCAGCATTAAAAAAAGAAGAAGATATTTTATCACAAGAAAAAGTTATTAAACTAAATGCCGAACTTGCCGAACTTAGCAAAAAATCAAGTGAAATAGGTTCTTTATGGCAGGTAGAAAAAGCCAAGCGAAACAAAATAAATCAGTTAAAAAGCGATATCAATCAAGCAAAATTTGAATTAGAAAAAGCTCAAAGAGAAGGCGATTTATCAAGGGCGGGAGAAATTACTTATGGTAAAATACCGGCATTGCAAAAAGAGTTACAAACCCTTGAATTAGGCACTGCTAATCAAATGTTAAAAGAATCGATAGATGAAGATGATATTGCAAGTGTGGTGGCAAAAAGCACAGGTATTCCATTAGAAAGAATTTTAGCAAGTGAAAAAAGCAAACTGCTTGATTTAGAAAAAACCTTGTCAAAAAGGGTAGTTGGGCAAGATACAGCTTTATTGGCAATTGCTAATGCAGTAAGAAGATCAAGGGCTGGCTTGCAAGATGGGCAAAAACCGATAGGTTCATTTTTATTTTTAGGATCAAGTGGAGTGGGTAAAACCGAAGTAGCAAAGGCTTTGGCAGAATTTTTATTTGATGACGAATCGGCGATTTTAAGAATTGATATGAGTGAATTTATGGAAAAACATTCTGTGGCAAGACTTATTGGATCTCCTCCGGGATATGTTGGTTTTGAGCAAGGCGGATTACTTACCGAAGCAGTAAGAAGAAGACCTTATCAGGTAATTTTATTTGATGAAATTGAAAAAGCTCATAGTGATATTTTTAATTTACTATTGCAGGTTTTGGATGACGGCAGATTATCAGATTCTTTAGGTAATGTGGTTAATTTTAGCAACACTATTATTATTCTTACCTCTAATTTAGGATCTCATTTTTTAAACAACATCAAGCCAGAAGATGCTAATTATGATGCCGAAAAAGATCTTGCTTGCCAACAAATTTTTAATAGTTTAAAACAACATTTTCGTCCAGAATTTTTAAATAGACTTGATGAAATTATAGTTTTTAATCAATTATCGATAAATAATTTAGAACAAATTGTTGAAAATCAAATTAATAAACTAAACACAAGGCTCCAAAATCATCATTTAAAAATAATTTTAACAAAAGAAGCAAAATTATTTTTGATAAATAAAGGTTACGATTTGCAATATGGAGCTAGACCTTTAAAAAGAATGATCCAAAGCCAAATTGAAAATGCTTTAGCTAGCGAAATTTTAGCAGGAAAAATTAGCAAAGAAGCCTCTATTTTAGTAGATCTAAATCAAGAAAAAGATAATTTAATTATAAAACAACAATAAAATACAAAATATATGATGAAATTTTTTTTATTTTTGTTAAAAAGATAGGTTTTTTTAGTCAAAAAATGCCAACGAAATAGCTATTTTACTGCATCTATAAAAAAAATGAAAATTTTTTATAAAACTTGTTGACATTTTAAAAAACATCAATCATAATATTCGTCCTACCAACGAGTTTTTAAAAAAACTTGAAGGTAAAAAAGTTTTAGCAATTGTTTAAAAAGCTAAACTTTCTAGTAATTAAATACTAGAAGACATCGTAAATAATTTGATATTAGAAAGAATACCGCATTTTAATTAAAAAATTTAATTTAAATGTATAATTCAAAATCTCAAGAAAAACCTTATTTCTTCTACTCAAACACAAGAAAACAGAATTAATTTACAAATTAATTCTGCACATAGATTTGGATAAATAAGCAAAATAAGGGCATTCGATGGATGCCTTGGCATAGAGAGCCGAAGAAGGACGCGACAGGCTGCGATAAGCTTGGGGTAGTTGTCAATAAACTTTGATCCCAAGATCTCCGAATGGGGTAACCCGCTTTCTTTTAGAAAGCATCAATAACTGAATTCATAGGTTATTGAAGATAAACCTAGGGAACTGAAATATCTAAGTACCTAGAGGAAAGGACATCAACAGAGACTCCGTTAGTAGTGACGAGCGAACGCGGATTAGGCCAGTCTTAGAGAATTGTTAATTAGAATAACTTGGAAACGTTAACCATAGTGGGTGATAGTCCCGTATAAGTAAAAACAATTTTTTAAGCAAGAGTAGGGCGGGACACGTGAAATCCTGTCTGAAATCACTTTAATGTGGGGGGTGGACCAGTTCATCCAAGCCTAAGTACTCCTCTATGACCGATAGTGAACAAGTACCGTGAGGGAAAGGTGAAAAGAACCCCGATAAGGGGAGTGAAATAGATACTGAAATCGAATGCCTACAAGCAGTCAGAGCCGGAATGCCGGTGATGGCGTACCTTTTGTATAATGGGTCGGCGAGTTAATTTTGTTGTGCAAGCTTAAGCCGTAAAGGTGTAGGCGTAGCGAAAGCGAGTCTTAATAGGGCGATTAAGTACAGCGAATTAGACCCGAAACTAGATGAGCTAGTCATGGCCAGGTTGAAGGTAGGGTAACACCTACTGGAGGACCGAACACGTAACTGTTGCAAAAGTTTGTGATGAGCTGTGATTAGGGGTGAAAGACTAAACAAATCTAGATATAGCTGGTTCTCTGCGAAATCTATTTAGGTAGGGCGTCATATAATTACTATTGGGGGTAGAGCACTGTCAAGGCTAGGGGGTCCAAAAGACTTACCAAACCTTAACAAACTCCAAATACCAATAAGTTCAATATGGCAGGCAGACAGCGGGTGCTAAGGTCCGTTGTCGAGAGGGAAACAGCCCAGACCATCGTCTAAGGTCCCTAAATTATCACTAAGTGGGAAAGGAAGTGAAGAAGCCAAAACAACCAGGAGGTTGGCTTAGAAGCAGCCATCCTTTAAAGAAAGCGTAATAGCTCACTGGTCTAAATAAGCTTTTTTGCGCCGAAAATGTAACGGGGCTAAAGTGATATACCGAAGACATGGGCTTACTGCATGGTGCAGATAAGCGGTAGCAGAGCGTTGTGTAAGTCTGTGAAGGTGAACCGTTAGGTTTGCTGGAGATATCACAAGTGAGAATGCCGACATGAGTAACGATAAAACGAGTGAAAAACTCGTTCGCCGAAAATCCAAGGTTTCCTGTTTAAAGTTAATCTGAGCAGGGTTAGTCGAATCCTAAGGCGAGGCTGAAGAGCGTAGTCGATGGCAATCAGGTTAATATTCCTGAACCGGAGGGTGAGTGACGGAGTGTTCTATTTTGTGTTTGCTTACGGATTGTAAGTGCAAAATAGTTGCTTCCAGGAAATAGCCCCCTCGTTAAGTTCGTACCAAAACCGACACAGGTGGATGGGTTGAAGATACCAAGGCGCTTGAGAGAACTACACTGAAGGAACTAGGCAAAATGCATCCGTAACTTCGGGAAAAGGATGACCTTCTTTGGGCAACCAAAGAAAGGTGGCACATAAATGGGGGTAGCGACTGTTTAACAAAAACACAGGGCTCTGCTAAATCATTAAGATGATGTATAGGGTCTGACGCCTGCCCGGTGCTGGAAGGTCAAGTGATGGAGTGAGAGCTCTTGATCGAAGCCCCAGTAAACGGCGGCCGTAACTATGACGGTCCTAAGGTAGCGAAATTCCTTGTCGGGTAAGTTCCGACCCGCACGAATGGCGTAACGACTTCCCCTCTGTCTCCAGTGTAGACTCAGTGAAATTGAATTTGCCGTTAA
>CAMAWV010000039.1 GCA_945862075.1 Rickettsia typhi | reverse complement strand
CGGCATCGGAAATATCGGTGCTTACTGGCACATTTTCGCTTTTCACTTCGAGCAAATCGTAAATCACAGTATTTTGGTTAAATAAATATAAATCAAGAGCTAAACTTTGATTGATAGGATTTGCCATAATAATACTATTTTGAATCATTTGCCCACCAACTTGGCTAGCAATATTTTTTACATAGCCTTGTTCACTTAATTGCTGATTTTTTAAGAAATTTTGAAATAATTCTTTATCAAATTTACCTTCTTTATTATGAAAAACTTTTTGTTTGACAATTTCTTGATAAATCAGATTTTCATCGGCGGTAATTTTTAAATCTTTGGCAAACTGCTCAATAACACCGCTAGTAATGATTGAATTCACTACTTGCTGTTGCAAATAGTTAGGCTCTAACATTTGCTCTATTTGAGCTTGTTCTTGTGGATTTTCTTTAAGTAAAGCCAATAAATTATTGCGATAATTATTTATATCGTGCTGAACTTTTTGATAAGAAATTTTTTTATTGCCAATTTTAATTGCCCAAACATCAGAAGATTGAGAAAGAAAACTGGCCACACCAAAAACCACAAAGCTCAAAATCACAAGCCCAACAACTATTTTTAAAGCTATACCAGAAGCAATTTGACGAATTCTTTTCATTGAAATAAAAACGATAGTTAAAAAATTTTACACAAAATTTTAAAGATAAATAATTGTTATTGCAAGAAACTTTTTAAAAAAGCTACTTGTATTTTGTTTTTATTGTTTTATAATTTATAAAGTTCTTAAAACTAGCACCCGTAGCTCAACTGGATAGAGTATCTGACTACGGATCAGAAGGTTAGGGGTTCAAATCCTCTCGGGTGCGCCACTTTGTTTTAACTCTAGCTCTCAATGGTTTATCTTCCGCATTGGCCAATTCCTGCAACTTTAGGCAACAAAAAAATCAATTATGCAACGGTTTTTGCTAGAATGCTTCCTGTGCTACAAAAACTTGGCAACCCTCACCAAAAATTACCTCCCGTTATTCATATTGCTGGCACCAATGGCAAAGGCTCTATTTCGGCATTGTTGGCTAAAATTTTTCAGGTAGCTGGTTATAAAACCAGTGTTTATATATCTCCACACCTACTGCACTGCAATGAACGAATTGTCTTAAATGGGCAAATAATTAGCGACGGCAAATTATATGAAGTTTTAGAAGAAACCAGATTAGCTAGCCAAGAACATCAATTTACCTTTATGGAAAGCTTTACCATGGCCAGCTTTTTAGCTTTTTCGCAAAGTAATTCCGATATTTTGATTGTAGAATGTGGAATGGGCGGAAGAATAGATGCCACCAATATTATCGAAAAAAAGCTTGCCACTGTTATTTCGTCAATTTCACTTGATCATCAAGAATATTTAGGCAACACTTTATTAGAAATTGCCTTACAAAAAGCCTGCATTGCCAGAACAAACACTCCGCTAATTATTGCTAAACAAGATGATTTAACAATAAACTTGGCAATAAACGAAGTTGCCACACAATTGCAAAGCATCACTTATTTTTATGAGCAAGATTTTTTTATAGAAATCAATAATTCAGGAAGTTTTGATTTTTATTGGCAAAACGAAAATTTACTACCAAATTTACCGCAACCAAATTTACTTGGCAAACATCAATATTTTAATTTTTCGGCCGCCCTAGCCTGCATTATGGCAATTAGCCACGATTTTTATTTTACTTATCAGCATTTAGCCAAGGCAATCGCCACGGTTTTTTGGCCAGCCAGACTACAAAAACTAAACAATCATTGGCTAAAATTACTGCCCCAAAATAGCCAGTTATGGTTTGATGGAGCCCACAATGTTGGCGGAGCCTTGGCTCTTGCCGATTGGCTTGCTTGCCAAAATAGTTTTAGCAACATGCAAAAATTTGTAATTTGTGGTTTTAGCAAAAACAAATGCCGGCCCGATTTTTTATTAGCTTTTTCGCAATTTAACTTAATGGCCGTAACCGTTGGCAAAGAACCCTACCCCGAATCAAGCCAAGTGATAACAAGCATTGGCAGAAAACATAATCTTACTATCACAGATGCTAATAATTTACTTGATGCTCTCAATATAATTGGCAAACAAACTCAACCATGCCTAGTGGTAATTTGCGGATCTTTACATTTTGCCCTAGAATTATCTTTCCAATCCTAACAAACGTTCCAAGAACATTTGCCCAAACTCTTGAAAAAACGATGGGCAACATACTGTGGCTGGTTCTTCTCCTTCAATCGAGTTTTCTGAAAACTGAACCACATCTTGCTGATTATCATCTGATGAAAAAGAAGCAAAAATTTTTTCTCTTGGTTTAGGATAAAGACTATTTATCTCTCTATCTCCAGCTTTTTTTCCATATAAACTCTTTTCATCTCGATTGTCGTATATTGAGCAAACATGATTTGCAGGTCTTTTTTGTTCTTGCGGAATTTTTAATTCTGCTGATTTTTCTAATATTCCTAGTGCTTCAAAAGGGTTTACTTCTGATTTTCTCATAAAATATAACAATATATAATGAGACTGAAAGCCCCACAATTAATAAAAAAAATTACTAGATAAATAACTTATCATTAAAGTAATTATAGTATTTATTTCTTAAATATCAAGTATTTTTTTAATAAATAATATTACAGTTTCTCTAATAACCGTTGCAACTCTATTAAATCTGGTGGCAATGGGCAGGTAAAGTGCATTTTTTGCTCTAAAATAGGGTGCATAAATTCTAAAACATTAGAGTGCAAGGCTTGTCTTTTGAGGTTTTGTAGGTAATTTTTAAATTCTGGCGAGGAGTTGCTTGGTAGCATTTTTTGACAAGAATTATAAAGCTGGTCACCAATTAATGAGTGCTTTTCAGATTCAAAATGCACTCTAATTTGGTGGGTTCGGCCAGTTTCTAGCTTGCATTGCAATAAACTAGCAAAATTATTGCCAAAAACTTGTAAAGTTTGATAATGGCTAATTGCTGTTTTTCCTGTTTGTTTACAAGTAATCATTTTTAGCCTGTTGTTGGCATTACGGCAAATATTTTTATTGATAATTCCTTGCTCTGGCAGCATTTTGCCATAAATAAATGCTAAATAAATTCGTTTTATTTGTCTTTCTTGCAACATTTTACTTAATCTTAAATGAGTAAGATCGTTTTTTGCCACCAGCATTAAACCACTAGTATCTTTATCGAGCCGATGCACAATTCCAGGCCTTGTGGCATCGTGATTGGTAGAAAGTTTTTGCTCTAAAAACAACAAACCATTTACCAAGGTGTTTTGTTGATTGCCACTACCTGGATGCACTGTTAAATTAGCTGGTTTATTGATAACCAACAAATGTTCATCTTGATAAATAATTTCAAAAGCAATATCAGCAGGCATTAAATGGCTTGGTTTTTTTTGAGGCAAATTAACTAAAATATTTTGAGGTTTATTTTTTAGCAAATAAGAAGCATTGCTAACAATAACATCATCTATTAAAACCAAATTATCTTTTAAAAATTGCTGAATTTTACTACGTGTAATGCTAGAATCTAGGCTTAAAAACTGTAAAGTTAAAAATTTATCTAGCCTTAAACCGTAATGGCTTTCGTTGCTTGTAAAAATGTGTTTAATCATAAAATTGTAATGTTGCGAATATTGCTATTGTTTAATTTAGTAAAAGAAATTTTAATAATATCAGAAGGTAAAAAAGGCAGGGCAATTTCTGGCCACTCAATGAGCATAATGTTATGAGTTATAGGCACAAAAAAACCAATATTTTCAAGCTCAAAATGGCTTTTTAAACGATATAAATCAAAATGAAAAATTTCGCCCTTGCTGGTTAAATAGGTGTTTAGCAAAGTAAAAGTTGGGCTTAACACCTCGGTTTTGTTAATTTGCAAATAATTAATAAAATGTTTCACAAAAAAACTTTTTCCTACTCCTAAATTACCAAATAATGCAAAAATTTGATTATTTTTAGCATTTTTTGCCATATCGTAGGCAAATTTTTGCATCTGTTGTTTATTTTTGATTGTTATTTCCATAAAAAAGAATTTAAAACTACTAAAACAGAAGAGCTAGACATTGCCAAAGCCGCCCAAAGTGGCGAAACATAGCCCAAAATAGCAAAAGGCAAGGCAATTAAATTATAGCACAGCGAAATTGCCAAATTTTGCAGCATAGTTTTTTTAGTTTTAGCAACCAAGCTAAATAAATCGAGCAACGGTTGTAATTTAGAACCTTCAATAATAACATCGGCAGTTTTTTGCGAAATATCTATTGCCGCAGAAAAAGAAACTGAAATATCAGCCAAAGCCAGTGACGGTAAATCGTTTAAACCATCGCCGACCATCATTATTTTTTCATTTTTTTGCTGTAAATTTTGCAAAATTTGAACTTTTTGTAGCGGATCGCAAGCAAAATGATAGTTTTTAATACCGAGAGTTTTTGCCATATTTGTAACATTTTCTTTTCTATCGCCAGAGAGTAGCACAATATTTTTGTTGGCAAGATTTTTTAAAACCTTAACGGCATCGGTTTTTAAGCTATCTTGCAACACAAACAACAACTGCTCTTGCTGATAAGTAAAAAAACAACATAACTGATTTGCTAAATTTGGTAGTTGGCAGATAAGATTTTCAAAATTTACTTGGCAAAATTTAGCACTGCCAAGTTTGATGGGCGAACCATCATAAAAAGCAGTAATTCCCAAGCCTTTTTCTTCAATAATTTCAGTTATCACAAGATTATTGATTGTCAAAAAAACATCTTGAACAATTGCCTTCGCAATAATATGCTTGCTGTGTTTTGCCAAGCTTGCAGCAAGTTGTGAAGCAAAATGATTGCAAGAAACCTCTACTAAACACTGGTTTTGAATAGCAAAAACATTTTGTAAAACTGGGCTACCAGTGGTAAGAGTGCCTGTTTTATCAAGCACAATAGTGGTAATTGTGCTTAATTTTTCAAAAACTTCGGCATTTTTAATAAGAATCGATTTTTTTAACAAATTAGCAATACCAATAGTTTGAGCAACTGGCACCGCCAAAGCCAAAGCGCAAGGACAAGTAATAATTAACACCGCAGTGGCATTCATCAAGGCTTGTTGCCAAGTTTGATCTAAAAAAAACTTCCAGTATAAAAAAGTAAACAAGGCAAGCAAATGCACTATCGGAGTGTAGAGTTTTGATAATTTATCGGCAATACTTACAAAATAATTTTTACTACATTGTAAATTAGCAACAAAACTCATAATCTGCCCTAAAACACTATCTTGAGCGGTTTTTAATACTTTCACCTGCAGTGGAGCCTCTAAATTAACCGCCCCAGCATAAACAACTGAATTTGGAGCAACTGCTACATTAATTGTTTCGCCACTTAACAAAAAATTATTAACACTAGAATTGCCAGAAATTACCACTCCATCGGCAGAAATTTTTTCGCCACAAGCAATCAATAAAATATTATCTGGCATTAATTTATGACTAGGAAAAATTTTCACCTCGCCATTTGGCAATAAAACCCTGCCAAAACTAGCGGTAAGATGAGCAAAATCAGAAGCAATATTTTGAGCTTTTTTTTTAGCTAAAAAATCGAGGTATCTACCAATTAACAAAAAGAAAATCAACATTACTGCCGAATCAAAGTACACATAAGATAAGCCCTGCCAAGTGTTTAAATAACTAACAACACAAGCTAAAATAATGGCTAAACTAATAGGTAAATCCATATTTGCTTGCCTTTTTTTGATGGCATTTAAAGCGGAAATAACAAAAATTCTTGCCGAATAAATTGCCACAGGAATGGCGATTAGAGCAGAAAAAAGATGAAATAAAAAACGAGTGTAAAAACCCATTTGACTAGCATCGGTAAGCCATAAACCAATAGAAAATAACATTAGGTTGCCCGCCCCAAAGCCAGCAACCGCCAGTGCTTTTAGCAATTTTTCTTGCTCTAGTTTTTGTTGTAAATTAATGCTCGCCACATTAAACGGAGCCAAGATATAACCCAAGTTTTGGATGAGTAATACTAGTTTTTTACCATCTTCAATATTTCCTTGCCAATTAATAGTAAGAGATTTGGTGGTAGAATTTATTTTGGCAAGCAGTATATTTTGTTGTTTAGCTAAAATACTTTCAATTAACCACACACAAGCAAGGCACTTCAAATTACTAATTAGCAAGGTTGTTTGATAATTATTAACTGAATTTTTGGTAAAAAAATCAGAAAAATCGCAAAAATCATCACTTTCTGGCTTAAGGTTATAAAAATTATTGGCACTTTGTTGATTACGTATTTGATAATAGTTAGCAAGATTGCTGTTTTTTATGAGCTTAAAAGCCAACAAGCAACCATTGCAACAAAAAACTAAATCTTGCTCTTGATAGCCATTGTTTAACACTTCTTGCTGGCAATGGCTACAATATTTAACTTGGTTTTGTGAGTTAATATTAATCATCAAGCAAGCAACTTTCTAGCCATTGCCGATATTGAGGCGAAATGTGGCTAATTGGGGTGGCAATAATTTGCGGAGTTTGATAAGAATGATGCTGAATTAGATAACTTTCAATGCTAGCAAAAAGACTTTGCTTGGTTTTGATAGTTAATAAAAACTCGGTTTCAGTGCAGATTTGCTGGTTATAAAAATAACTGCTAGTGATGTTTTGTATTTGAGTGCAACCTGCTAGTTTTTTGGCAAGCAAAGCTAAAGAAATTTCTTGGGCTTTTTGTAAGCTAGCAAAAGTTGTGCTGATGATAATAAAATTAGTAGTCATGGTGTTTTGTTTGATGATGGAACTAATGTATCCCAAATTTGTTTTAATTTTTTAAACTTCTATTTTTTCTATTTTTGTGATATGATATGCAACAATTTTATTATTACTAGGCGACCTTTTAACACTACCATTAACAAGATAATAAACTTCAAATGGTTTTTCTTGCCTCGTTATTTCATCTTTAATATTATTTGAAAAGATAATTTGATAATCCTCTTGGCCAAAATCTCCTATCACACCTCTTATGGCAGTTGCATTTTGCCTGTTTGATATTGATAATTGCAGAACTTTATCTTCAAATTCATCTGTTAATGGTAATTTTTTATGAGAAATCAACTCTTCAAGCTTACTAAAAACAGCTCTACCATCGGTTCCGTAGAATTCGCCTTCAATATTAAGTTTTTTGCTATTATCTTCGTAAAGAACTTTAACTTTTGATGCAAGATCGTTACTTATTGGTTGTAAAAATTCTTTGGCATTATTGAGTGTTTCTGCTGGTATGTGGCTGGTAGATTCTTCTTTTTTTACTTTACTAAATATTTGATTAAATTTATTCCAAGTTTTGTGCAATATTTTATTAACAACAAAATCTAAGGTTGTTTGAAGTGGCTTGAGAATAAGAAGCTCCCATATCAAAGAACCTTCTTTAACTCTAATATAAAGCTTCATATCATCGTTGCCAAGTTTAAAACCTTCGGCTTTTAAAGTTGCTTCGTATTCTTTTCTAAAAGCATTTATGCTTGTAAGAAAATCTATAACTTCAACTGGCTTTGTATTATAAAATTCAATTGTGAGTTTTTCCAAAATATTATTTTCCATATTTTTTAGAACTAAATTTAAAATAAATTTGGGATTAAACAGTGCCTTTAATTATTTTAAAATTAATTGCAACATTGTCAATAATTTTTACTAAAAATTGCTGTTTGCTTGATTTTTAACTGCCCCACCGCCAAATCGATGAAATTTTGGCAATAAAAACCTTGTTTTTCTAAATATTGAGCTATTGTGTGATAATTTTTTCTTTCAAAATCATCAACAATCAATAAACCGTTAGGTTTTAAAAACTCCAAACTGTGTAAAACACACTGTTTACGATGCAAAGAATCAACCAAGATAATATCGAATTGCTGTTTGTTTTGAAAATTATTTGCTAGAAAATGATAGTAATTTGGATTTTGGTAGGCATTTTCTAGCAAAAAAACTGTTGCTCCAACGAAATCATTTTGATTTGAAAAATAATTTGCACTCCACTGCCCAACAACAATATTTGCCAACTTTTGAGTGATAATTGTAAACCAAGTTTTATTGGTTTCAAGGCTAAAAGTTCGATAAGCATATTTTTGAAAAAACAAAGTAGAAGAACCGCAACCAAATTCAAAAACTGTTAAATTTGAATTTTTTTGACAATATTTTTGCAAAAAATCAACTGCTAAATAATTAAACCAAGGGATATTTTGGCTATTATCATCAACCGCCAAGCCGAGTTTATTTGATAAAACCCAACTTTTTTTGTTAGCAACAAATCGCTGATATAAAAAATTCATATCTTAAAAAGTAAGCACAACCGAGCCAATATTAGTGCGATTTTCAAACAATTGATGAGCTTTTGCCACCTCTTTAAAATTAAACTCGGTGATTCTTGGCTTAATGATGCCTTTTTTTACCATAGCAAAAATTTGCTCTGCGGTAATGGCAAGCTCAGCTCTATTGTTTTTAAAAATTGGTAAACTTGGCCGACATAAGTATAAAGAATTATCAATTAACACATTTAAATTTATTGGCTCAACCACTCCTGAAGACTCGCCATAACTAATACAAATACCCATAGGCCACAAGCATTCGAGTGATTTTAATATTGTATCTTTTCCTACCGAATCATAAACAATGCCTACGCCATTATAGTTAGTAATTTTAGCTAACTCTTCAACGAAATTGTTAGTTTTATAATTAATAACATGGTTGCAACCAATTAAGTTCGCAAAATCTATTTTTTGATCAGAGCCCACAGTGCCAACCACTTCAATACCTAAATACCTTGCCCACTGACATAAAATATGCCCAACTCCACCCGCTACCGCATGAATTAAAATTCTTTTTACCAAAGTAGCATGATAAACTCTATAAAGCAAAGTGTGTGCCATCAAGCCTTTTAGTAGCACCGCCACCACTTGAGAATCGGTAAGTTCTTTTGGCGGCAAAACCAAACAATCGGCAACTACAGCAGTTTTTTCGCAATAAGCTCCAATACCAGAAGTAGCATAAGCAACTCTATCGCCTACTTTAAAATCGGATACCTCACTACCTATAGCCGAGATTATACCGCAAGCTTCGTTTCCTAACACTAGAGGCAAAGCAGGCATTTGATACTGCCCTTTACGTATGGCGACATCAATATGATTAACTCCGATAGCCATATTTCGAACTATCACTTCATTTTTTTTAGGCTTTATCTCTTCGTGCTTTTCTATTTTTAAAACTTCTGGATTGCCAGTTTTGTGTAATGAAATTACTTGCATAAAAAAATAGAAAAAATAATAATTTATCGAATATATAAAACCACAAAAATCAAATATCGAAACAAGAAGTTTTTAACTCCTTGCAAATATATAAAGCCACTTGTTTCTAAACTTGCAAATTGACAACTAAGAAAGTTTTGCCACTTCTGTCAAAACTTCATAAACATGACCACTCACTTTAACTGATCGCCAAATTTTTGCTATTTTGCCCATTTTATCAATTAAAAAAGTTGATCGATCAATGCCAATATATTTTTTACCAAACATTGATTTTTCAGTTAAAACTTGATATTTCTTGCAAATTTCACCAGTTTCATCGGAAAGCAACAGAAATTTAAGCGAATATTTATTAACAAATTTACAATGACTACTGAAGTTATCTTTAGAAATGCCTAAAATAATACAATCAAGATTGCTAAATTTATTTAATTGATTGTTAAAATCTTGCGCTTCGATAGTGCAACCGGGGGTATCGTCTTTAGGATAAAAATATAAAACCACATTTTTACCTTTAAGATTTGCTAAATTTATAGCACTACCTTCGCTACTTAACAACGAAAATTGTGGAGCGGAATCGGATATATTAAGCATTGTCAGAGGTTTTTTTAGTTAGATTTTCAGAAGATTTAATTTGTGAAATAATCTCATTAAACATTGCTTGACTGCACAGACCCAACAAAACTATATCTCGAGGCTTAATGTTTTTCATATTCCAGTGATTTTTTAAGCGAATGGAATCAATCATTTTATCGGTGGTACCTACTAATTTTTTAATTTGATTATTGCTAATTTCTGGATAATATTTTAATAAAAAAGCAATACCATCTGGCTTATCTTGTCTTCTCGCAATAGGTGTATATTTACTTTGTTTGCTATCTTGAATTTTGCTGGCCGCATTTTGATTTAAAGTAAGAATTGCAGAAGAATTATTTTCGCAACGATGTATTTCGTCTAAAGTGAGTTGCCCCGACATAATCGGACTCTGCCCCAAAATACCACTAGCAATATCACCATCGGCAATGCCTTGTACTTCTAGCTCGTGTAAATGGCAGAATCTGGCAATTTGTGAAAAGGTAAGAGAAGTGTTATCGATTAACCAAACAGCGGTTGCTTTTCGCATTAATGGCACTTCATTGATTGAATTTAAATTACTCATATGATAATAAAATTAAAGCTTTAAAAAAACAAATAGATGATTTAAAATTCTACAAATTAAAAAAATAAAAGCAACACATAATGATTATCATTTTATCACCAGCAAAAACTTTAGATTTTTCTGATTATCTCAAGCTTGCTAAAAATACCTCATCAAACACTCCTATTTTCTTAACCAAAGCTCAAATACTTGCCGATAATTTAAAAAAATTTACTTGCCAAGAAATAGCAGAAATATGCCATATTAGCCCAAAACTTGCCGAACTAAACCAGCAAAGATGGCAAAATTTTAGAGCAGAAAATTATCATCAAGCAAAGCAAGCAATTTTTACCTTTCGTGGCGATGTTTATAAACAACTTAATTTAGCAAATTATAACAAACTAGAGCTAGATTATTTACAAAAAAATGTGCTGATTTTATCTGGGCTTTATGGCATTTTAAAACCTTTTGATGTTATTTTACCTTATCGCCTCGAAATGTCGAGTAATTTTACGAAACATAGTTTTTTTATCGATAACTTATACAATTTTTGGCACAACGATCTAACCAAATATTGCCAAAATTACGAATTAATCATCAATTTAGCATCGCAAGAATATATCAAAGCATTAAACAAGTCAAACCTAAATATTATTGATATGATTTTTTTAGATTACCAACAAAATAAATTAAAAAATATCGGCATTAATGCCAAAAAAGCTCGAGGCAAAACTGCTGATTTAATGATTAAAAATAATATTAACAACCTTGCCGATTTAAAAACCCTCAAACCACTTAATTATCAATTTAGTTTAGAACATTCTAATCATAAAAAATTAATTTTTATTCGATGAAACCGCAAAAAACTTACCATATTTTCGATTTTACTATTTATGAGTATTGCGAATTAGAAAGTACCAATCAAACCGCTAAAAGCTTGCTTTTTAATCAACAAATACATTCTAAACAAATTATTTTAGCACTTTCACAAACTAAAGGAGTTGGAAAAAATGGCAGAGTTTGGCAATCTATGGCCGGAAATTTGCTTTGTTCTTTAGTAATACAAATAGCCAAAGAATTCTGTCAAAATTACACTCAACTTTCATTGCTTACCGCTGTTGCTTTTGGTAAAACTTTACAACAACTAAAACCAAATTTACCCATAAATTACAAATGGCCCAACGATATTTTGCTTGATTGTCAAAAAGTAGCGGGCATTTTAATTGACAGCACTCAAACCAGGCAAGGCTACCAAGATTTTATTATTGGCATTGGAGTAAATTTAAAACATCATCCAAACATCACAAATTTACAAGCAACCAACTTAACAAATTACAATATTCATCTTTCTTACTTACAATTTTTACAATATTTTTTGCCAAATTTTAATTTTTTACTACAAAATTGGCAAGATTACGGCTTTCTTGGTATCAAAAAACTATGGCTTAGACTTGCTTATCAAATAAACCAAGAAATAAATCTTGATTTTGAAGGCAAAAAACATAGTGGAATTTTTATTGATATTAATCAACAAGGCAACATTGTGCTACAAACTACCCAAAAACAATTAGTAATAGCTAACTGCGATTGGTAAAACTCACAAGAATTTATTGCATCACTAATTATAACTTAAAATTAACTAATTTATTTTTTATATGCCTGATAATCAAGCTACATTAAGTTCCATAGGTGATAAACTTACAACTTTATACAAATGCGTAAACTACACCACATTGCCTATCTATTGCTTGTTCTGCTACACTGATTGGCATGTTAGCTACCATAGGTCGCCTAGATAAAGAAATAGGGTGCGCCAGTTGTGTTGCTAGTGCTTCATGTGGTTTGCGCTATAACTTTTCTATCGATTTGGAAGTTTATATAAAACCTGCTACAGATAGAGATACCACCACAAAGAGCACCACAATTGCCATTATTGATGGGAAGTAGTCATGACAACGAACATCCACCAACATAAGTTTTAGTTTAAAGCTAGAAAATGTCCTGCCAAGTATAGCGATCCACAAATTAATATGGTGTTGTGAGTATCTGATAAAAAATTACTAATTTTGCTAAAATTATCAATAATTTCTGTTGGTATATTTAGCTGTTTAGCTTTTATAAGAATTTCC
>CAMAWV010000038.1 GCA_945862075.1 Rickettsia typhi | reverse complement strand
TTGCAAATTTTGAAAAACTTCGCTTAATTTTTGAAGAAGAGTTAAAAGCCTATCACAATAAACCGCCAGAAAAATATGGAGCATATTTTAGCGATAAACAAAGCACCAAAGGAATTGAAAACGACGAAGAAAAGCTTGATTTGATAATTAAAGAAAAAGAAAAATTATTATCTCTTGACGAGCCAGTAGAATATATATTTACCCACTCTGCACTTGGTGTTGGTTGGGATTGCCCAAATGTTTTTCAAATCTGTTTTCTGCGCGATATTGGCAGTGATATTTCAAGGCGTCAGTTTATTGGCAGAGGGCTTCGTTTAGCGGTAAATCAACAAGGCGATAGAATCATAGATAGTTTAGATACTGCAAAAGACGATATAATCAACTTACTTACTGTAATTGGTGGCGAAAAATGGAATGATTTTGTTAAAAATTATCAAAACGATGCTAAAAAAGATGGCTATGAGGTTTTTATACCAGATAATGCCGAAACTAGATTAGAAAAAACCAAAATAATGCAAGTTCGCACTCAAAAGCTCGATGAGGCAAAGCTTTTATGGCAAAAAATTGCCAGAAAATCAAAATATTTTATGCATTTTGATAAAAAAGAACAACTTTATGAAAATATTATCAAGGCAATAAAACTGTTTGAAAACGAAATTTCTGCACCTAAAATTATGATAGAAAAAGCAGGCTTTACCGATGCTTACATTGCTAGCCTGCACGATGCCGATTTTGGAGAACAGCTAGAATCAACATACAATAAACAAGAAGTACTGCAAAAAATTTGTTCAGAAACTTGGCTTACAAAATGGGAAGTTAATACAATTCTACAAAAATGTAACCCAAATGCTATTCAAAAAAATCAACAAATGTGGCTTACAAGAGCAATTTTTGCCATCAAAGAGCAAATTGAAAATGCCATAATCACCATTGCAAAAATTGAGTATCAACTCACGCCCGAAAAATGGAGCGATCAAGCATTTTATGAAGATGAAAAACCCACAACAGCAAGCACCTGCGAAGCAGAAAAATCTTTATATAATTTAGTTGAATACGATTCTGCTCCAGAGCAAAACTTTATCAAAACCGCCGATAAACTTTCGGCAATAAAATTGTTTATGAAATTGCCAAAAGGCGGAGAAGGCAAATTTCATATCAACACACCAATTGGCAAATATTACCCAGATTTTGCTGTGGTTGTTGGCGAAAATGACAAGCTTTATATGGTTTTTGAAGTAAAAGATAGAGCAAGTCACACACTTATGGCAAAAACTGAAGAGTTTAAAATAAAATGTGCAATTGAGCATTTTAGGGCACTTGGCTTTGATGTTAAAACCAAAAATATCAGCGATCAGGCAGAAATTTTAAGGCTAAAAAACGATTCATTTACCACTATTAATTCAAGCAATTGGAAGTAATTTATATCAAAAATATGACAGAAAAATCTATAAAATTTAACGATAATTTACCAGATCTGCATCAAGAAAAATTAGCAGAATTAAAAAAACTTTTGCCAAATTTGTTTGATAAAGACGGCAATTTAATTAAAAGTGAGCTTGAAAATTTTGTTGGCAACTATAAAAGCGATACACAAGAGCCGTTTTGTTTTACTTGGGCAGGCAAGCAAAAAGCAAAAGGCCTAGCATTTAAGCAAAGCGAAACTAAACTTTCCTTAAAATTTAACGAAGAACGCAGTAAAAATTTTAAAACAACACAAAATTTAATTATCGAAGGCGATAATTTGCATGTTTTAAAACTGCTGGTGCCCTCTTATAAAAACAAGGTAAAGTGCATTTATATAGACCCACCATACAACACTCAAAACGAGTTTATCTACCCCGATAATTATGCCACAAGCGAGATTGATTATTTGCTTGAAAGCGGGCAAATTGAAGAGGGGCAAGATGTTTCGGGGCAAAATACCAAAGAAAAAAACACAGGCAGAAAGCACTCAAACTGGCTTTCTTTTATGTATCCTAGGCTTGTTTTGGCAAGAGAGCTTTTGTGCGAAGACGGAGTTATTTTTGTGAGTATTGATGATAACGAAGTGCACCATTTAAAGCACATGATGAATGAGATATTTGGCGAGGAGTGTGGACTAATTCCAATAATATGGAAAAAGGGTAATGCACAAAATGATGCCATCGGTATTCAAAAAAATCACGAATATATTTTAGGTTATTTTAAAGATGAGATAGATTTGAAATATAGCGATAAGACAGAAAAGAAACTGCTACAAGATGAAAATGGATGGTTTTATCTTGGAAGTGGATTGGTAACTGGTGGCGCTGGCGGAACATTAGTTAATAGATTAAATTTAGGATATAGCATTTATTTTAATAAAAAAACAAAAGATTTTATAGCTATTGACGATTATGATAAAGAGCTTGCAAAAACTTCAAATGATGAAAAAGTTGTATATCAAGATAATCAAGACTTAATTAAAAAAGGTTATACAAAAATTATTAGACCACCAAAGAAAAATAAAATCTTGGGGCGCTGGACATGGAGCATGGAAAAAATCAATAATAGTAAAAAATTTATACATATAACTGAAAATTATAGTGTTGTTCAAAAAATATATATAGACAACCCTAGCAATAAAGGTATAATTGAAATAGAATCAGAGTTGCCACCAAAGTCAATTATCGAAGAATCAAGTGGCTCTGGAACTAAAATCTTAAACGATATATTTGAAGGAAAAATCTTTGACAACCCCAAACCTGTCTCACTAATCAAACACCTTCTCCAAATTTCTACCGCACCAAACGATCTCATTCTTGATTTTTTTGCAGGTAGTGGCACCACAGGGCAAGCGGTTATGGAACTAAATCAAGATGAGCTTAATAAAAAAGCAAAAGATGGAATTTTTGAAAACAAACAAGCAGTTGCAGGTGGCAGAAGGTTTATTTTAGTGCAATTGCCAGAAAAAATTGATGCCAAAAAAGAGGCTTTCAAGGCTGGCTATAAACATATTTCTGATATTACCATTGAAAGGGTAAAACGTGCTTCTCAAAAATATCAAAATGTAGATAACGGCTTTAAGGTTTTAGAACTCACCGAATCAACAATCGATCGTAAATTGATGAATAAAAGCATTGCCACAAAAGAAGAAATTTTTGCCGAAATTGCTTGTGCTTTTGGTTATGGGCTAAACTATACATACCGAGAACAGCATAATTTAGGCAAAGGCATAACCTACCTACAAGGTAATAATCGCGAAGCCCTAGTTATTCTTGGCGAAAAGCAGATCGATAACCAAACTCTGGCAGACATTGTGTTAAATTCTGACGCTTTTAAACAGTGTCAAATTTTTGCCCAAGATGAATGTTTAAATGTTGAGATAATTTATAATTTATACCAACATTTTGAGCAAAAACGAGTTATTATTTTGTAGTTTTGCCTTTAAATTAATTTTCTAAAATTTGCCAAGCTTGCTTGGTAAGCACTCTGCCTCTAGAAGTTTTTTCGATAAAACCTTGCTGAATTAAATATGGCTCAATACTATCTTCTATGCTTTCTTTTTCTTCACTTAAAGCAGAAGCAATAGTTTCAAGCCCCACTGGCCCGCCAGCATATTTTTTGGCAATAAAATTTAAGTATCGTTTGTCAGAAGAATCTAGCCCATAAGCATCTATTTCAAGGCATTGCAAAGCATATTTAGCGGTTGCTAGGTTAATAATTTCTTGTTGCTGATAATTTGCAAAATCTCGCACTCTTTTTAAAAGCCGAATAGCAATTCTTGGGGTTCCGCGTGATCTTTTGGCAATTTCAAAACCTGCATCTGATTGCAAGTTAATACCAAGCAAACTAGCATCTTTTAGCACAATTTCTTGCAGTTCTTCTGGGCTATAAAAATCAATTCTTAACGGTATGCCAAAACGATCTTTTAGCGGATTAGCAATAGCACCAATTCTAGTAGTTGCCCCTACTAAAGTAAATTTTGGCAGATCAATTTTGATGGCTCTAGCAGAAGGGCCTTCGCCAATCATCAGATCGAGTTTAAAATCTTCCATGGCCGAATATAAAACTTCTTCTACCACCTTGTTTAATCTGTGTATTTCATCGATAAATAAAACATCGGCAAATTGCAAGTTAGTGAGAATTGCCGCCAAATCACCACATTTTGCCAGCACTGGCCCTGAAGTGCTTTTAAAACCAACCCCCATTTCGGTTGCAACAATTTGAGCCAAAGTAGTTTTGCCAAGCCCCGGAGGCCCATAAAATAAAGTATGATCCAAAACATCATGGCGATTTTTAGCCGATTGCAAGAAAATTAATAGATTTTCTTTAAGTTTTTTTTGCCCTAAAAAATCTTGCAAATAACAAGGGCGAATGCTAATTTCTGATTTATCTTGTTCTTGTTTTTTTGGGTTTAAATTTAGGTTTTTACTCATAATTTTGTTTAACAATAAAGAATATAGCCCAAATTTCGGACAGTTTGCAGATGATAAGGCTTTTTAGGCTGTTGCTCAATTTTTTTTCGGAGCCTAGTAATATTAACATCGATACTTTTTTGATCGATACCAAGTTGATTAGAAAGCTCATCTCTGCTAATTGGCTTGCCAATATTTTCGCTAAAAATTTTTAAAGTTTTTGCCTCAATCTCGGTAAGATGTAAAAATTGATCTTGCTTTTTTAGCCTTAATTGTTGTAAATCAAAGCTAAATTCACCAAATCGCACAATGTTTTGTATATCTTTAGTAATGTTAATTCTTCTTAAAATATTATTTATGCGTAGCAGTAATTCTTTTGGCTCAAATGGTTTTGGCAAGTAATCGTCGGCACCAGCTTCAAGACCAATGATGCGATCTTCTTGATCTTGCCTTGCGGTAAGAATAATAATGGGAGTTTGTAGAGTTTTTCTAATTTCACAAGTAAATTCAAAACCAGTTTGTTGGGGAAGCATAACATCAACAATCAATAAATCAAAATTTTCGGTAGCCAAAACAAGCTTGGCTTCTTGAGGATCTTTGGCTAAATGCACCAAAAATTGATGTTCGGTTAAAAATTTGCCCAGCAAGTTGCGTAGCCTAGTGTCGTCGTCGATAACTAAAATTTTTTTTGACATAAATTAAGAATTGTTTTTAACTATATTATCAATTTTTTGTAATTTTTGTAATAATGCAAATAAATTATCGAGTTTTAGCATGCAAGGGCCATCGGATGGAGCACTATCTGGGTTTTGATGAGTTTCTATAAACAAACCAGCCACTCCCACCGCAACTGCAGCTTTTGCTAACACCTCAACAAACTCTCGTTGCCCACCGCTAGAGCCACCAAGACCTCCGGGTTGTTGCACCGAGTGTGTAGCATCAAAAACCACAGGACAACCAGTTTTTGCCATAATCGGCAAGCTACGAAAATCGGCAACTAAATTATTATAACCAAAACTCGCTCCTCTTTCGGTAAGAATAAGTTTTTGATGATTAAAATGCAAAAATTTTTCAACAATGTTGTGAGTATCTTGTGGCGCTAAAAACTGCCCTTTTTTCACATTAATGATTTTGCCAGTTTGAGCGGCTGCCGCTAGTAAATCGGTTTGGCGACATAAAAAAGCAGGAATTTGCAAAATATCAACTTCTTGATGCTTGGCTAAAATTTTACATTGTTCTTCGTTGTGAATATCGGTTAAAATTGGGCAGTTAATTTGTTCTTTTATTTTAGCAAAAATTGGCAAAGTTTTTTCTAAACCCAAGCCTCTTTTACCAGCAATGCTAGAACGATTAGCTTTATCAAACGAAGATTTATATATAAAATTAATACCTAAATCTTTACAAATATCGGCAATACTGGTTGCCATAAACAACGAGTGTTCTAAACTTTCGGTTTGGCAAGGCCCAGCAATCAAAGCAAAAGGCAGATTGTTTGCCATAGCAAAATTACCAATTTTAATATTAGTTGGATTGTTATGATTATTTAACATTATAGAGAAAAATAAAATTGAAAAACTTATTTTAAAAGTTATAATATTATACCATTTTTATCTTATATTTCAAATTATTTTTTTAAAATGTTTGCCAAACCATTTTCTTTTCTTATTATTTTACTTTTTGCAAGCCTTAATTTGTTAATTTTTGCCAGCCCTTTTTTATTACTTGGAGCCTTATTAATTGGAGGTTTTGCTAATTTTTTTTCGGCAATAAAAATAATTTTGCCAATTTTTTTATTAGTGTTTTTTTTGTTGTTAAACTTATATTTTGCTTGCGATTATTTGTTTGGCTTAAGCTTAAAAAAAGTTTTAAAAAACTGCCAAAATTATAAAAAAATTAAAGATTACGATTTTTTTACCACCATTTTACAACAAGTCGCCGAAAAATTTAACCAGCCAAATTTACAACTTTTTATCAATAATTCAAAAGAGCCAAACATTTATAGTTTTGCAAGCATTACTAAAAAAGTTGTGATTATTAACAAGGGTTTAATTGAAAAATATATTTTATCGTGCCAAGACACTAAAATGTTTTTAACAGTTTTGCGCAGTTCACTTGCCAAAGAAGCTAGTTTTTTGGCAAACCGCGATTTTTTTGTGTTAATGCTAGTTTATGCCAATAAAAGTTTTATCAAGAAGATTACCTATATTTATAAATTTTTACTAGTATTGATGGCAAAAATTTTGTATATTATTTTTAAAAAATCAGCAAAAATTCTTGATTTGGCTTTTATTTGCCACAATATTTTGCTAAAAATTAATCTATTTTTTCAGCAAACTGTTATGTTTACTTATAGTATTTTACAACATTTTTGCTTAAAATTTAACGAACATCGTTGTTATAAGCAGGCAAGTTTAGCGTTTGGTGGCAATAATATGATTTTGGCACTATCTTTTCTACCAAAAAACAGTAATATTTTTAGCAACAGCTATCATAATGTTGCAAAAAGCATGAAAAAACTCAACAACATTAAAAGCATCGACGAAAATATTATAGTTTCTGCCACTACTCATCTCGGACACTTGCTTATTTTTAGCAGTGTGCTAACGGTTTTTATGCAGCTCTTTTACTTGGCAGGTTTAAATATTTTGCTACACGATTTTATCATTCAGCATCATAATTTATATCGCAAACTCTCGGTTTTATGGCAATTGCTAAAAAAAATATACTAATACTATTTCAACATGAGAAATAAAGTGCTTTATAAAAATCGTTAAAACATTATTTTTCTAATGTTGTTAAAAAACTAGCAATATCTTGGCTGTTTTGCAAAGATAAAGCTTCAATTTGTGGGCAGGTTTTACTAATTAAACCACACAAAACTTTACCTGAACCAATTTCGATTATTCTTTCAATTTGTTGATTAGCAAAATAAAGATTGGTTTGTCGCCATAAAACCGAGCCAGTAATTTGGCTGGTAAGCAACTGCGGAACTTGTGAAACATCGTCAATTGGCAGAGCGGTAACATTAGCAACAACTGGCACTTGAGATTGATGGCAAGCCACATTTTGCAAGGCTTCACTCATTTTTTGTTTAGCATCAAGCATAAGTTCGCTATGAAAAGCACCACTCACTGGCAACAAAATGGCTCTTTTGATACCAAATTCTTTAGCAGTTAAAATAGCATAATCGATAGCTTTTTTCTCGCCAGAAATCACCACCTGCCCAACTGAATTATCGTTAGCAATTTGACAAACCCCAAAATTACTGGCTTTTTTGGCAAGAGTTTGTATTTGTTCTAGTTCGCCACCTAAAAGAGCCGCCATTGCACCTTGAGTTTTTTCGCCACATTTTGCCATAGCTAAACCTCTTGTTTGCAATAAAGAAGAAGTGGTTTTAACATCAAAAACTCCACTGGCACATAAAGCAGAATATTCACCTAATGAATGCCCGGCAGTAAGACAAGCAAAAGCACTAAAAGGTAATTTAGTTTCGTGTAATAAAATTTGCACAATTGCCATTGAAACCGCCATTAAAGCTGGCTGAGTATATTGAGTTTTAGTGAGTTCATCGGCTGGACCTTCAAACATCAAAGCACTTAACTTAAATTTTAACTGCTCATCAATTTCGGCAAATAAATGTTTTGCTACCAAAAAATTTTGAGCTAAATCAAAACCCATACCAACCATTTGAGAACCCTGACCCGGAAAAACAATAGCAGTTTTTTTTAACATAATTTTATAAATATTTAGTAATAATTTTTTTTACTTCATTAGAAATTGCCTGATTTTTGATAGCAAGAGCAACATTTGCCTCGATGTAACCTAAAACACTACCGCAATCAAATCGAGAAGTTTTTACTTGCTGATAATAAAACGGATAATCTTTACACATTTGTTGCATAGCATCGGTAAGCTGAATTTCGTTGCCTTTACCTTGTTTTACTTGTGCTAAATACTCAAAAATATGAGGTTGTAAAATGTATCGACCAATAATTGCTAAGTTTGAAGGAGCAAGATCTGGATTAGGTTTTTCAACCATATCAACAATCAAATTATTATTGCCAGTAGCAATAATGCCATATTTATTTGTTTGTGATTTTTCTACCACATCAACCCCCACCACACTACAATTATTGTTTTGCTCATAATAAAAATCAAGCATTTTCGCTAAAAAATTTTCGGATCTATCTTGGCTTGGCATTAATAATTCGTCGGCTAAAATTACCACAAAAGGCTCGTCTTTTGGTAAAAAATTTTTAGCACAACTCACTGCATGGCCTAAACCTAAAGGTTTTTGTTGTCTCACAAAACAAATTTGCCCTGCTTTAGGCATCCAACCCATCACATTAGTTAACTCTTGCTCTTTGCCAAAATCGTTTAAAGCATTTTCGAGTTCGTAAGCATGATCAAAATGATTATTGATAGTATTTTTATTGCGCCCTGTAATAAAAATAAATTTTTCGATACCAGCTTGCTTTGCCTCTTCATAAGCATATTGAATAATTGGCTTGTTTGCAATAGGGAGCATTTCTTTAGGCATTGCTTTTGTAGCAGGTAAAAACCTAGTTCCTAATCCACCAACTGGAAAAACCGCTGTTGTAATTTTAGGCATTTTCTGATATTTTTAATTTACGATAAATGGTTGATCTACCAATATTTAATTGCTTTGCAACTTCTGATAAATTACCATTATAAATATTTACTAATCTTTTAATAATTTCTTCTTCTAAAAAATCGAGAGATTTACAACCGCCGTCATCGTCAAAAATATCAACAAGCTCACTACTCATATCGGAGTTCTTTTTGATACTGGCTTTTGCCTTGATGATATTGTTATTTTCTTTGTAAACCAAATTAGGAAAATGCTCTGGCTTAATAATTTCGCCATCGCATAACACCACTGCACGAAAAATACTGTTTTTTAATTGACGAATATTATCTTCCCATTCATAATTTTGCAATAGATAAATTGCTTCTGCTGAAATATTTTTAATTTTTTTATTTTCATGCACAGCAAAATTACGATAAAAATTTTCAATTAACAAGCTAATATCTTTTTCGCCCATCTCTTTTAAACTAGGTATTTTAATAGAAAAAGTATTAATACGATAATATAAATCTTCACGAAATTTTTTTTGTCTAATAAGCTCTAGCAAATCTTTAGTAGTAGAAGCGATAATGCGTACATTATAACGAGAAGGTACTTTATTGCTATTAAAAGTAAGGCCACCTTGTTGCATAAAACGTAGCAATCTTACTTGTAATTCTGGCCTTAAAGCATCGATTTTATTTAAATAAATAGTGCCATTGTTGGCTTCTTGCAATTTACTGATTTTTTTAAAACTGTTATCTAATAAAATTTTTTCTGAACCAAATAATTCTTCTTCACCATTACCATATTTTAACATTTCGCAATCAACAATCACAAACGGCTTGCCCGATCTTTGGCTTGAGCCATGAATTGCCGAAGCAAATAACTCTTTACCAGAACCTTTTGCCCCCTCTAACAACACCGAAATATTAGAATTAGCAACTTTTTTTGCCATTTTTACCGCTTGATTAATAATTTCGCTCTGCCCTAAAACATCAGAGAACGAAACTTGATCTTTAATTTTTCTGGTAAGATAAGAGATTTGATATTTTAAATTTCGTTTATCGATAGCATTATTAATAGAAGCAGTAATTCTAGCAAAAATATCGGATTCGCCTTTAACAATATAATCAATGGCTCCACAATTTATAGCAGCAATTGCAGAATTAATATCTTGATTGGCGGTAAGCACAATTACTTGCAACTCACCTCGAATAGAATTGATTTGTTTTAAAATAGTTAAACCATCGAGATCTGCCATAGAAAGATCAAGCAACATAATATCAATATCTTTATAAGAAATATCGTTAATTAATTTTTTGTTCATAAAAAAATCAACTACTTGTAAACCGCTATTTATTACTAAATAATTATGTCCTAAATTTTCAATAAATCGACTGATAATTTTACACTGCGTAAGCTCATCATCAACAATTAAAATATTTTTTTTAGTCATGCCCCAATTTAAAAGATTAAAACAAATTTGATATAAATTAATCTAATAAGTTTTTTTATAGCACTTATTATTATTGATTTTTTTTTAATTACAATAGGCAATTTCAAAATAATACATATGTATCATTTAGAGAAGAATTATAATATTATTTTCTCGATCTTCATCACCCTCCCGCTTTTTTGGAGGGTCGAATTTGCTTGCAAATTCGCGGAGGGGGAAATAGTATTTTCTCGATCTTCATCACCCTCCCCCAAAATTTTTTTTGATGGGAGGGTCGAAGAGCCAAGAATTTGACTCTTCGGGGAGGGGTAAGAATTATTTTTAGCAAAATTAAGATTTGAGCTTATGTTAAGATTTTTCGCCCCCTCCCCAAACGGCATTAAGCCGTTTGACCCTCCCTTTCGGGGAGGGTTATTTAGATCGAGAGGGTTTTCTAATTTATGTAAAATAAAATCTAAAATATTAAAACAATTTGTAAAAATTTCATCATTACAAAATCTCAGAATTGTAAAACCTAGACTTCTTAAAAAACTATCTCTTATTTTATCATGCTTAATATTTTTATCTTCGTTATGCTGACTACCATCGAGCTCTATAATTAATTTTTTTTCAAAACAAACAAAATCAACAATGTATTTATCTATTGGTTGTTGTCTTTTAAATTTATAACCACCAAGTTGTTTATTTTTTAAATAATACCACAACAAACCTTCTGCATTTGTTTGGCTTTTTCTTAATTCTTTGGCAAAATTTAAAGTTTTTTTAGAATAATTCTCGATGCCATCACCCTCCTCGATCTTATCACCCTCCCCTTGAGGGAGGGTCGAAGAGCCAAGAATTTGGCTCTTCGGGGAGGGGTAAGAATTATTTTCAGTAAAATTAAGATTTGAGCTTATGTTAAGATCTTTCGCCCCCTCCCCAAACGGCATTAAGCCGTTTGACCCTCCCTTTCGGGGAGGGTGATGAGATCGAGTGTTTTGCAAGTTCGATACCTCTCGGGGAGGATTATTTAGATCGAGTGATTTTTGAATTTGCATTTTAAACTTAAAATTTGTTGTTAAAAATATTTTACTTAAATGCAAGAATTAACCTTGCTCTACCGTTGCAATTTCTTCTTGGCTTAAACCATATAAAGCATAAACCATAGTGTCAATTTGATTATCGGTTTGGTTGATTTGGTTTTGCAAAGCCAGCGCTTGTTGTTTTTGAGTTTCAAAATGGTCAAGCCACTGCGATTTTAAATTAAGAGCAAGCTGTTTGTTTTGCTTGCCAACCTCGGCAAAAAACTCTTGATTTGATAAGCTAAACCAATTTTCGAGTTTTTTGGTGATTTTTGCCACTGCCAAATCGGCAGAAAGTAGTTTGATAAATTTGCTGGAAAGCTCGTGCAGTTGCTGGTTTAAATCAAGCATCACTTGGGCTTTTTCTATGAAGGGTTGTTGGTCGTTTTTTGAAATAACTGGAAATGGCAAATCTTTTAAATAGGCAAGCTTTACCTGCGGAAAAACCTTCCCTAATTCTAAAACTTTTTGTGTGTATAAATGTTTGTAATGTTGAGAATTAAGTATGCAAGATAAATATAAATAACTTATAAGATCTATATACTTTTGATTTATTATTCCTGCATGAATTGTTTTGCCAAAATAAAATGGTTTTTCTATTGGAACAGCAATTATTCTGTCAGCAGTTTGTCTCCAAATAATTTTTTTGTTACAGTCAAAAACATTTTTTGAAAAATGACACCACTCTTTATTTAAAAGAACTTTTTTATAATTAGCATTAAAAAATAATGTAGGCTCATAATCAAAAAACCAACCATTTTTATCTATACTAGATCCAGTAAAAAATGGAATGCTAAAATTTTGATCTTGAATATCTGAAAAAAGTTTATCTGCAATTTTACTACTACCTTTATTAATTTTTCCAATTCCTGGAGAGGCATATTGAATACCAGCATCTTTTAATTCTAATATTTCCTCTAATTTTTTAATATTTTCTTTTAAATAAGTTTTAATTTTAATGCACTCCTTTAATTCAAAACTTTTTTTTGATATAATATTTTCAATCTCATTTCGTGGCGACATTCGTAAATCGGCAATTTTTTGCTCTTGATGATTTTTGTTGATAAGCAAAATTGCCGTGGGTAGCTCGACATTTTCAAAAATATTTTCTCCTAAATTAATAATTTCTAGCCCATATTTATTTATTACCGACTTAATATCTGCATATCTTGGTTGATATAAAAAAGTGTTGGGCACTATCAAGCCAATATGAGAATTACTAATTTGCAAGGCTTTATCAATAAAAATTTTATAACTATCTTTATGATTTTTAGTTGAGTTTGGGTAGGTTTTGGCAAAATATTCGGCTAGTTTATCGATATCTGCACCATAAGGCGGGTTGCCCACCACTACATTAAAACCGCCATCTGCAAATACTTGTTTAAACTCCTCTTGCCACTTAAAAGCAAGGGATTTTTTAAAATATGAGTCAATATCTTGTTTATCTTGTTTAAATTGATTTTGGTTAAACAAATCT
>CAMAWV010000037.1 GCA_945862075.1 Rickettsia typhi | reverse complement strand
GGTTTTCCTTGTCAGGGTTTTTCAATTGCTAACAAAAACAGAAGCATCAACGATTCTAGAAATTCACTTTATAAAGAGATGATTAGGTTTATTAAAATTGCCAACCCAAAAATTATTGTTGCCGAAAATGTTAAGGGTATTTTGTCTTTAGGCAGTGGTTTGGTTTTTTTACAAATCAAAAAAGATTTAGAAAGCTTAAATTATAAAGTTGATCATTTTTTAATAAATACAGCTCATTATGGTGTGCCACAGCAAAGAGAACGAGTGATTATTATGGCAAATAAAATCGGTACCAGAAATCTTTTACCAAAACCAACCCACAATAACAATAACGTTATAACCACGCAACAAGCAATTGGTGAGCTTGCAAGCATTGAAATTACAAATAATGTTATAAATTTAAATGGTAAAAAAATTTACAATCATTATGCCTCAACAAATGTGCATGATAAATTTTGGGGCAGAAAGCATTTTGTAAAACAAGAAGATATTTGCGATTATCTAAAAGATTGGCGCAAAAAAGCAGGAATTTCCACTAAAAAAATTGATGATATTTTTGGTTATAGACATACAGCAGGTCATTGGTTTCGAAAAGATAATAATTCTGGTAGTATTCCAAAACCAAGCGATTGGTGGAGGTTAAAAGAAATATTAAAATTTGATGATAAATTCGATACACAAGTTACAGAGCTAGAAGAAAAGCAAATTGTTTTTGAACAATCTTTAAGAATTACCAACTGGAACAAGCCAAGCGACACAATTACTGCAACAAGCCCAGAAATACATATTAATAAAGAAAGAAGGCTTTCTGCTCGAGAGTGCGCAAGAATACAAACATTTCCAGATGATTTTATTTTTATAGGAAGTTTAAATAGTATGTATAGGCAAATTGGTAATGCGGTTCCTGTAAAATTCGCAAATATTTTAGCAAAAGAAGTTTTAAAAATGCTATATGGAAAATAATGAATTAATTTTGTTAGAAAAATTAGAATATAAATATTTGATAAAATATTATCATTTTTTGAAATTTACACAAGATGAAATATTAAAAGGTCTTGATAGTAAAAATGCAATAAAAGATGATTGGTTTCATAAATGGAATACCATTGAAAAGGAAAAGAAAATATCTGATTTTAACACTGGTGCAGAGCGTGTAATTTATGCTTTGATTAATTCAAAAGGTATTGGAATTCCTAATTCTTGCCCTGTTGGTAGTGATTTAATGTTTGAAGTTGATGATGCTTTTATTCATATTGATTTAAAAACAGTTCAGTCAAGCAATATTGGTGATTTTACGAGTAGCATTTTTGTTGGCAATAATCAAATTAGTTATAATTCGCCATATATTGTTAATAATCAAGAACGGCAATTTAATGGTGCAAACTTACCTTTTTATTATACAAAAGACCGCAAGAAAAAATATTGCTTAACTTATTTTTTAAGTATTTTACATGATAGTGAAACATTTGAAACACTATGCATTTACATAACTTGCTTTCCTAATGGCTTGTTGCAACCTATTTATCAAGGCAATGTTTTTAATGCAGGAAAAAATCCAGATAAAGTAAGATATAATATTAAAGATTGCAGAGATTTTAAATTAATCGATAATAGAAGAATTTTAATTATTTATTTAAATGAAAATATCAAAAATGATTATCAGAAAAAATTAAAATTCTTATACGAATGCTACGAAACGCAACATCAATTATAAAGTTGAAATGGTTTAATACCATTTCCAAAATTAAATGTTTAAAAACTAGGTTTTTTTGCTAGCTTTTTACTTGATAATCAATATAATTTTATAAAAATTCTTTTTATAAACACATATGAAACCCTTTATCAAGTGGGCTGGTGGTAAAAATTTGGTGCTTGGTTCGTTGCAAAAATTTTTTCCAAGTAAGCAACATAGTTTTAATTATGCCGAGCCTTTTTTAGGCGGTGGAGCGATATTTTTTTATTTAGCAAATAATTTTTCTTTACAAAAAGTTGTTTTAAACGATATTTCGCCCAAACTTATTGCCACTTATTTGGCAGTGCAAAAATATTACAATGAGTTAATTATTTTGTTAAATAGTCTACAAAGCCAATATTTATCAATAACCAAAGAACAACAAAAAAGTTTATTTTATCAATGGCGAGAAGCTTTTAACAATATTAGTTTTTCTTGCCCGCTTTCGCTTGATAAATCAACCTTACTGCAAGTAGCCAGTTTGTTTATTGCTCTAAATAAAACTTGTTTTAACGGCTTATTTCGCACCAATAAACAAGGTAATTTTAACTCACCTTTTGGCTATCATTTAAAACCAACAATCAGCGATGAGCCCAACTTGCAAAAATGCTCGCTAGCCTTACAAAAAGCTACTATCACTTGCCAAGATTTTAGTGAAACTCTAAACAATTTAACCGATCAATTTTTTATTTATCTTGATCCGCCTTATAAACCAATTAGCAAAACCGCTAGTTTTAACAGTTATTTTGGTAGTTTTAACGATCAATCTCAAAAACAACTAGCTTTTTTGCTACAACAAATTAGCCATCAACACCATATTTTGCTTTCTAATTCTGATGATGGCACCGATTTTTTTACCAATCTTTACAGCGATTTTTTTATCAACAAAATTGCAGTTGCTCGAAGTATCAACAGCCAAGGCAAGGCAAGAGGTAAAATATCTGAACTGGTTATTTCTAATTACAATAATTTTTTACAAAATGAGCAACAAAGCCTGGAATTTAACTTTTAACACCCTTGATTTAAAAAATCATAATTTTGCATTAAGCTCTTATTACATAAACTCACAACAAATTATTATCCATACAGGCAATGGCAAACTCATTCTCAAAAGAAAGTTTCGTTAATATTTTTTGAAAAAAGACAAAGTGAATTTTATTTGTGGCAATATCATTTTGAAGATATGTATAATTATAGCTCAATAAAATTAATGAAAAGTGCAAAATATTTAATTATGTAGCATACTATAATAATTCTATAAATATCAATTTAAACCAATGACAAACATTAAAAATATCAGAAATTTTTCTATTGTAGCCCATATCGATCACGGTAAATCAACCTTGTCTGATCGCTTAATTCAAGAGTGCGGCGCCCTAGAAGAGCGAGAAATGACTGCACAAATTCTTGATTCAATGGATATTGAAAAAGAACGAGGCATCACCATTAAAGCACAAACCGTGAGGTTAAATTACAAAGCCGATAACGGCGAAACCTATATGCTAAATCTAATGGATACGCCAGGACATGTTGATTTTGGCTATGAGGTAAGCAGATGCTTGGCAGCTTGCGAAGGCTCAATTTTGGTGGTAGATTCTACTCAAGGGGTAGAAGCTCAAACCTTGGCAAATGTGTATCAGGCAATAGATAACAACCACGAAATTGTGCCTGTTTTAAATAAAATAGATTTACCAGCTTCTGATCCGCAAGCAGTCAAAAAACAAATCGAAGAAGTGATTGGTATTGATGCTTCGGAAGCTATTTTGGTTTCGGCTAAAACTGGAGTAGGAATTCACGAAACTCTAGAGGCGGTAGTGCATAAATTGCCTGCCCCAAAAGGCAATTCACAAGCCGATTTTAAAGCCTTGCTAATTGATAGCTGGTATGATCAATACTTGGGAGTTATTGTTTTGGTTCGAGTAATTGATGGAGTGTTAAAAAAAGGGCAAAAAATCAAAATGTTGGCCGCCAATGCGGTTTATCAGGTTGATTCTGTTGGTTTTTTTACTCCTAAAAAAATTTTTTGTGAGCAGTTAAGTGCAGGTGAGGTTGGTTTTATTAATGCCCAAATCAAGCAAGTAGCAGATTGCAAGGTGGGCGATACTATTGTTTATCACAACAACGAAAATGCGGTTGCTTTGCCTGGGTTTAAGCAAAATCAACCTGTGGTTTTTTGTGGAATTTATCCAATTGATGCTTCGGATTTTGAAAAATTTCGCGATGCTTTGGCAAAATTGCATTTAAACGATTCAAGTTTTGAGTATGCGCCAGAAAGTTCTTCGGCTCTTGGTTATGGCTTTCGCTGTGGTTTTTTAGGCTTGTTGCACCTTGAAATTATTCAAGAAAGGCTAGAGCGAGAATTTGACCTTGATTTAATCACTACTGCTCCTTCTGTGGTTTATAAAATTCATTTACGCAATAGCGAAATCTTAGAAATTCACAGTGCCGCCGAAATGCCAGATCCAGTAAAAATTGAAAAAATGCAAGAACCTTGGATCAGGGCAACAATCATGACTCCCGATGCCTATTTAGGGGCGGTTCTTGATTTATGCACTCAAAAAAGAGGAGTGCAAAAAGAGCTTACCTATGTTGGCGAAAGGGCAATGCTGATTTACAAATTACCTCTAAACGAAATTGTTTACGATTTTTATGATCGGCTAAAATCTTGCTCAAAAGGTTATGCTAGTTTTGATTGGCAACTAGATGATTATCAAGAAAGTCAGCTTGCCAAACTCAGTATTTTAGTAAATGGCGAGCCTGTAGATGCTTTATCTTTTATTACTCACAAAAGCAGGGCAGAAAGCAGGGGAAGAGCAATTTGTATGAAGTTAAAAGATCTAATCCCAAGACAGATGTTTGCTATTGCTTTGCAAGCTGCCATTGGTGGCAAAATTGTGGCAAGAGAAACCATTTCGGCTATGCGAAAAGATGTGACTGCCAAATGCTATGGTGGCGATATTAGTCGTAAAAGAAAGTTGCTTGACAAACAAAAAAAAGGCAAGAAAAAAATGAGAGAAATTGGTAATGTAGAAATTCCACAATCTGCTTTTTTGGCCGCTCTAAAACTCGACGATTAAATACAATGATAAACCTAACAAAAAAAATCAAACTTTGCGGTTTTACAAAACCAGATACTTTGCAAGTTGCTATTGATTGCTCGGTTGATTTTGTAGGCTTGGTTTTTGCTAGTAATTCGCCACGTTTTGTTAGCGAAAATATAGCTTATGATTTAGCAAAAATTATTCCGAAAAAAGTGACAAAAGTAGCGGTGGTGGTTGATTTATCTTTGTCAAAACTACAAAATATTTATTTGGCATACCAGCCAGATTTTTGGCAAGTACATGGCAATTTTAATTATAATGATTTGTTGTTGCTAAAAAAAAATTTCTCTGAAACTAAAATTATTCCTGCTTTTAATATAAAAAGTGCCGATGATTTAGCGAAAATTAACGATTTTAGTAATATTAGTGATTATTTTTTACTTGATTCTGCTTCTTCTGGTGAGGGTAGGGCTTTTGATTGGCAAGTGCTTGCCAAGACAAATTTTGCCAAACCACTTATTTTGGCTGGAGGAGTTAATTTGCATAATTTACCACTAGCTTTTCATTTGGCAGATGTTTTTGATATTTCTTCTGGTATTGAAGAAATAAAAGGAGTAAAATCGGCAAAATTAATTATCGAAACCATGAAGGTGTTTAAAGATGGAAATGATATTAATAACAATAAAATATTGCCAAAAATTAACATATAATTTTAGAGGCTATTTTCTTTAATAATTTTTTGGTCTAGACAATTTTAGTTTATTTTTATATCAATTAAAGCTATATTTTGTCTATATAAAACAAGTATATTAAACATTCTTTCGTAAAAAAATTTAGAGAGATTTTAAAGTGTTTTTCTTTTGATGAAACTGCTAATAAAACTTTTGTGGCTTTTTTAAAAAGAGCAGACTCAACAATTAATGCCTATGACTAAAAGGAAACCTTATAGATTATGATTTTGTTAATGCAAAAGACATTTTTGGATAGCTTGATTTTGAACTAAGCCATATATTTAAAAAATCTTTAGCAAATTGTAAATCGTTAATTTCAGAAATTTTTTGTTGTTCAAGAAAAATTTGTAAAACACCATTTGGCATAAAAATTGCTGTTTTATTTTGATTTTTTTTAACATCAACAAATAATTTATTAATGTAGCCTTGATATTTTTGCATTTGTTCTGCATTGAGTTGGTTGACTTTTTGCATTTCGGTAGCGGTTTTTTTGGCTAATTGTAAGGCAGAAAAATTTTTGTGATAAGTAATACTTAACGCTAGTGGCTGATTATAATTAAATTCGCCATTTTCACTCCATAATTCGATGTGATAAATGCTTAAACCAAAAACTTTTAAACAATGAGAGCCAACCATTTTGGCTTGCGGAATATTTTGCTTAATAATAATATTTTGAGCAACCGCCACATTAACAAAAAAAATTGCGATAAAAACTAAAAATCTAAAAATAAATTTCATTCTCTTGCTTGTTTTAAAATTTTTTGCATTTTCTGCACTACATAAGGAAGGCCATAAAATATAGCTTCACCAATAATAAAATGCCCAATATTTAATTCGATAATTTCTTTGATTTTTGCAACTTCAAAAGCGGTTTGATAATTTAAGCCATGCCCAGCATGACAAGATAAGCCGAGTTTTTTAACATAATTTGCCGAAATCACCAACTGTTGATATAGCTCACTTGTTTTGTTTGAGCCAAAATTATGGCAAAATTCACCAGTATGTAATTCGATAATATTTGCACCAATATTTTTAGCAATTTCAATGTGCTGTAAGTTGGTATTTAAAAATAAGGAAACTAAAATATTATGTTGTTGTAAAGCTATAATAAATTCGGCTAATTTTTGTTGATGTTTGGCGATATCGAGCCCACCTTCGGTGGTAATTTCGTATCTTTTTTCTGGCACTAAACAAACACTGTGAGGTTTAGTTTTAATAGCTATAGCAAGCATTTCATCTGTAGGAGCCATTTCAAGATTAATAGGTAAATTAACTTTTTGTTTAATTTCAAAGAGATCGTGATCTTTAATGTGTCTTCTATCTTCACGCAGATGAACGGTAATGCCATCGGCTCCGGCATTTTGAGCAATTACTGCCGACTCAACTACGCAAGGATGATTTCCTCCCCGGGCATTTCGAATTGTGGCAACATGATCAATATTTACTCCAAGAAGAATTTTCATAGCGGCAATTTATCGAGTTTTAAATTTTCAAAATTATCAATATTTTTCATCCAGCTTTCATTAACTTTTATAAATAAAAATAAATGAACTCTAGTTTTGACAAGATTAGCAATTTCTTGTTTCGCTAGCATGCCAATTTTTTTAATCATTTCACCATTTTTACCTAAAATAATAGTTTTTTGATTATTTTTACTTACTAAAATTGTTTGATATATTTTTATTGATTTATCAAGTACTTGATAAGAATCGGTTAAAACATTTAACTGATAAGGTATTTCTTGATTTAGGTGTAAAAATAGTTGCTCTCTAGTAATTTCACTAGCTAGAAAGCGATAAGAAGCAGTTGTGATTTCATTTTGTTGATATAACCAACCAAAATGTTTGCATTGAGTAAATAAAAAAGTTTTTAATTGTTCAATTCCATCGTTTTGTAGGGCAGAAATTGGAATAATATCTTCAAGACCAAAATTTTGCAAATCGGCAATTATTTGCAGTAATTTATGTTTTTTGACTAAATCTATTTTATTTAACAACACAGTAATTGGTAAATTTTCTTTTTTCAGATCGGTAATAATTTGTTGATTTTGCTTATTGATGCCACAAGAAACATCAATAACCAAGCAAATATGATCGGCTTCTCGAAGCGCTTGCCAAGCGGTTTTAACAATTATTCTTTCTAAGATTCGATGATCTTGCGGAACAAAAATACCTGGAGTATCAATGATAATGAGCTGGTTTTCTTGATTAGTAATGATGGCTTTAAGAGAGGTTCTGGTGGTTTGAACTTTTGGCGAGACAATAGCAAGTTTGGTTTTGGCTAAAGCATTGGTAATAGTTGATTTTCCTGCATTGGGAGCTCCAACAATTGCTATTGTTGCATATTTTTGGTTATTATTTTGTTGAGTCATTTTGTGGTTTATGATATTTTTAAAGAGGCAGATTATCGTGTTTTTTCCACATTTTATTAACCTTTTTATTTTTAAGAATTTGTAAAGCTAAACAAATGCTTTTTCTAGTGCTTTGTGGTTTAATAACTTCATCAAGAAAACCGCGTGAGGCAGCTACAAAAGGAGAGGCGAATTTTTGACGATATTCAGCAATTCTTTTTGTTTTTATTTCTGGATTTTTAGCATCTTCACGAAAAATAATTTCAACTGCACCATCTGGCCCCATTACTGCAATTTCGGCATTAGACCAAGCATAATTAACATCACCTTTCAAATGTTTAGAATTCATCACAATATAAGCTCCACCGTAAGCTTTGCGAATAATAATGGTAATTTTTGGCACAGTAGCTTCTCCATAAGCATAAAGTAATTTTGCACCGTGTTTAATGATACCATTATGTTCTTGATCGGTACCAGGTAAAAACCCAGGCACATCAACAAAAGTAACCAATGGAATATTAAAAGCATCGCAAAATCTGATAAACCTAGCAGCTTTTTCGCTAGCCTTAATATCGAGACAACCAGCTAATTGCATAGGTTGATTAGCTACAATACCAACGGTAGAGCCTTCCATTCTGCCAAAACCAACAATAATATTTTTAGCATAATTAGGTTGAATTTCTAAAAAATTACTTTCATCTAGTATTTTTTCGACTAATTCTCGCATATTGTAAGGCTGATTTGGATTTTCTGGAACCAAAGTATTTAATGCTACATCAACACGATCTGGATTATCGTTAACAGGAACTTGTGGAGCTTTTTGTGTGTTAGAAAGTGGTAAAAAATTAATTAATCTTCTAGTTTGTAAAAGAGCTTCAATTTCAGTTTTGAAAGATAAATGAGCAACTCCACTTTTTAATGTATGGACAGATGCTCCGCCTAAATCTTCTTGAGAAACATTTTCATGAGTAACAGTTTTAACAACATCAGGACCAGTTACAAACATATAAGATGAATTTTCAACCATAATCACAAAATCGGTAAGAGCTGGCGAATAAACAGCACCACCAGCACAAGGACCCATAATTAAAGATATTTGCGGAATTACACCGCTAGCATCGATATTTCGTTGAAAAATTTCGCCATAACCAGACAAAGAATCAACGCCTTCTTGAATTCTAGCACCACCAGAATCGTTAATGCCAATAACTGGAGCACCAGCTTGTATTGCTTTATCAATAATATTGCATATTTTTTTAGCATGAGCCTCGCCCAAAGAACCACCCATAACTGTAAAATCTTGACTATAAACAAAAACTAATCGACCGTTAATTGTGCCATGACCAGTAACTACACCATCTCCGGGATGTTTTTTATCATCCATGTTAAAATCTATGCAACGATGCTCAACATATAAACCGTATTCCTCAAAAGAATTAGGATCGAGTAAAACTTCAATTCTTTCCCGAGCGGTAAGTTTACCTTTTGAATGTTGAATATCGATTCTTTTTTGACCGCCACCAATTGTTGCCTCTTCTTTTTTAGCAATAAGTTGTGAAATATTTATAGAAGTCATATTTTATAAAAAACTTATTTTTGATTGATTTTAGCGATAATTGTTTCACCACCAATCATGGTTTGACCAAGTAAAGATTTTATTTCTATATCTTCTGGTAAATAAAGATCTAGTCTGCTACCAAAACGAATAATGCCATATCGTTGACCAGCAACAACCTCTTGCCCTTCTTTGATATCAGAAATAATTCTTCTAGCAACTAAACCGGCAACTTGCACAAAAATTATTTCGTGGCCACTAGTGGTTTTTATAACTACTGAGTTTCTTTCGTTATCAAAGCTAGCTTCTTCGGCATTAGCACTATAAAATTTTCCTGGTTTATAAACCACTTTACTTACCAGTCCAGAAAATGGAACTCTATTAACATGAACATTGAAAACATTAAGAAAAATGCTAATTTTATTAAATTTGACATTACTGTAACCAAGTTCTTCTGGAGCATCAGTGCCATATTCGACCCTTGTTATTACACCATCAGCTGGGCTAATTAAAATATTTTCTTCTATAGGCGAAATACGATCTGGATCACGGAAAAAGAAAATGCACCAAGCGGTAAGAACTAAACCAACAACACCCAAGCTACTACTAAATATAGATAAAATAGCAGTAACAAGAGCGAAGATTATAATAAATTTATAACCCTCTTTGTGAATAGGAAATGCAACAAGCTTTAGGGCACTAAAAAAATCGTTCATATTTTAAAAATTAGGATTATTATTAAGATCGTACCAAATTTGGTCTACTTCTTTATCTTGTATTTGTTTGATGGTGATAATTGCCGATTTAGCAATAAAATCGAGAACCTTCTCTTCTAATATGGATCCTCCGATTTGATTTGCCATTTCTTTATTTTCTTGCAATTCATCTAGAAAAAATTTAGCCTCTTCTTGATTTGGAATAAAAGATAATATCTCGCTGATTTTTGCATCAAATTCATCTTTTTCAATTTTAAAATCATTTTTATTAGCGATATCGTTAATAATAATACCGCAACGAACCATTCTTTCAGCAAGCTTATTTGTTTGTTCTTTATCTAGTTTTTCGATACCTTGCTGACCTTCAACAACTTGAAGTTGATTTTCTAGTAAAGATTTAGGTAAATCAATTTTATATTGAGCATCGAGCTGATCGAATAATTGTTTTTTTACAATATTTTTTAAAGTTATTTCGTAACCTTTTTTCATTTGTTCTTTAGTGTTTTCAAAAAGCTGTTCTCTGTTTTCAAAACCTAATTTTTCTTTAATAAAATCATCATTTAGTGCTTGATCTTCATAGGTATAAACTTCTTTGATAGTAACTTCAAAAGTACCATTTTTATTAGCATACTTTGGCTTAAAATAATCAGTAGGAAATAAAACCTGAACAGTAAGTTTATCACCTTCTTTTGTACCAATCATTTGATCTTCAAAGTTATCAACTAAAGTTTTTGAACCAAGCTCAATTTTTTGATTTTCATATAAACCATCTTCGAATTGCTTATTATCTACTTTACCATCATAATCAATAACAACTATATCGCCAATTTTTGCCTGATAATTTGGTTGTTGTTTATTTTGTTTTAATAAACTTTTTAAATTTTTAGACACAAACATTTCAACTAAATCATCTTGCAGAACTAATTCGTATTTGGTAAGATTGATTTTTGTTAAATCTATTTCAGGAACATCAGGCATTGCTTCAATAATAATTTTTATTTCTGCATTTTCATTAGTGTTAGATTTTTCAATATAAGTTTTAGGATAAGAGGCTGATTGAATTTTGTTATCGTCTAAAATTTTATCGATGGTTTTATCAATTAATTTTTCTAGCTCTGATCTTAAATATAAAGTAAAGTTTTTTTCTTTGATAATATTAAGCGGAACTTGACCTTTACGAAAACCATTTAGAGCAAAGTTTTCTTGATCTTTAGCTGTTCTTTTATCTATTTTTTGATTGATTAAATCCCAAGCTATATTAACATAAAACTCATAATTTAAACCTTCTTTCGATAATTGCGTAATTGAGATAGACATATTCTTTAGTATTAAAAATTAATTAAAAATAATTTTGTAAGTTCTTATGCTAAAATCTTTTTTTCAATAAAGCAACAAATAATTTTAGATTTTTTATATTGAGAAATTTTTACAAGTAAAAAATTAAAATAAATTTAGAATAAAACACTCTTTTTAAAGATGAGAAATTATGCTAGAAGTAGCTTTTTCAAAGGCTAAGCTAGCAATTGTTTGTGGAAATTTTATCACTACTGGAACTTGCAAATCGCAAGCCAAGTTAATATTAACATCAAGTGGTATTTCGGCTAAAATTTTTAGCTGTTGCTGTTTTGCTAATTGTTGTAAGGTATTTTTGCCAAAAATAAATTGCTTTTGTTGTTTGTCATCAAGTAAATAAGACATATTTTCAATTAAACCTAAAATATTAATTTTAAGCTTTTCAAAACAATCAAGAGATCTTACCAAATCAAGCACAGCAAGCTGTTGCGGTGTTGAAACTCCCACAACTCCAAAAATCGGAAATTTTTCTGCCATACTCAAATAAACATCACCTGTACCAGGGGGCATGTCAACTATCATCGCATCAATTTTTTTATTATCAAACTGCCAATTTACACTTCTGATTAATTGATATAAAATTTTAGTTATCATTGGTCCTCGCCATACTCCAGCGGAGTTGATATCAATTAAAGAGCCAATCGAAATGCATTTTACTTGATGAGCTACAAGAGGCAACAACAAATTATTTTGCATTTCTGGTTTGGTTTTTAAGTTTAACAAATGAGGCACAGAAGGACCATAAATATCGGCATCAACCAAGGCAACATTGAGATTTTTTTTTGCTAAACTCACTGCCAAATTAACTGCCACGGTAGATTTACCAACTCCGCCTTTTGCCGAGGCTACTAAAATAATTTTTTTAACTCCTGCAACACTAACTGGCTGTTGCATAAAATCGTTTAAAGATGGTTCTTGTTGCATATATTTTTAAGTAAATTGATTTTGGAAATGTTTTTAACATTTTTATTATTTTTATACCCTCGCTCCCAAATTGCGTCCTTGTTCTTCTAAAGGTTGCTGACTATTGACAGGTATAGCCACTATAAATACCATACAAGCTTTTATAGCTTGATTATAAGAGCTTTGTAATGCCATTTGCACAGTTCTTTCTAGAGCAAAAGATGTTATTCCTTCTGAATATAGTTGTTGACTTCTGTTTTTTATTCTATCACCAAGGTTTGTAGTTTGTTCTGGGTCAAGAAATAATCCTGCACATAAATCATCTAAACTAATTGGATTATCACGAGAAGAATCGGTTATGCTAAACAATAAATTGTAACAATAATCTCTTTTTGAATTATTATAATGATCATCTGTTTGATTCTCATCTTTTAAAATAAATGTTATAGCATGCAGAACTTCGGTTAAGAAACTTACTTCAAATTTTTCATAAAAATTAACAGTTTTAGGTAAGGAAGGAGATGAGTTAGGAAAAAGGTCTGGCGGTGATGATGATGTTGATGATGATGCGGTTTCAGTTTTTGGGTTTGTAGGTGATTCAATTTGATGATGTGGAACTTCTTCATATATTTCTGGCATAACATTTTTAAGTAATTCTTTATGAAAACATGGTTCAGATGTTTCTTGTTCTAGTGGTGGTGGTGATTTTTTATTTTTTTCTCCTATTGGTTTTTTAGGAAAACGTGGTTTAAATGTTTTTTCTGGTGGTGATTTTTTTGTTTTTAAATCATTTAAATATGTAAAATAATCTAGTACTAACTGATCTGAATCTTTACTATCTGGCGAATCTTTATTATCATCTTCTGGCGAGTATTCTATAAAACTTGAATTCGAACTAGAAGGCATCATTTTTTCTTTACGTTCTTTTAAGGCTTTTTCAACAAAATCAGCTCCTTCAATTTCTCTTGCTAAATCCTCAATACTTCTTTCATCTGTTGTTTCTTGTGGTTTTACTGTATCTTTTTTACTTGGCATTAATCTTTTTGTTGACATGTTTTTTGATCTTAAATCATCTAATGTTTTTCGTAACTCTACTATTGTATATGCGATTTTATTATTAGCATACAGTAAGGTAGTGGTTTTGGAACCAAGTTCTGAGTCTTGTAATTTTATATAATCTTTAAACTTCCCAAAAAAAAATTTATGATCTGTACCGTCTTTATTTTTATAAATTGCAAAATTGTTGTTGGTTTCAAAATTCAACGATGATGTTCTTGTAACCCAAGAGCAATCTTCTTTAACAGGATCATTTGTTTCGACAAGGGATATAGATGTAATTTTTTTGTTTTCTATCTTTAATGAGAATTCTATATTCACATCTCCTTTTATTTTATATGTAATTACACCTTCCGTAAAAGGTTGTACTTCTGGTAATGTTTGAACCTTTTCTTCTGCTTGAATTTGAGCATTGGTCTCAAAAACACATTCTGCTATTCTATTTATAAAGGTTAATTTTGTTTGATTTTGACCGACTTCATGTATCGCTGTAAGATTTTGTTGAATCAAAAACGTTCTTTTTCCTTTGGTTAATGCTGATGTTTCGTTAAAAGTACCCTCTTCATATATAGGAGTGCTACATTCATTTATTTGCATGCGATATATCTTTCCTATCATTAAAGCATCTTTTTTATCAATTTTTTCATTAGATTTTGTATCAAATTTTTCATCAATTTCTGTGGTAGGTTGTTTGATAAATATTTTTCCATCGATTAATTGTGATCTTTCGTTAAAAGTACCCTCTTCAATTATACAGCATTTAGTTATTCCATTTTCTTTTTCTAGATAATCTTTGCGGTATAATATACCATTTTGCCTATATAATTTGGCACCATTTTCTATAGTTATTGTAATTTCAGGAGTTTTTGAAGGAGTTTTTTTCTTTTTAGGCATATATTATTTTGATTTT
>CAMAWV010000036.1 GCA_945862075.1 Rickettsia typhi | reverse complement strand
AGCATCTTGATTTACTGTTGGTGCAGCATCTATAGCATCTTGATTTACTGTTGGTGCAGCATCTATAGCATCTTGATTTACTGTTGGTGCAGCATCTATAGCATCTTGATTTACTGTTGGTGCAGTATTTATAGCATCTTGATTTACTGTTGGTGCAGTATTTATAGCATCTTGATTTACTGGTAGTGCAACATTTATAGCATCTTGATTTACTGGTAGTGCAACATTTATAGCATCTTGATTTACTGGTAGTGCAACATTTATAGCTTGTTGATTTACTGGTAGTGCAACATTTATAGCTTGTTGTCTATTAACAATTTCTGGATCGAGAAAAGATTTTTGTTTACCAGTTAGTTCTGTAACTTTTTGAATAACATACTTAATCTCCTCAGATTCTAGCCAATTTGGGTTTTGTAACTTTTTTATCAATTGTTCAAACACTGCTAGTGTCGGGTCATAAGGATTTTGTGCTGTTAATTTTTGTTTATTCTTTGTAAGCCATGCTTTTATTTTTTCCTTATTACCTTTTTCTTTTTCGGTAATCGCATCATCAGCGGTATTAGTAAATTGATCTAATGTAAGTTCTGTTAAACCACTTTCCCTATTAAAAGCAATTGTTATTTTATCACTGTCTTTTAAGATACTTTTGCTTAATAAAGCAAGATTTGTTAATAAACAATAATGACCACAAGTGCCTGTCTCATGACCTTTGAAAGTATTGCCTATCATTGTAAAAACATCTATTACTTTTTCATCTTTTGCAAAGAATTTACTCATACATTGAGTGACAACTCGAGTAATGCCAGCAACATCTAGTCTTTTAAATGGTTCGCCGCTAACGATTGATTCTTTTAACTCGTCAATTTCATTTGGTCGTGTTACTTTTTTGAATTCTTTTGAGGGGCTTTGTTTTAATATGTCAATTGAACCATCAGTATTGAATCTATATAAATCATGGCCATTTATTCTCCATATAATGCTATATGTTGCCAGCTCTCTAACGGGAAGATGTATATCAGTGGCCATAAAATTTTTATTATTAAATTTATAAAATGTTTGGTTTATAACCTTCATAATAAAACAGATTTTATTTTTGTCAAGTGTTTTTTTGAATATTTTTTAGTAAGGTTAAAATATCTTGTAAAATATGGTTGCTTTAAATATTTGATATGTTAAAATTGGGTTGTTAACTCTTTTTTTAGGGGGGGTTTTAATTAATTTTTTTTATGTATTTTATATGGTTCGAGCCGTTGAAATTATTGTGATTATCGCCTTAATGATTTTTTCGTTTTTCTTAGGTGTAAAATATGCTAGTAAGGTAAAAGCTCATCTTAGTTGGTTAGAAAACCAAGAAGAGCAAGAAATTGATTTACCAGATATGTCTGGCGAATCACTAGAATCTAACCCAGAATCCGATATTCCTTATAGCCCTGAAGATGAAGGCGATGCTGGTAATATTGCTAATGTTAATGCTTCTGAAATGCAACAAGCCAATCCTGTTGGCGGTGCTCCTGCGGTTCAGAGTGAACCTTACGACACTCCGGCGGTAAATGAATCAGAGGAAATTAAAGAACCTAAAAAACCTTAAAAAAATCAAAATAACACCAAAAAATAAACCACTAAAAAATGTTAAAAAAAGTTCACCATCTTTTTTTAGCAAAAATCATTTTCTTGTTTTTTGCTAATTCTACTTTTGCTATTGAAAGCAAATCTTATCGCCAGTCTATTGTATCTGCTTTAAACCGCAAGTTTCCTGCCAAGCAAAGACAATACGTCGCTTTAAACGGTAATATGTCTTCCGATTACAATTCTCATAACTATCAATTGGCTTTTCGTTATTTTTATCAAAATCCACAATTTTTAACTGATGTTAATTTTGACTATTCAAAAAATTTTGCCGATGTAGGCAGTGGTAAAAAAAAGCGATATGATGTTAAAAATCAAGAACAGCACGATTTTAAATTTAATAGTAAAAGTAAGATTTTTAACACACCTTATTATGTGGCAATATATCAACGAACTCTACAAGATTATCTAGCGAGTAATTCTTATGATTTACGACTTGATATTGGTTTGGGCTATATTTTTTTACCAGATCTTTTTGAACTCGATTTGAGTTTTGGTAAGCGAAAACTTGCTAACACAAAGCGACAAAACGAAATAGTTGCTTCGCTAAGAATACAGCAAAAACTCAATGATTTAATCTCTATTAATAGCCGTGCTTTTGTTTTTAGCAATAGCAACAGCATTGATTATGAGTTGCGAAATAGTATTAGTTATAAGTTAAGCAGTTCATTTTCACTTGAAGCAAGACATAACCTTGAAAAACGAGCCTACTTTGAAAATAATAAAAAATATAATTATGTTAATCGTGGTATTAATTTTGGCTTTATTTATAATTTTTAATAATTTGTAATATGTTAAAAAAGATATTTTTATTGTTGCAAAAAATGATTTTTCCTCATGAATGTATTGGTTGCGGTTATAATATTGATGGTGTTTTTTGTCATCAATGTTGGCAAGAATTAAAATTTATCAGTAAGCCATGTTGTGCGGTGTGTTGTCATCCGTTTGAGTTTGGTCATGTCGAAGAAAATTTGCTTTGTGCAAAATGTTTGGCAAAACCTTATCATTTTGAAAAATTAATTACTTTATTTCGCTATAATGCTTTTATTTCTAAAATAATTACTACTTTTAAATATCGAGATCAATTATTTTTGGCAAAAAAACTAGCTTTATTATTAAAGCCACATCTTGATGGAGTGATAGAGAGTTGCCAAATTATTACTGTGGTGCCACTGCATTATAAAAAACTGCGTTTGCGAAAATTTAACCAAAGTATTTTATTAGCAAAATATTTGTTAGATAAAAATCAGTTTGTTAAATTTGTGCCGAATTTACTAATTCGCCAGCATTATACTAAATCGCAAACTTTTTTAAATAAAACACAAAGACAAAAAAATTTAAAAAAAGCTTTTATCATTAATTCTAAAAAACAACATTTGATTAATAATAAAAAAATTCTCATCATTGATGATGTTTTTACCACAGGAGCCACTGTTAATAATTGTGCATTAATTTTAAAAAAATCAAAAGCAAAAGAGGTTTTTATTGCAACAATTGCTCGAGTTGTGCCAAAAAATTAAAATAAACTACTGATGCAGTAGTCTCTTTAAATTTAATGAAAGCGAATTCTGGGGTCAATAAATTTATAACATAAATCGCTTAGTAAATTAGCTACAAGACCAAGAATGGTAAAAATAAAAATTAAAGCAAACATTACTGGGTAATCTCTTGAAACTGTAGCTTCATAGCCAAGCAAACCTAGACCATCAAGTGAAAAAATAATTTCAATAAGCATTGAGCTACTAAATAAAATACCTAGTAGCAAAACTGGCAAATTGGCAATTAAAATTAGCAAAGCATTTTTAAAAATATGTTTGTAAATTGTTTGTTTATAAGTTAAGCCTTTTGCCAAGGCAAGCGAAACATAGGTTTTTTTTATTTCTTCTAAAAAAGAATTTTTACAAAAAAACACCAAAGAGGCAAAACTGCCTATAATCATTGAAAATATTGGTAAAAATAAATGCCATAGGTAATCGAAAATTTTTTGCCACCAAGTTAACTCTGCAAAATTATCAGAAATCAATCCGCGAAGCGGAAATATCTGCCAAAAATTGCCGCTGCAGAACAAGATAATAAAAAAAATTGCCAATAAAAAAGCAGGTAAAGCATAGCAAAAAACGATGATAAATGTTGAGATTTTATCAAATTTTGAACCATTGTTGACTGCTTTTTTGATTCCTAAAGAAATGGCAATTAAATAGGTAAAAAAAGTAGTAAATAAACCAATAGAAATAGAGACAGGCATTTTTTCTAAAATTAATTGAGTGATTTTTTTATCTTGATAAAAACTTTCGCCAAAATCAAAAGTGCTAAACTTTTTTAACATCAGCCAAAAACGATGCATCAATGGTAAATCAAAACCAAATTGTTTATTAAGTTTTTCAAGTATTTCGGGATCGATGTTTTGATGGTTTTGTTGGTTAAATTGCTTAGCATTAGTTGTTAAAGTTACTTCTGAAGTGGCATGTTGAGTATTGTTTAATTGAGCGATTATTTTTTCTATAGGACCACCTGGAGCAGTTTGGATAATGACAAAATTAATTAGTAAAATAATAAATAAGGTTGGTGGCAATAATAATAGCCTATATAAAAAATACATTTACAATAATTTTTTGTGGCGAAAAATAGCTAAAGGAATAACTGAAGAAACCAGCATTAATAATAAAGCTAAAGGATAACCCCAAGTTAAATCTAGCTCTGGAAACATTTTAAAATTCATGCCATAAATACTGGCAATTAAGGTAGGTGGCATAAAAACTAACGAAACTACGGTGAAAGTTTTGATAACTTTGTTTTGCTCAATATTTAATAGTCCTAAAAAGCTGTTTTGTAGGTATTCAAGCCTAGTAAAATTAAAATTGGCATGTTCAATTAAAGAATTGATGTCTTTAATAATAATTAGTAAACGATGAGAGCTATCGAGCATTAAATCTTCGTTTCGTAGCAAAGAAGAAAGAGTGCGTTGTTTATCAAATAGTGCTTCTCTTAAAGACATTGTTAAATCTTGGGTGTCGTTTATTTTGAGTAATACTTTTTCATCAAGTTTGCGATCGAAGGTTATTTTTCGGCTAATATCAGCAACAAATCGAGAGATTAACTCTATGAGATCGGCATCAAAATCGGTTCGGGCTTCTAAAATAGCAATGAAAATTTTAGCAGGATTAATAAAAATTGTAGGAAATTGTTTAATTTTTTTTACTGTTTCAGATATTACCCGGCTATCAAAATAGCGAAGAGTAAAAAGAGTTTGTTCGGTAATAATAAAAGAAATTTCGTGTTCTTCAAGTTTACTGTTGTTTGGTATGATATTAACAAAAGTAGAATTAATTTTGATGATACCAGAATTTTCGAGGTAACGAGAAGATATTTCAATTTCTTCTTGTTGTTGCCTAGTAGGAAAATTAATATTGTAAAATTCTTCTATTTCTTTGATTTGAGCTTGACTTGGATCTTGTAGATCGATCCAAGCGATGTTTTTTTTTAAGGACTGAAAATTTTCGAGATCGTAAAGCGATGGAGTTTTGATTTGAGCATATTGAGGTAATTGAAAAATTCTAATCATTACAATAAATTTAAAACTGGTTGCTCAATATACAAGCGTAAGGCTTTTAAAAATTCGGCTCCAACTGCGCCATCAATTACTCGATGATCGCAAGAAATAGTAAAATTAACCATGCTAGCAATTTTGATTTGATTATTCTCTACAATAGGTTTTTCGATGGCTCTTGAAACTGCTAAAATACAGCTTTGTGGTGGGTTAACGATAGCACAAAATTGATCGACACCAAACATTCCTAGATTTGAAATACTGAAAGATCCGCCTTGAAACTCTTCTGGTTGTAATTTGCCTTCTTTGGCTTTTTTAATTAATGATTTTGTTTCGTTAGAGATTTCTTGTAATGATTTTTGATCGGCATTTTTGATAATTGGTGTAATTAATCCGCCATCAATTGCCACCGCTACAGAAATATCGATGTTATTATAAAGAATTATTGCTTCATCACTCCACGAAGCATTGGCGGAAGGAGTTTTTTTAAGGGCCATAGCTGTTGCTTTGATGATTATATCATTGACTGATATTTTGTATTCTGGTAAGCCATTTTCATTGACAGAAGAAGCGCTATTTATGGTAGTTCTTAATTCGTTTAGTTTATTAATGTTAAATTCGCAAGATAAATAAAAATGTGGTACGGTTTGTTTGGATTCTTGTAATCGTTTGGCAATTACTTTGCGTATATTATTGTTTTTGATTGGAGTAGTGAGTTGTGGATTACGGTAAAGTTTTTTGCTGGCTTGATTAGATTGGTTTTGAATAGCCAAAAGCACATCTTTTTTGATGATTCGAGAATTTGGCCCTGTGCCGATAATATTTTGTAGGCTAATATTGGCATTTTGGGCAACTCTTTTTGCTAATGGACTAGCTTTAGGGTTGTTTTTAGTAATATTTTGTAAAACATTTTGAGTATCGGAAGTATTGTTGGTGGTTTTTTGTGTAACAATATTTTTATTATCGGTTATTTGCTGATTGGTTATTGCTTGAGTGGTGTTTTCTTTGACTAATTGTGGCTCTTGATAACTATCTAAAGCATTGAGATTTTCGCCTTCTTCTAAAATAAGAGCTATGCAAGTGTTAACTGGCACATTTTCTGTGCCTTCGGGAATTAATATTTTACCCAAAATACCTTCGTCAACGGCTTCTACTTCCATGGTGGCTTTGTCGGTTTCTATTTCGGCGATAACTTCACCGGCTTTGATTTTGTCACCTTGTTTTTTTAGCCATTTAGCGAGATTGCCTTCTTTCATAGTTGGCGATAGGGCTGGCATTAAAATTGAGATTGGCATATTTTAAGAAGATTTTGGTTGATAACCTTTATTGATAATAAAAGAAAGTAAATTTTCGGCTCTATTTTTAAGATTTTTTTCGGTATCGGGATTTTTGGCGATAGATTCAAATATTTGATAAGCTTCGGCTAAATTATTTTGAGTAATAGCAAAATAACCTCTCTGCTCGGCAATATGATAGCGAAAAAGACGCGAACTAGATTCGAGATTTTGTAGTTGTGTGCTGATATTTTTAATATTTTCTGATGAAGATTGTTGTGAAATAAGAGTTTTCGCCAATAATAATTTAGGTAGTTCTTGTAAATATAAATCGCAACTAGAGCATTTGATAAGTTGTTGATAAATTTCTATTGCCTCTTTTTTGTTGGTATCGATAATTGTTGAAGCATAGCGTAAACCAGCTATTTGTTTTATGTTGATAGGAGTTTTGTTGTTTTGATAAATATCGATAATTTTTTGCTTTGCTTCAAGTGGTTTAGTTTCTTGTAAAACAATTGCCTGATGTAAAAGAGCTGAAAATTTTTTGGATATATTATTTTGATATTGTAAATAGCAGAAAAATATTGTAGTAAAAAATACTAATAAAACCAATAAAGCGGTAATTATTTTTGTATTTTGCAAAACAGTTTTTTGTATTTTGCTAATAATATTATGAATAAAAATATTGGTTTTGTTGAGTTCGGTCATATTTAATGAAAAGAAATTTGTTGTAAACAACAATCAAGTGTATTTTGTAGTAAATAGGTGATGGTCATAGGGCCAACACCACCAGGAACTGGGCTAATAGCTCTAGCAATGTTTTTAACATTTTCAAAATCTACATCGCCCACAATTTTAGTTTTGCCGTTTTCGGCAGTAATTCTTACAATGCCAATGTCGATAATAACTGAATTTTGATGTATCATATCAGCAGTGATTAAATTTTGTACTCCTGTGGCAGAAAAAATGACATCAGCTCTTAAACACTCATTTTTTAAATTAATAGTTTGACGATTTGCAATAGTAACAGTGCAACCATCAAGCATTAAAAGCCTTGCTAATGGCCTACCAACAATGTTAGAAGAGCCAATAACCAAAGTTTTTAACCCAGCTAAATTATTGCCATAAATTGTTTTTACTAAATGCATACAACCCAAAGGAGTGCATGGTATAATAGCTTTTTCTTGCCCTTCAATATTTCCTACTGAAAGTTTGCCAACATTAACAATATGAAAACCATCAACATCTTTTTGTGGATTAATAGTGCTGATAATATTAGCCTGGTTAATGTGTTTTGGTAGTGGTAACTGCACCAAAATACCATGTACATTTTTGTTTTCGTTTAACTCAATTATTTTATTTATTAATTCGGATTCGGAAATATCGGATGCCATTTTAAATTGGATAGAGTTCATGCCAACAGCATGGGCAGATTTTTCTTTGTTGCTTACATAAACTTCACTAGCAGGATTGTTGCCTACCAAAATAACAGCTAAAGTAGGAGTGATATGAAATTGTTTTTTGATTGTTTCAACCTGCAAAGATATTTTAGATTTCATTTGCTTAGAAATTTCTAGACCATTAATAATTGTTGCCACCATATAAAAAAGTTTAGGTAAAATTTAAAAGAAATGTTATACTTTAAATTTTATTGCTTATTTTAATTTTTGCAACTAATTATTTACAAGTTTTTTTTGAGTATTATAAAAAATTAATAATGTTGTGAATAGTGTGTATTTTTTTATCAAAATTAGTTGTTATGATAGCTAATTACCTTTAATTTTATTTTTGACAAAATAAAAAATATCAAGTAAGGCATCTCGTAATTTGGCATCAACACCAATATTATTTTTTGCCCAGTTTTTTACCCATGGTCGAGCTAAATTCCAAATGTTTAAATTTGGATTTAAAGCAACTCCAACACCTTCTACTAGCAACAAGGTTTTTTGCAACAAAAGTAACTCTGGTTTTGCCGACATTTGGTAATTTTTAGTCATTTCAATTAATGCCGAAAGTAATTTAGCTAAAGAAATTGATTTAACATCAACATCTACTATCATTTCACCAATTTGTCGACAAGTTAAAGATAAATCTTGTAAATTAGTATTTTTTGGTACTAAATCGCCTTCAATGTGTAATTTAGCGACTTGTAAATAATTTTTATACAGAAAAGCAATGAGTATTTTGGCGATAATTAATCTAGTTTTTTTATCTATTTTACCCATAATGCCAAAATCAACAACTGCGATATCGCCATTTTTGAGTAAAAACAAATTGCCAGGATGCATATCGGCATGAAAAAAACCATCTTCATAAACTTGATGAAAATAGCTTAACACTAAATTTTTTGCTACCTCAATTTTGTTGATATTGCTATGGGCAATTGATTTTTTATCAGAAAAAGGAATAGCATCAAGCCATTCACTCACCATAATTTCGCAAGAACAATAATGCCAAAAAATTTTAGGCACATAAAAACCAGATAAACCAGCTAAATTTTCTTTTAATTGCGAAGCATTTGAGGCTTCTTGCAAAAGATTTAATTCAAATTTTGCAACTTCATTAAGTAAATTAGCAATATCAACAAGATTTTTGGCATAAAAATCACTAAAAATATTCACAATTTTTGCAAAAAAATAAATAGTTTTAATATCGCGATAAAAAATTTTACTAATGTTTGGGTGTAAAATTTTTACCGCCACCATAGAGCCATTTTTTAATTGAGCTTTATGAACTTGAGCAATAGAAGCCGATGCAACAGGCTTATAATTGAAGTTTAAAAATATATTATCAATATCTTGAAAATGTTTTTGTAAAATTTTTTTAATTAATTTATTGCAAGAAGGCTTTGTTTGATCTTGAAATTTAGCTAGTTGATTTGCTAGATCTTGCCCAATCAAATCGGCTCTTACCGATAAAACCTGACCTAATTTAATAAAAGAAGGACCAGCTTTGTAAAAAAACCAATAAACTACTTTTTCTTTATAAAAAGGATAAAAAAATATAGCAATAAGAAAAAGTACCAATAAACGAAATAGATTAATAAGAGCAAATACCATTTTCGCATTGTAAAGGTTCGCCAACTCCAGTATTTGGAGCGGAAGGAATGCCAACCCCAGTATCTGGAACAGAAGGAATGCCAACCCCAGTATCTGGAACAGAAGGAATGCCGTGAGTACCTGGTTTAATTCTAATTTTAGAAATATCAATATCGGCCATACCAAAACTATTTAGAACTTTTGAAAATAACTTGGCAATGATTTCCATAATATTATTAGTTACTTCTTGCATTCTGATTAAAATATTAGTAATTGTTTTAGCTTCTACTCCATGAGGATTTATTCTTAAAATTTCAATGATTTCTTTTATGGTAATGATATTAAGCATTAACAACATTAAAGTTAATGAAAGAGCAGCGGAGCTATAAATAAGAAAAACACGAAATTGCGATGAAAAAGGAAATGATGACATAGATAAAGAGTTTTTAGTATTTAAAAATAAAAATTTATTCTAGCTTTAATACAAATATTATTGTTATAATTTACATAGTCAATAATTTTTTTTAAAATCTTACTTGCATTTGTTTTTTGTGTGAGTTATTATTTTAAGTTGGTTGTTTTTTTGATTAAGAAAAAATTCAAAAAAACCAAATATTAACTTAAAATTTTTTATTTTATGTTTCAGCAAAACAATTCTTCTTTTATAAGCTCTGCTTCTAGTTCAACTTATGATTCTGCCCTTCGTGATTATATGGCTAATGTCTACAAGCATATGTCTATTGCTTTGGTTGTCTCTGGCTTGATTTCTTTTTTATTATCTCAATCCCCTGATTTAATGCAAGCAATTTTTGGCACTCCTCTAAAATGGCTAGTTATTTTTGCTCCATTGGCTTTGGTTTTGTTTGTAAGTTTTAAGTTTCATTCTCTAACCAGTTCGCAAATTCGCACTTTTCTTTATGTTTATGCTGGTGCAATAGGGGTTTCTTTATCTTCAATATTTTTAATTTATACTGCTCAAAGTATTGTAAGAATATTTTTTATCACTTCTTCTACTTTTGGTTTGATGAGTTTATATGGCTACACCACTAAAAAAGATTTAACTAGTTTTGGTTCTTTTTTAATTATGGGTGTTATTGGCATTTTAATTGCTTCTTTAGTAAATATCTTTTTAAAAAGTAGTGGTTTGCAATTAATAATTTCAATTATTGCGGTATTTATTTTTATTGGTTTAATTGCTTACGATACTCAAAAAATTAAAGAAAATTATTTTCAATTCGCTCACTCTGATGCTGAGCAAGTTAATAAAATTGCTCTTTGGGGTGCTTTAAGTTTATATATGGATTTTATTAACTTATTCGTACATCTTTTACATCTTTTTGGCGAAAAAAGAAACTAATTATCTTCTTATCAGAACAAAAAACCAATATCTAACTATTATTAACCACGACAATAATCTAGGCAGTTTTGATAGTTAAATAGTGTCATTAATTGTTGGTAAATTTGCCACATATCATTATTATTGCTTGCCAAAATTTCTTTGGCTTGTTTGTGGCAAATTGCTAATAAATCGTAATCAATAGTAAGGTTAGCAATTTTAAATTCAGGAAAACCACTTTGCTTGGTGCCAATGATTTCGCCACTTCCTCTTAATTTTAAATCTTGTTCGGCAATAAAAAAACCATCATCAGATTGTTTTAAAATCTGTAAGCGTTGTTTTGGTTGAGTATTATTATGAAGTAAAATACAAAACGAAGGTAAATCAGATCTGCCAACCCTGCCTCTTAATTGATGCAGTTGAGCTAATCCAAAATTTTCGGCATTTTCAATAATAATAATGGTAGCAGAGCTTATATCTATTCCTACTTCAATTACGGTGGTTGCAATGAGAATTTTTTTTTCACTGTTAATATCGGCAAATTCTAGCATTACAGCATCTTTTTCTTGATCTTTTAGTTTGCCGTGTAGTACCGCTAAATGTTTGGCAGGAATTATCTTGCTTAATTCATTGTAACGAGTTTGTACCGAGGTAAGATTTATATTATTGTTGTAAAGTTTTTCTGTGATTTCTTTTTCCTCAATGGCGGGACAAATCCAATAAATTTTTTCTGATTTATCAAGAAATTTTAGCAACGATTGGCTTAATTCGACAATTTTATTGTTAGACATTAACAAAGTGGTGATTTTTTTACGTTGCATTGGTTTTTGCTTAATAATACTTATTGCGGTATCGCCATAAATTGCCATCATCAAACTGCGTGGAATGGGGGTGGCACTCATCAGTAATAAATCAATGTTGTTGCCTTTTTGGGTTAGGGTGAGTCTTTGTACTACTCCAAAACGATGTTGCTCGTCTATAATTGCTAAGCCCAAATTAGCAAATTCAACCTCTGGCTCAAGTAGGGCATGAGTGCCAATTATTAAATCTAGTTCTTGATTTTTTAGTTGTTTTAGGAGTTTTTGTTTGTTAGTTTTTTTGAGATCAGAAATCAATAAACCAATTTTGATATTAAATTTTTGCAAAAGTTGTGAAAAATATTTAAAATGTTGCAAAGCTAAAATAGTGGTAGGAACAAGAACTGCCACTTGTTTTTGGCAAGAAATTGCTTGCAAGCAGGCAATAATTGCTACCACTGTTTTACCACTACCAACATCGCCTTGCAATATCCTAAACATTGGCTTGTTTGATAAAATATCGGCAGAAATTTCTTGACTCACTTGTTGTTGTGAAAGAGTTAGAGAAAAGGGTAGGGAGGTAATAAAATTATTTATCAGATGATGATTATGGCAAATGATATTTTTGCTAGCCACTACAAGTTTTTGCTTGATCATTAAAGTAGCGAGTTGCCAAGCTAAAAGTTCATCAAAAGCTAATCTTCTTCGGGCAGGCCAATAGGGGTTTTCTATTTGGGTTTGGGCTACAGCTTGATGTAGAGATTTGATAGAAGCATAAAAGCCTTGCCAATTATTTTGTTGTTTGATTTGAGGTGAAATCCACTCAACGGCATCAATAGGCATTTTAGCGAGAATTTGTTGAATTTTATTTATCACTAACTGATTAGCAATGCCAGCGCTTAAAGGATAGGTGAGGTGAATTTTAGGTAAAAACTTCATTTGTTGGATAGGCACAACTCTAATGGGATGTAAAATTTCAAAGCCACTAAAATTTTTATTTACATAACCAAGAACAGCAATTTCTTGCCCGATTTTCATTGTTTGTAGTTGGCTTGGAAAAATTTTAAAAAATATTAAACTAAAATAATAGTTTTGGTTTTGGCATATAATTTTATGAGGTTGTTTGCTATTTTGTGGTTCTTGATGTGTTTGTACAACTCCGCTTAATACTGCTAATTGCTTGCCTTGTAAGTGAAAATTGATATTTTGAGTAATTGGTTCGGCTTTGCTTGGCAAATGCAGGCACAAATCAAATAAACGATCGTTGTTTAATAGTTTTTTTAAATATTTTGCCAAACTTTCGGCAATTCCAGGTAGAACAGTTATTTTTTGTTGTAAATATTTGAAATAATCGTGGTGCATAAAGTTATTTTTAACCTTCTTCTATTATAGAAATCTCTTCTTGGCTTAAACCATATAAAGCATAAACCATAGCATCAATTTGATTATCGGTTTGGTTGATTTGATTTTGTAAAGCCAGAGCTTGTTGTTTTTGAGTTTCAAAATATTCAAGCCACTGCGATTTTAAATTAAGAGCAAGTTGTTTGTTTTGCTTGCCAACCTCGGCAAAAAACTCTTGATTTGACAAACTAAACCAATTTTCGAGTTTTTTGGTGATTTTTGCCACCGCCAAATCGGCAGAAAGTAGTTTGATAAATTTGCTGGAAAGATTGTTTAATTGCTGGTTTAAATCAAGCATCACTTGGGCTTTTTCTATGAAGGGTTGTTGTTCGGTAGATGAAATTATTTTGATTGGTAATTGTTTCAAAAATGCAATGCGAATTTGTGGGAAAATCTTTCCACCTGCAGAATTTTTTGTTTTGTAGTAATATTTGAAAAGCCTGCTGTTAAAAATTGCTAAAATAAACAATTGGTTGTAGTTTTCATCAAAAATATGTGTGCTGTGAAGGGTTTGTTCATAATACAAATTTTCCGTATCAAGCATTGCAGTTAATCCAACACCAACTTTACGAGTCAAAATCTTTGGTCTTTCGAAAATTTCTTCATATCTTAAGCGAATGCCAACATTTCCATCATTTCTTTCCATTTCAGCTCGTTTCATTTTCTCTTTTTTGTAGTTAATCCAACATGTCGGTTTTTGAATCCCATATCGCTCAATATCTTTGCCAAATAAAAGAGGTTTTGAAAATTCATCAATTGGTTTATCAAGAAACAATAAATCTTTAATTCTTCCTGCAACTATACCATCCGTCACTATTGAAATTTTCTCAAGCGGAATTGTGTTTTGTTCAATTTTTGAAATTAATGCACTGCCATCAATGCCTGTGTGGAAAATATATTCATTTTCTGGCAAAATTCGTTTTGCAATCAACTCGACTGAACTTTCGGTAAAGTTATAATTTTCATAATGTTTTACAAGGGTTTTATCTTTTTTGAACATCAAAATTATACTATCAACTTGTGCTTCGTCAAAAACTTTACCTTCAACATTGGTAATTTTTACAACCCCGTTATCAACCAATGCTTTTCTGCTTTCCGTAAATTGAATATTACTTAAATATTTGACTGGTATTATAAACGAAACATAAGATTTACTAATAATACAAGCTCTTTCAATAAAAATTGAGTATAAATCAAATCTTGAAATAGCTGTTTTATATTGATTTTCATAATATTGTCTATTTTTAATTTCAATACCAGAAATGCCAACATAAGGCGGGTTGCCCACCACTACATTAAAACCGCCATCTGCAAATACTTGTTTAAACTCCTCTTGCCACTTAAAAGCAAGGGATTTTTTAAAATATGAGTCAATATCTTGTTTATCTTGTTTAAATTGATTTTGGTTAAACAAATCT
>CAMAWV010000035.1 GCA_945862075.1 Rickettsia typhi | reverse complement strand
AACTCTTCTACATTAAGTTGTTGTATTAGATTATCGCTTATGGCTGTTATGATGATATTACTTTTATTGTTATCATCCTTCACTAATTCAGTAAGTGTTTTTAAATCTGCCACAGTAAGTTTGGGTATTAGTTGCTTTTCCATGGCTTTTATTATGATATCATATTTATAGTTAGCTGCCCACCGATCATCACTGATTAATCCAGTAAGCTCTTTTAATTTTGTTACATCAAGTTGGGGTATTGGATCATTTTGCATGGCTGTTATGATGATATCATATTTATAGTTATCTGCCGACCAATCATTACTCATTAATCCAGTAAGCTCTTTTAATTTTGTTACATCAAGTTGGGGTATTGGACCATTTTGCATGGCTGTTTTTATGATAGCATGTTTATAGTTATCTGCCGACCAATCATTACTCATTAATCCAGTAAACTCTTTTAATTTTGTTACATCAGGTTCGGGTATTAGACCCTTATTAAGGGCTGTTAGGATGATTCCATATTTATAGTTATCTGCCAGCCAATCATTACTCATTAATCCAGTAAACTCTTTTAATTTTGTTACATCAAATAGTTGGGGTATTAGACCATTTTCCATGGCTGTTGTGATGATATCATATTTCCATCGATCAAACATTGCAAATCTAGGAAGGCCTTTTGCAATTGCAAAAGAGAATTTAAGTAATCTACTTGGATTTTCATTAGGCATAATTAATAGTAAAAAATATAGTCAGTAAAGATATAAATTGTTAATTTAATAAAAACTATATTTATTTGTATTTTATTGTCAAGCTTTTTTTAAAATTATATATATTTTAATAAAAAGATGAATATCGGCAATGGTTCCGTTATAATAATGTTATGGTACATTTTTTAAATGTTATTTTTCAGATAAGGGTTTTTTTGCAAGAGTAGAGATTGTTTTGCACTAAAATAAACTAGTCTCTCGATGATTTTTGAAGTTTTTATATTTTTTTGAGTTTTTTCTCAAATTTGCCTAATTTTAGATACAAATATCTGTTTTAAGAATTAAGAAACCGTTGTATCGATGATTATATTTTATTGTTTTATTAAAATTAATGATGATTGATATTCTTATTTTACTAGCACTAGCAACAACAATTTGTTTTGTAATTTCAAATTCACCAAATAACTTTCTTTGTGATTTGGGTAAGAAAGATCTTTTGTTTAAATTTTATTGATGATATTTTTGCTTTTTTTGAGAGGCATAAACATATTTAACATACTTGTTTTGTATAGACAAAATATAGCTTTAGTTGATTATGAGAATGTTGCATTGTGATAGTTGCGTTAGGATTTGATATAAATTTCTGAGCCAGATTGTTTGAATTTTGCACTCATTTCTTGTAAGCCTTGTTGTTGTTTGGCATAATCTCGAACATCTTGGGTGATTTTCATTGAACAAAATTTAGGGCCACACATTGAGCAAAAATGTGCTATCTTTGCCCCTTCGGCAGGTAAAGTAGAATCGTGATAAGATTTTGCAGTATCAGGATCTAAACTCAAATTAAATTGATCTTGCCAACGAAACTCGAAGCGTGCTTTAGAAAGTTCATTATCCCAAGCTCTAGCTGGTTCGTTGCCTTTAGCTAAATCGGCGGCATGAGCGGCAATTTTATAGGCAATAACACCAGCTTTAACATCTTCTTTATTTGGTAAACCTAAATGCTCTTTTGGGGTAACATAACAGAGCATAGCGGTTCCGAACCAACCAATCATGGCAGCTCCAATTGCTGAAGTTATGTGATCGTAACCAGGAGCGATATCTGTGGTAAGGGGGCCCAAGGTATAAAAGGGGGCTTCATGGCATAATTTTAGCTGTTTATCTACATTTTCTTTGATGAGATGCATTGGCACATGGCCTGGCCCTTCTATCATTACTTGGCAGTTATATTGCCAAGCGATTTTAGTGAGTTCGCCTAGTGTGGTAAGCTCAGAAAATTGAGCTTCGTCGTTGGCATCAGCAATAGAGCCAGGGCGAAGACCATCGCCTAATGAAAAAGTTACATCGTATTGTTGCATAATTTGGCAGATATCTTCAAAGTGTGTGTATAGAAAATTTTCTTTGTGATGAGCCAAGCACCATTTTGCCATAATCGCACCACCTCTTGAAACAATACCAGTAACTCGGTTGGCGGTAAGCTGAATATAAGATAATAAAACTCCAGCATGAATAGTAAAGTAATCGACCCCTTGTTCGCATTGCTCAATTAAGGTATCTTTATAAATTTCCCAAGTGAGATCTTCGGCAATGCCATTAACTTTTTCTAAGGCTTGATAAAGTGGCACTGTGCCTACTGGAACAGGGCAGTTGCGAATGATCCATTCTCTAATGGTATGAATGTTGTTTCCTGTGGAAAGATCCATTAGAGTATCAGACCCCCAACGAGTTGCCCAAATCATTTTTTCAACTTCTTGCTCAACTCCAGAAAAAATAGCAGAATTACCAATATTTGCGTTGATTTTTACCAAAAAATTTCGACCGATAATCATGGGTTCAGATTCTGGGTGATTAATGTTTGCGGGAATGACGGCTCTACCGCTAGCTACTTCTTGCCTAACAAATTCGGCAGTAATAGGATTTTTAAGATTGGTTTTTGCCATATTTTCTCGAATAGCAATATATTGCATTTCTTTGGTAATAATACCAGCCCTAGCATAAGCGAGTTGAGTTGGTTGTTTGCCTGTTTTAGCTTTTAATGGTTGATAGTTTTGTAGATTAAATTGTGAAATTTGATTTATATTTTTTGAACCATTATCTTCTGGTTTAATGTTTCGACCTTGATAATATTCTACATCTTGTCTTGCTAAAACCCAATCTTTTCGAATTTTTGGCAAACCATGTTTTAAATTTATTTCATTTAATTTTTTATTATCAGTATAAATACCAGAAGTATCATAAACCACAAAATTTTTATTGCTAGATTGTTCGGATAAATTAATTTGCCTCATTGGCACAAAAATATTATTAGCATCGTTGGTAATATAGATTTTTTCTGAAGAAGGAAAATTACCTAATGTAAGTGTAAAATCAAGAGACATAAAAAAATAAAATAACTTGGAAAAAATAATTCTAATTTTACAATAATGAATTGATAATGTATAGTAAAAATTTATAAAATTTTATGAACCAACTTTCTTTTGATTTTTATTCTTTTAGTACACATAAAAGTTTTGTAGTTTTACCAGAAAATAATTCGGCTTATCGATATTTAATGCATTTTTTTTCTAATGAAAATAAAAATTCTTTTTTTATTTTGTTTGGCTCAAAAAAAAGCGGTAAAAAATGTTTGTTAAATTACTGTGCAACATTAAATAATAAAACAATTATTTTTATTGATGATAATTTATTAGAAAATTCTTGGTATTTATTACCAAATCAATATTATGTTTTGGAAAATTTTCATAATTTACCTGAAAAAAATTTATTTCATTTATTAAATATTGTTAATGAAAAAAAAGCTTTTTTAATTTTGCTTGATACCCAAGAAATAAATTTTACACTATCAGATTTGGTTTCAAGATTAAAAAATATTGATAAGCAATTTATTTTATTACCAAGTAAAAGTGCATTACAAGATATTTTATTAAATAATTTAGCAGAAAAACAAATAATTTTACCAAAAAATATTATTGACTATTTGTTAAAAAATATAGCAAGCTACCAAGATTTATACATTATCTTAAAAAAATTGGAGTTTTTTTATTTAGAAAACAACAAAAAAATTAGGCTAGCAACAATAAAAAAAGTGATTTAAAAACAACAGGAGATGGTGACCCCAACGGGATTCGAACCCGTATTTTCACCGTGAAAGGGTGACGTCCTAACCGTTAGACGATGGGGCCAAAAAAAATTTAGCAACAAAATTACAGGATACATATTTTAAATGCTTTAATTTTTATTTGCAACAACTTTTTTTAGTTCTAGTTGATTGTTGAATTTTTGCACCCCCCAGAGATGCAGTGTTGCAATATCATTGGTTTTGTAATATATAAAAGAATATAAATATTGGTTATTTTACTTGAAATATAGTCATTTAAATGTAAAATTAATTAATATTCTTTCATGCAAATTTAGTGGTGTTGAGGAGTAATATTATTAATACCACTAAATTAATTTACGAAAAAAGTTATTTTTTCCACCAAAATTAGAATAATCAATTTATTGGTTTTCTTTATCATCTATCGCTAGGCGAGGGTGGTTATTTTATTGATGATACCTATAACACATTACTTTAACAATGCAAAAATTAGAACTAAAAAAATTTATTCCATATTCTTTATATGGTAGATCTTTGCTTATTATTTTACTTTCTGCTTTGGTGGTGCAGCTTGTTTCGATTTATGTTTTTTATTATAGTCACCTCGATGTTATCAGTAAACATATGGCAAGAAGTGTGGTTACTGAAATGGTTTTTGTTAAAAATTCTGTGAAAAAACCAGACTATGAAAATTTATTAAAAGATTTAACTGAAAGTACGGGTTTGAAATATAGTTTTAAATACCGCAAAAAACTTAAAACCATTAAAATTGCCGATAGCAATCAGCAGTCTAAAAATAAAATTTATCAATATTTTCAGCCAGTACTTGATCCTTACAATCGTTTTAAAATAGAACTAGAAAATCATCAGCTTACTCCTTATCAAATTTTTACCGATCAAGAGAGAAAAGAAACTATCAATGTAAGTATTCAAGTAAAACAAGGTTTGCTTACATTTGAAGTGCCAATTAAAAAAATTACGAGTTCTAGTAGTTATGTTTTTACTTTTTGGTTATTTTTTACAGTTTTTTTAACTTCTTTTATTTCGTTGATTTTTTTTCGCAACCAAATAAAACTGATTGGCAATTTAAGTTTGTTGGCCGAAAAATTTGGTCGAGGAATTGTTGTTGCTAACCCAAAAATTCTTGGTTCACAAGAAATTCGCTCTTTAACTATTTCTTTTATCAAAATGAAAGAACGAATTACTAGGCAAATAAATCAGAGAACTTTTATGCTTTCTTCGGTTTCGCACGATTTGCGAACCCCACTCACTCGAATGAAATTACAACTAGCTTTAATGCCTGAAAGTGAAGAAACTAAAAATTTAAATATCGATATTTTAGATATGGAAAATCTTATCACTGAATATTTAGATTTTGCCAAAGGAAACGATAAAGAGAAAAGTATTAACATTAATATTAATAGCTTCTTACATGTTAATTGTTTATTGTATTATCAAAAAATGCAAAAAAATATTGGTTTTAATTGCCAAATTCCTAAAAATTTTACTGCCCTAATTAAACCGTTTGCTTTAAGTAGAGCTTTAAAAAATCTCATAGATAATGCCTTTCATTATGCAACAGAAGTTTATTTTAATGCTCTTTATGAATGTAAAAATATTATTATTACTATCGAAGATAATGGCCCTGGTATTCCAAAAAATGAAAGAGAAAATGTGTTTAAACCATTTATTCGGCTTAATCAGGCACGAAATCTTGATAATTATGCGGTTAAAATTGGCTCTGGATTAGGTTTGGCAATTACTAAAGATGCCATTAATTCACACGGGGGAGAAATATTACTCGATGAATCAGCGAGATTAGGGGGGTTAAAAGTTATTATTATTCTCCCTGTTTAAATTACTAAATATTATTTACTCAACGATTACCTTGATAAAAAAATAAATAAAAAAGATCAAAAATCATTTACTTTTAAAAAAACTATTTTACCATATAGTGTGTTATTTTTTTAAATTTTCTCAACATATTGTAATAATTTTATGTCTCTACTAGATTCAAAACCAATTTATAAACCATTTAATTATCCTTGGGCTTATGATGCTTGGTTAAAACAGCAACAAATTCATTGGTTGCCAGAAGAGGTTCCTTTAGCAGATGATGTGCGAGATTGGAAGCATAATCTAACGGTTGGTGAAAAAAACTTGCTTACTCAAATTTTTCGCTTTTTTACTCAAGCCGATATTGAAGTAAATAATTGTTATATGAAGCATTATAGTAAAGTTTTTAAGCCTACAGAGGTGCAAATGATGTTGGCATCTTTTTCTAATATGGAAACGGTTCATATTGTTGCCTATTCTCATTTGCTTGATACTATCGGTATGCCAGAAACCGAATATCAAGCTTTTATGAAATATAAAGAAATGAAAGATAAATACGATTACATGCATAAGTTTAATACTGATAGCAAAAAAAATATCGCCATTACTTTGGCGGTTTTTGGTGGCTTTACCGAAGGTTTGCAGTTATTTGCTTCTTTTGCTATTTTATTAAATTTTCAACGATTTGGTAAAATGAAAGGAATGGGTCAGATAGTGGCTTGGTCGGTAAGAGACGAATCGTTGCATACCAATTCTATTATTAAGCTTTTTCGTACTTTTATTCAAGAAAATCCAGAAGTTTGGGACGAAGAACTTAAAGGTCATCTCTATGAAGCTTGTGCTACTATTGTGCATTTTGAAGATGCTTTTATTGATTTAGCTTTTGAGATGGGTAATGTTGAGGGTCTTACTGCTCGAGAGGTAAAAAGATACATTCGTTACATTGCCGATCGTAGGTTGAATCAGTTAGGATTGAAAGATATTTACATGATAGACAACAATCCACTACCTTGGCTTGATGAAATTTTAAATGGTGTAGAGCATACAAATTTTTTTGAAAATAGAGTTACTGAATATAGTAAAGCTTCAACTACTGGAACTTGGGAAGATGTTTTTACAGAAATAGATGCTGGTAGGAAAAAAATGCTTGAAATTTAGAATTTATATTGTTGTGGGTGAATTTAAGATTGGAGGCGAGTATTATGTCCAGTGTTGCAAAACTAAACTACCTTTGCCAACATTTAAAAAGTTATCTACCGCTTCGTAAACATAATTATTGGCTTTTTTAACAGCCCAAAGTTCTTTATTAGGTTTTTTGGCTAAATAACAAGTAATTGCAGTGGCTAAAGTGCATCCTGTGCCATGAATTTTTTTGGCATTTACTCGTTTATTAGAAATAATATGAAATTTATGTTCGTTATCTAAGAAAATATTATGAATTTTACCATCGGTAAAATGTAAATGACCACCTTTAATAAGCACTGTTTTGCAACCTAAATTTATTTTAATTTCAGAGGCTGCTTCTCGCATATCACTGATATTTTTTATGCTAATGCCACTTAAAACTTGAGCTTCATCGATATTTGGAGTCACCATGAAACATTTATTTACTAGCTTTAATTTTAAATCGTTTACTGCCGATGTATCAAATAATGAATCACCAGAGGTAGCAACCATTACAGGATCAAGTATTATAGGGACTTTCTTGAATTTTTTTAACAAAGCTTTATAAACGCAATCGATAATTTCTTGATTGCCAAGCATGCCAATTTTTATGGCATCAAAATTAATATCATCGAGTAATACTTTTATTTGTTCATATAAAAAAGCTACAGGTGTATAATTAATGTTATAAACTTTTTGAGTGTTTTGATTGGTAAGACAGGTAATAGCGGTAGAGCAATATGTTTGTAATGCAGTTGCGGTTTTAATATCGGCTTGAATACCAGCGCCACCGCTAGAATCTGAGCCAGCAATAATTAGAATTTTTTTGACAGACATATATTTATTTGCTTAAGCTTAATACATCTCTCATTGAAAAGAAGCCAGATTTTTTATTACTTGCCCAAATTGCAGCTCTAATCGCACCAGAAGCAAAAATATCTCTTTTGGAAGCTTTGTGAGAAAGTTCAATTCTTTCGCCTTCGCCAGCAAAAATTACGGTATGATCGCCAACTACATCGCCTCCACGTAAGGTAGCAAAACCTATTTCTCCTTTTTTTCTTGGTTTATTTATGTCAAAACGAACCATGCTAGCAACTTCTTCTAGAATTGTATCTCGCCCATAAGCAATTGCTTTACCTAATGCTAAAGCTGTGCCAGAAGGGGAATCAACTTTTTTATTATGATGCATTTCCAAAATTTCGGCATCAAAATCTTCTCTTAAAATTTTAGAGGTAAGCTCAACTAAATTTAACAATAAATTGACCCCTAACGACATATTTGCCGACCAAATAATTGGTGTGGATTGAGAGTAATTAACTAGTTGAGATTTTTCTGATTCGCTAAAACCAGTAGTGCCGCAAATAAAAATTTTATGATATTGTGAACATGTTTTTGCTAATTCCAAACTAAGTTCAGGAGTGGAAAAATCGATAATCGCCTCGCAGTTTTGTATGAAATCATGAATATTATCGGTAATGTTGTGGCCAGATTTTTCATAGCCAAGAAACATTCCTAAATCTTGATGGTTAAAGTTATTGCCTTTTCTTACCAGGCCAGAAAAAAGCTCGGCTATATTATGTTGATGCACCATTTTAGCAATGGTTAAGCCCATTTTTCCAGTAATTGCCGAAACGCCTATTTTCATGTCGTAGGTTAATTGGTATTAATTTTAGAATTTAAATCGAATAAAAACTGCTCTATGCCAGCATTTTTGATGGCAGAATCAAATTCAGATCGTTGAGTTTCAAGTAGACTAATTCCTTCAGCAATAAAGTCGATAATTGCTAATTTTTTATTTTGTTCTTTTACTCGAAAATCGAGTTTGATAGGATTAGGATTATCTTTAGGATAGAATTGGGTTTTAACCAAGAAAAAACTACTTTGCTTGCTAATATTGTTTACTGTAAATTTTTTACCATTATAACTATTGAATTTTGGAGCATAGGTGTTTATCATGAATTTGCGATATAAAGAAAAAAATTGTTCTTTTTGTGTCTCGGTGGTAGTTTTATAGTGAGATCCTAAAACAAATTTAGCAATCCAATTAGCATCGATGTTTTGATCGATTAAGTTAATAATTTGTTGTTTTTTTTGATTGTCTTTGCTTTTTTTATCATTGGCAATAGAAATAATTTTATCACCAAAATCTTGCACAAAATTTTGTACTGCAATATTTTGATCGGCAATATCTTGAGCGATCGCTTTATTAATAAAAAGCATTGTGGTTATTAAAAATATTTTAAAAAACAGTTTCATATTTAATTATTAATTTGATTTTTTCTTTTTTGTAAATAAGCGGTGCGAATGACGGCATAAGAATCAAAAGAATTTTTTCTAATTTCTTTTATAATGTCAAGCAATTCTTCGCGATTACTTATTAAATTTGTTGAGTTCGCAACAATTCGAGTAGAGGTAGATAATGAAACGGTATCAAAAATATCGAAATCTAGTGGGTTGACAATTTTTTCTGTGGTTGAGCCTATAAAATCAATGCCTGTGCTTGATCCTAAAAATGGTAAAACCAAATAAGGAGAAGATTTTAGGCCGTAATAAGCCAAGGTTTGCCCGAGATCTTCTTTTTGATAGTTGATATTTTTTTTTTCAGCAATATTAAATAATCCTAAGCAACCCAAAGTTGAATTAATAAAAAAACTAGAAAAAGTTGCTAAAGAATTATCTATTTTGCCTTGAGCTAATGAATTAATAGCGGAGATGGGGGAATATAAGTTGTTAAAAAAATTATTTACAGAATTTCGAGCTGGTTTTGGTATAGAGAAACGATAAGCTTGAGCGATTTTTTCAAAAAAATATATATCGATTTTTTCATTAAAAATATAAATTTTACGATTATATTTTTCGTAAGGATCGTAAATATTTGGCTTTTCGGATTCAAAAGATAAGCTGGATAAATCTTCTTCTTCCTTAAGATTTGAAGCAAAAGAATGTTGCAGTAAAACTAAAAAAATAAAAATATTTTTTAGCATAAATAATACAGTAGAGCTTTGCAAATATGTAAAAAAGCTAAGTTTGTTATTCATTATTGCTTATTGAGATATTGAGATATTTTGTTTTTTAAGTTTAAAACTTCGATATTTGGATTATTATTGAGAAGAAAAATTTTTTCAATAATATTGTGAGCTTTTAAATATTTTTGTTTTAAAGTTAAAATATAAGCATAATAATATAAACCATTTTCAAATTTTGGCCAAAATTTTGAAATAATAAAAAAACGAAAATGAGCTTCTTTTATGTTGCCGTTATTTAGATGATGCAAACCTAATTCAAAGTTAGTTTGTAGTAAATTTTTTGATTTTTGATGCATTAAAGATAAATCATCGAGAGTATTTTTAATTGATACAGAAACTTCTTGCGAAATTTTTTGCATAGAAGTAGATATTTTATCTTTAATGCTAATATTTTCTCGGTTATATTCGTTAATAGTTTTTTGTTGTTTTTTTGTAAAGAAAAACATATTATTTTTGTTGTAAATATAAATTATATTCAGATTCATCAAGGGTATTTGCTAAATCATTGCTATCAACAATTTCAACTTTAGCAATCCAACCTTCTTGATAAGGAGAATTATTAATTAATTCTGGATTATTAATAAGGCTATTATTAATTTCAATAATTTTACCTTGTATAGGCAAATAAACATCGCTTGCCGATTTAGAAGATTCTACCACAGCAAAAGAAGAACCTTTATTATAGGAATTGCCAATTTTTGGTAATTCAACATATACCAATTCGCCTAAGGCATCTGCTGCATATTGAGTAATGCCAACAGTGGCAATATTTCCTTCTAGTTTAATCCATTCATGATCTTTAGTAAATTTCATAGTATTAAGTTAATTATTGTTTTTAATAGCTTTGGTTTTTGCCTGAACAAAAGTTGTTGAGGTTATAATTGCTGGTATCTCTTTTTCTCGAACAATTGCGGTTACATTATCGCCAATATTGCAATTTGCAGAAAAATAACCCTGACCTATTGAAGTTTTGATGGTAGGAGAAAAACCACCACTGGTAAGTTCACCGATTAATGTGCCATCTTTTTTAATGATAGTTCCTTCTCGAGCAATACCTCTGTCAAGAAGTTTTACCCCCATTCTTTTTTTATTTACCCCTTGAGTTTTTTGTTGTAGGATTATTTCGGATCCAAAAAAAGAGGTATTAGTTTTGCTTATTACCCAAGATAAACCTGCTTCGATAGGTGATGTATTTTCATTAAGATCATGACCATAAAGAGGGTACCCCATTTCGAGTCGTAGAGAGTCTCTTGCTCCTAAACCAATAGGCATAACAAGTTGATTAGTTGATAATTCTTGCCAAAAATTTATAACATCTGCATTATTAATACTTATTTCAAATCCGTCTTCGCCAGTGTAACCAGTGCGACTGATGATAATTTGATTGCCATTTTTTAGCATGGCAAAAGACATGTACATATAAGGTAAATCAGTTAAATTTACTCCTAAAACCATTTTAGATAAAACTTCGACAGCTTTTTGACCTTGTACTGCAATTAAAGAGCGATCAGAAAGTGCGGAAAAAGTTAAATTATGATAAAGATTATTGCTTATCCAGGTTTTATCTTTTTCTTTGCATCCAGCATTTAAAACAATAAAAAATTCGTTTTCATTAATTTTAGTAATAATTAAATCATCGATTATGCCACCTTTTTTATTTGTAAGAACAGTATATTTTGCCTGCATTTGCTTGCTTAAGCTAAAATCGGTAGGTGTGATATAATTTAAAAATTCTTGTGCAGAATTGCCTTTGAGAATAAATTGACCCATATGAGAAACATCAAAAATTCCTACATTACCAGAGCGAACCCATTCATGCTCTTTTAACATACCTAATGGATATTGTATAGGCATTTCATAGCCAGCAAAAGAAACTATTTTTGCCGATTGATTAAGATGTGTTTGATATAAAGCTGTTTTCATAAATATTATTGAACCGCAGGGATTTGATTGTTATTTTGTGGGTTATTTTGTTGTTGTTCGATTGCTTTTTGTAAATCTTGTGAAATTTTATTTTGTTGAGATTTGCTAATTTTTGCCAAAACTAAAGAGTTAACTAAAAAAATTCCTACTAAAGTAAAAGTTATTTTATTCAAAAAAGAAATGCCAGACTTTCTAGAGATTGCTGAATTCAAACCGCCAGAACCGCCACCTATGCCACTTAAAGAATCGCCATCTGATTTTTGTAATAAAACCAAAATAATTAATAAAAAGGCAACAATTATTTGAATAAAGAGTAAGATTTGCATAAAATATTTTTTTATAAGATAAAATCAACATAGAATTTTATTTGATTTTTTTTTATTAACAAGGTTTTTTTAAATAAATTTAAAAAGTTCATAATTTTATGATGTAAGATTTTTTAAACAAAATTGATAAAGCTAATATTTCTGCCACAATCTGTTATTTGTAAATGGGTGCATCTACGATAGCTACAATATAAATGAGGATTGCTATAGGTATTGATTTTAGTATCGGTTATTTTTTTAATATCTAGATTAACTAATTGCTGTGTAACATAACCAGGCAAATCGAAAAGAAATTTATGAGGATTAAAAGGATCAACTGTAAAAAACATTTCTTTAGTATTTTGTTGCCAAAAATCATCTGTATAAAAATCTGCCGATACTTGATAAGATTCTTTTCTAATGCAAGGACCAATTATAGCAGAAATATTAGCGATATCTGCACCTAAATTTTGCATTTTTTTTAATACTTTTGCTAAAATATTATTTTTTGCTCCTTTATATCCAGCATGAGTTACTGAAATAATTTGATTTTCTTCGTCAAATAATAAAACTGGCACACAATCAGCGGTAACTATTGCTAAAATAATATTTTTTTGATTTGAAACTAAAGCATCTGCTCTTGGTAATGAGTTTTGGTATAAATCTTGCCAAGATTTTTGGCTATCAATTACCACAACTTCATTGCTATGTATTTGGTTAAGAAAGCAAATTTTATGGTAATTAATATTGAGTTCTTGCAACTTATCAATAAAAGGTTGTTGATTTTGTAAGTTTTTTTCTAACAAACAATTTTTTCCTAAAAAATTATAAACAATCATTTTAATATTTTATTTTGTTATTATTTGGCAAGCTGTTAAAACCAGTGGGATCCAGTGGCATATTGTTTTGATTGTAAGAAGTTCCAATATTAGCATTATTGTTTAAAGTGTTTTGATTATCTCTTTGTATTTGCAAAGTAGGATCGTTTGGTTGTACGGTTTTAGGATTAAAAGGATTAAATTTTTGATTGGCTTTTAAAGTTGAAATTTTTTCTTTACCTGTGGTATAAGTGTTTAGATTATAAACACAAACAATGTCGGTGCCACTACGTAAAGTAAGTTGTGGCACAATTTTTTCGATAATGTAATAATCACGGTTTATGCGATAATTAATTGGCGATTCGTAACCTTTTGAATCAACGGCATAAATAGCGGGAAGTTCGGTTCTTTTGTCGGCAAATTGCATATAAGTAAAATCGCCATCATCAAATATTTTTGAAGGAGCAATTGATCTTTCGCCAGTATATTGATAGTTAAAATTAAACTTTGACATATCTCGAAGATCTGGCTCTTCTATTGCTTGTACTTTTGGAAATTCTACAATATTTTTATTTTCATCTTCTGGATAAGAAAATTTCACAATGAAAATTAAATCTTTGTCGTTAATACTTTTGGCTTCTTTTGCCATAAGTTCAAGATGATAAATTCTTTTAGCGGTGATTACCGTCATGTTGGTTTCGGAATTTTTTTCGCCGACTGGTTTTAAAAATAAACGATTACCAGAGGTTTCGATTAGCCATAGAGTTGGATCTCCCATAGAAATGGTGGTGGCAGTTTCGCCTTTGTCAAATTCAATAATTCCTTGATAGTTATAATGTCCAAAATAACGATAAGTTTCGTTTGGATTATAAATATAACTACGAAATTTTTTTTCTGAGCCTAAATAACGCGGTAATTGAGTGCCATAAACTTTATTCACAAATAGTAGAGAGCAAAAAAAACACAATAAAAATATTGGCTTAGAAATTAAATTATGATAGAAAAACATAAATTATTTTTGTTGAATATATTTCAAAATAGTGAAATTAAAGTTTTTGTCGTATTTGCTAATTGAGTTATATTTAAATTTAACCCAATATCGATAATTATTGCTAATAGTTTTAATGCGTTTAAATTCGTCAATTGTTTTTATGGTATCAGAAAAGCTAATGATAGCCGAATCTGGCACTTCTGGCTTTACTTGAATAATGATTTTTTTTAATAAATAATCGATATTTTCTTTTAAACCAAATTTTTTTTGGGGATATAAAAATTCGATGTTATTAATATTGATGGTTCGCGAATAATTTTTGCCAAAAAAAAGCATTGGACTGTTTGGTGTTGATCTTTCCATTATTTTTTGAAATTGTGTGTAAACCTGATAACTAGACATATTTCGGACTAAATCGGTTTTTTCGTTAACCAGTGTTAAATTAGCCGAGCTATAATCGAATTCTTCAAAATTTTTAACAAAAAAATTTAAAAAATGATTAATAATAATTTGATCAGTGGTTAGATTTTTATTGGTATTAATTTTTTTTAAAGTTAGTAAATTCGGTTTATATTTATTTTGATCGATAAAATCTATAAAAATAGGTTGGCTAATTATTATTGGAAGTTTTAAACGATTATGCCCAGTCGGATAAACCACATCAAGCATTGATTTAATTAGATAAAAAATAAAACCAATAATCAAAATAATGCAAAATAACATGCTACGATCACTTACCGGCTTAACATAGCGAAACAAATACCAATCAATAGAATCGCGAAAATAACTACCATTAGTTACTGATTCTTTGATGAATTTTTGATATTCTAGAGTTTCTTGCAGGTTTAACGAAATATTATTGTTATTGGTGATTGATTTTGTTGTAAAAACAACAGAAGGTTGTGATTTTAGTATATTATTCATCTATTTTAATAATAGCTTGAGAGTTTATAGACAAGATTTTTTCTTTCATTAAGATTAATGTTTTTTTTAACATATTAAGATCGGTTGCTCGAAAAACCAGAGAAGTTCCTCCTTCAAAAGGATAGCTACCCATAATGATTTCTGGAAATTGTTTTTGCAAATCAGCAAAATCTGTAGCGATAACAGATTCGGTAAGTGAGATGGTGAGTTCGTAATTATGAATTTTGCTACCAACTTTTAAGATTGGTATCAAGCAATCAACCATTGCTTGAAATATTTTTGGAATACCAGCCATTACAAAAACATTTTCTAGATAAAAACCTGGGGCAGAAGAAATAGGATTGTGTAATAATTTTGCTCTACTTGGTAGAGTA
>CAMAWV010000034.1 GCA_945862075.1 Rickettsia typhi | reverse complement strand
TAAAATCTTGCAAAAACCTCGGTGCTAATCACCCTCCCCTTGAGGGAGGGGTCGGAAGCTATGCTTTCGGGGAGGGGTTTGTAAAATCTTACAAAAACCTCAAATTTTACAGTTGTTTTTAGATATTTTCCCCCTCCCAAATTTGCTTCGCAAATTTACCCTCGCTTTCGGGGAGGGTGATGGCACCGAGGGCTTATTTTATTTTAAGCTTGATATAGCGATAATCTGGGTTGTTTTCTGGGTAAATCAGTTCACCATTTTCATCTTTTTTTTCATCGATTTCAAATTCAAATGAGCTATCAGTATATACAGCTCGATCTTATCACCCTCCCCCAAAATTTTTTTTAATGGGAGGGTAAAATTTTCTGTAAGAAAATTTTGGGAGGGGGCGAAAGATCTAAACACAAGCTCAAAACCTAATTTTGCTGAAAATAATTCTTACCCCTCCCAAATTTGCTTCGCAAATTTACCCTCCCTCAAGGGGAGGGTGATGGCACCGAGGGCTTATTTTATTTTAAGCTTGATATAGCGATAATTTGGGTTGTTTTCTGGGTAAATCGGCTGATTATTTTCATCTGTTCTTTCTTCAAATTCAAATTTATAGCCTGGTGGCACTATTGGAAGGGTATCACTAGAGTGACAATAACAATCTATAAAAGTTTTGTCATCAAATGGTTTATTTCCCAAAAAATTTACCCCATAAAGCTTAGCTCCTGAAAAATTTGCCTCATAAAGACGAGCTTCCGAAAAATTTGCCATAGCAAGATTAGCTCCTGAAAGATCTGCCCCATCAAGATTAGCTCCCGAAAAATTTGCCTCATAAAGACGAGCTTCCGAAAAATTTGCCCCACCAAGATTAGCTCCTGAAAGATCTGCCCTACCAAGATTAGCTTCCGAAAAATTTGCCTCATAAAGACGAGCTTTCGAAAACTTTGCACCCATTAAATTTATTTTTTTTCTATCTCCTTGAAAATCTTTAAACAATCTAGTTAAATCAACTATTCCGCCGTGAGTTTGGCTAGACATATCAATGCCGCGCAAAGGCATGCCTTGGCTTGCCAAAAATTCGATGGCTTCTTTTTTGCCAGAGTTGCCAGAGGCTTTATTTGCCAAAACCTGCCAAGCCCCGATAGTTTCTTGCTTAAGTGCTGCTTCTTTTTGCAAAGCAAATTCTGTTTTAAAATTTTCTTCTGCTTGTTTGCTTTCTTGATGTTGATTATAAATAGCATAAATAGCTGCACCAAAAGCAAAAAAAGTAATTACAAAATTTGCCAATTCTATTTCTATTTTATCGTTAAATACTAAATAAAACAAACCTAAAATATGTCCAATAATTATAGCAAAAAACCCTCTTTTCATACTTTATTTTTTGATAGTAATGATTTTGGCTAAATCTCTAATGTGTGAAACTTCAATAAAATTAAGCTCGGGGAGGTTTTTTTTAAGAGCAAGAAAGCTTTTGTTTTTGGCATTGGCTTGCGGAATTAGGCAGTTTTTAAAGCCGAGTTTTTGGGCTTCTTTTAGCCGAGTTTCAAGGTTGCCAATCATGCGTATTTCGCCAGTGAGCCCAATTTCGCCAATTGCCAAAGTGCAGGCAGGCAAGGCAATATCTTTGCTTGCCGAAATCAGGGCACAAGCTACCGCCAAATCGGCCGAGGTTTCGATGATTTTTAGCCCGCCTACCACATTTAAATAAACTTCTTTATCAAACAAATTAAGCCCATAGCGAATGTTTAGCACAGCAATAATCATGGCAAGGCGGTTGAGATCCCAGCCTACCACTGCTCTTCTGGGGGTTGGCAAAAAAGAAGGCGCCACTAAAGCCTGAATTTCGGCTAAAATTGGCCGAGTGCCCTCGATGCCTGCAAAAACACTGGTGCCACTGGTTTGATGTTGGTAAGAGTTTAAAAAAAGCTCGCTGGGGTTTGAAACTTCGGATAGCCCAATTTCGTTCATGGCAAAAACCCCAATTTCGTTGGCCGCCCCAAAACGATTTTTTACTGCTCTTAAAATGCGAAAGTGCAAATCTTTTTCGCCCTCAAAATAAAGCACGGTATCAACCATATGCTCTAAAACTTTTGGCCCAGCAATTTGCCCATCTTTAGTAACATGGCTTACAATCAGCAAGGTGACGGCATTTTGTTTGGCAAAAATGGTGAGTTCGCCTGCGGTTGCACGAACTTGCGAAACGGTGCCCGGTGCCGAAGAAAGCCCTTCTAAAAACATAGTTTGGATAGAATCAATAATAACTATAATTGGCTGTTTTTGAGTTTCGATTTGTTTTTTGATGCCCAAAGTTATTTCAGAAACATTGGTGTTTGAAGCAAGCTGAATGTTGGTGGCTTCAACCCCTAGTCTTTTGGCTCGCAGCCGCACTTGATCGATAGATTCTTCGCCAGAAATATAGATGACACAATTGTTGTTTTTGGCTAAACTATTAGCGGTTTGTAGTAGTAAAGTAGATTTACCAATGCCAGGGTCGCCGCCAATAAGCACCACCGAGCCTTTTACCAAGCCCCCTCCCAAAGTGCGATCGAGTTCGGCAATGTTGGTAGGTAGCCTTGGAAAATCATAAGTTTCGCCAAGTAGATTAACCAATTGTAGGGCAGGAGAATTATATTGTTCTTTGTTGGCAGTAATTTTTTGATGGCTAAAATGCGAATTACCGCCCTCGGCAAATTCTTCAACCAAGCTGTTCCACTCGTGGCATTCTGGGCATTTTCCTGCCCATTTAAAAGAAATTGCACCACAAGCCTGACAAGAATATACTGTTTTTTTGCTCATAAATTAGCCAATTTGATGCAATTTAAAACCATAATGTTGTAAAAATGGTAAATCGCTATCAAAAAGCCATCTTAAATCGGTGATACCATATTTTAGCATTGCTAATCTTTCAATACCAATGCCAAAAGCAAAACCTTGTAAATTACTAGGATTATGCCCGCAGTTTTGCAAAACATTAGGGTGAATCATGCCGCAACCTAAAATTTCCATAAATTTATCGCCAGAGCCAGCTTTTATTCGCCCTTGTTGCATAGAATAATTTATGTCAACTTCGGCAGAAGGTTCGGTAAAAGGAAAAAAACTTGGGCGAAAACGTAGCTGTAAATTATTGGTGTTAAAAAAACTTGCTAAAAATGTTTGTAAAACCCATTTTAAATGCCCCATATTGATATTTTCATCAACCACAAAACCTTCTACTTGATGAAACATTGGAGTGTGAGTAGGATCAGAATCTTTACGAAAAACTCTACCTAAAGAGCAAATTTTAAAGGGAGGTTGATGGTTTTTCATGTAGCGAATTTGGGTGTTAGAAGTGTGAGTGCGAAGCAATAAAGGCGAGTTTTTTAAGTAAAAGGTATCTTGCATTTGCCTTGCTGGGTGGTTTTCTGCCATATTTAGAGCGGTGAAGTTGTGAAAATCGTCTTCTATTTCTGGGCCTTCGGCAAAGATAAAGCCTAAATTAGCAAATATTTGTTTGATTTCTAAAATAGTTTTACTAATTGGATGCATTACTCCAACATTTTTAGGTACAGCAGGAGCGGTAAGATCGAGTTTTTCAGCAGTTAATTTTTGATTGATTTGCTCTTGCAAAAGCTGGTTTTTAAGGTTTTCAAGAGAAGTGGTAATATGATTTTTGACTTCGTTGATTTTTAAGCCAACTTCTTTTTTTTGTTCATCGGTAAGATTTTTTAGTTGAGTAAAAATATTTGTGATAAGCCCTTTTTTGCCTAAAAAATTAATACGTATTTGTTCGAGAGAATCAAGGTTTTGATTAGCTTGCAAAGCTTCATTGAATTGATTTTGAATGTTATTTATTTGTTGTGTAAGCATAAAAAATAATTTTGGTGTTTTGAGTTTTGGTGCATCTGGCGGGAATTGAACCCACAACCCTTGCCTTCGGAAAGCAATACTCTATCCAGTTGAGCTACAGATGCAGAAGTTATAATACAATATCGCTGGCAAAATTTTTTATTTGCTTTTGTTGTAAATTTAGGTAGGTTTCTAAATTTTTAACAGTCCAAGCAAATAAATTAATATTTTGACAATGATTTTTTAAAGAATTCATAATAGATTGGTTGTTTAATAAATGGTGATTAATTGATAGATTATTGATTGTATGTTTTGTAATAAATTGTTGACATTTTAAAAATTGTTTTTCTTCTTCAATAACCGCCATAAAATTGCCTAAAATACTTTGCCATACTAAATAAACTTGCTCTGCTAACTCATAATTAGTGATAAAGGGCGAAAAATAACAATTAGTAAGTGGTATTTTTAGTGTTTCTAAAATATTTTTAGTTTGCAATGCTATTGTGGTGGCATTGCTAGAATTAACATTTTTAAAATCGAGCCAATAAAGTAATGGTTGCTTGCTATATAATAAAGAATGCTCTAAAAAATTAAAAAGTGTAAGCTGGCTGTTTTTTGGCTCATCGTGGCTAATAATTAATTGCTGATTAACAAGCCAAATATCAAATTCGATAGCCATAAAACCTGCATCAAGAGCATTTTTTAAGCTGGCTAAACTATTTTCAGGAATATTATTTTTTTCATCAACTAAACCACGATGGGCAAAAATAACCATAAATATTAAATATCTAGCACGATTCTTCTAGGATCTTCAAGTAGCTCTTTGATTCTAACTAAAAAAGTTACTGCTTCTTTGCCATCGATAATGCGATGATCGTAAGAAAGAGCAAGATACATCATAGGGCGAATTTTTATTTCGCCATTTATAACCATTGCCCTATCTTGAATTTTGTGCATACCTAAAATGCCAGATTGTGGAGGATTGATGATTGGAGTAGACATCAGAGAACCATAAACACCGCCGTTTGAAATGGTAAAAGTTGCCCCAGTAAGATCTGGTAAAGTGAGTTTGCCATCTTTGGCTTTGGCACCAAGTAGAGCAATACCTTTTTCAATTTGAGCTAAATTTAATTTATCGGCATCACGTAAAACAGGCACAACCAAGCCTTGTGGAGAGCCAACTGCCACACCAATATCGTAGAAGTTTTTGTAAATAATATCGGTACCATCAATCTCGGCATTGATAGCAGGAATCTCTTTTAAAGCAACAATGCAAGCTTTAACAAAAAAAGACATAAAACCTAATTTAACACTATGTTTTTTTTCGAAAACTTCTTTATATTCAGATCGTAAAGCCATAATAGCCGACATATCAACTTCGTTAAAAGTGGTAAGAATGGCTGCGGTGTTTTGTGATTCTTTTAATCTTTCGGCAATTTTTTGACGAAGCTTCGACATTTTAACTCTTTCTGTTTGTTTTTCAGAAATTTGGATTGTGTTTTGGGCTGTGTTTTGGGCTATAGTTTGAGTGTTGTTGATTTGATTTTGCAGAACTTGCAAAACATCGCCCTTGGTGATGCGACCATCTTTACCAGTGCCAGAAATGTTTTGTGTATTTAAATTATTTTCGGCAACAAGTTTTTGTGGAGCAGGCGAAAGATGAGAATTGTTTATAGAATTATTTTCAACATTTATATTACTCGTTTTAGATTCAGAAGCTTCTACTATTGCTTGACTTGCTAAACCTTCTTGCAATAAAGCCAAAATATCGCCAACTTTTACATTGTCACCTTCTTTAAATTTAATTTCACTAATTATGCCAGAGTTTGGCGAATTAACTTCAAGAGTTACTTTGTCGGTTTCAAGTTCAAATAAAATTTCATCGGTTTTAACCGCAGAACCAACTTTTTTATGTATTTTAGCAATTGAAGCCTCTGCAACAGATTCGCCTAAAACTGGTGTTTTAATTTCTATGGTCATAAAAAATAATTGAATTTAAAAAAATGAATCAAATTTTATTGCAAAAAAATTTTATCGTCAATACTTTTTTTAAAGACTTTTATCTTGCAAAATTTATATCAAAAATGGCAAATAAAGTTAAATAGAATTAGCAATGCAACAGTTTTTTTAAATATTTTCTATTATTTTTTGTATTTCTTCTAAACCAAAAGGTTTAGGAAGCATTTCATTCATGCCAACTTGCAAACATTTATTTTTTTCTTCTATACCATAATTAGCGGTTGTGGCAACAATAAAAGCTGGTTGATAATTTTTATTTTCATTTTTAATTTTTTCAATTTCTCGAATTTTTTTAGTTGCCTCATAACCATCTAAAACTGGCATCATGCAATCCATAAAAATCAGAGTATATTGTTTTAAGGTGAATTTATTTATAGCTTCTTTGCCATTTTTAGCAAAATCGGCATCGATATTAAATTTTTTTAAAATTGAAAGCATTATTTTTAAATTAACTTCATTATCTTCGCAAACCAGAACTTCTTTTTGAACTTTTTCGCTACTGTTTTTTAAAGAATGATCAGAATCTTTTTTTAAATAATTCGGATCAAAACTCAATATAATTGATAAAATAAGCTCTTCATTTTTTAGTGGTTTAAAGATAATTTTAGTAAAAGTATTTTGCAATAATTCTTTTTCTTTGATGTAATCTTCTTGATAGATTAATAAAACAAACGATATTTTATGAAATTCGTTATTATTTTTAACAGAGCTAATAAAATTTTTAATTCGATAAAAATTATCTCTATCATAATTTATAATTATTAAATCTGGATTATAGTCGTTGATGTCTAAAAATAATTGTTGATTATTTTTGATTTTAATATTGTCTAGCCTTTCAAATACAACTGGTAGATCTTGTAGTTTTTTTTGTAAATATTTAAAAGAAATATCGCTTATATCAATAATAAGAATTTTTTTATCTATAATTTTTTCAATAGAAATTTGCTCAAAACTACTTTCTAATTTATCATCTTTAACTAGTTGTATATTAAAGAAAAATTCCGATCCGCAATCTTGATTTTTTGTTACTGATATTTCGCCATTCATTAATTCTATTAGTTCTTTACAGATAGATAAACCCAATCCTGTGCCAGTATATTTTTTAGAGCTCGACATATCAAGCTGAGTAAATGGTTGAAATAAATTGTTTACTTTATCTGAAGGAATTCCTATGCCAGTATCTCGTACACTGAATTTTAAATAAGTAACTTCTTTTTGTTGATAACTAGATATTTCTAAAACAACATAGCCCCATTTAGTAAATTTGATAGCATTGTTAACTAAATTAATGAGGATTTGTCTTAATCTATAAATATCTGACAAAATATAATTAGGAATATCGTTATTAACATGTGTAATTATTTCAATTTTTTTGTCTTCAATATTGCCAACCATAATATTTCCGATTTCATCAATTAAGCTTCTTAAGAGAAGCGGTTTATCATTAATAACAATTTTTTCTGCTCCGATTTTAGAAAAATCAAGAATTTCATTAACGATAAGCATTAAAGATTGGGCAGAATTATTGATGGTTTCGATGTTGTTAAAATCTTCTTTTTTTAAATTTGCTGATTCTTTTAAAATATTTGTGATACCTATAATGCCATTAATTGGGGTTCTGATTTCGTGGGTCATGTTTGACAAAAACTTACTTTTTGCTGAACTTGCAGAATCGGCAAGCTCTTTAGAAACAACTAATTCTTCAAAGAACGGAATTATTTTATCTCGATAAAAAAGATAAATTAATAATATACAAAGCAAAGAAGCAATTAAAGATTGAAAGCTATTTTTTAAGATATTTACAGATAATTCTATAAAAGAAGTTTTTTCGTTATAACCACTTAAAACTATAAATTTATATTCTTTTGATTTTTGTAATAATTTAAAATAACAATTATCAATTTTTAGATTATAGACATTTGCATTATAAATTATGCCTCTGTTTTTTATTGTTGATTTTAATAAAATATTATTAGATAACAATGTTTTATAATTAATTAAGTCTTTTATATCATTTGATTTTGCTACAATATCTAAATTATTATCAAGTACTAAATAGCATATTTTACTATCCTTGATAGCAAAATCTATTTGTTGTTGTATATTTTCTAATGGTATTTTGGCTGTAAAAATTCCTACTAAATCAAGATTAGGTTTTTCTATTCTTAAAGCAATTGGTAATAAACTAAATTTGCCAATTGTGTCTTCAGCTATAAAAAGATCGCCAAATTTTAAAGACCAACCACCTAGCGATAAATCTTTTAAGGGAAAATTTTTATTAATAGGTTTAGGATTTTTTAAAATACCAAAAGAATCTATTAAAACATTGTTTTCATCGTTGAAATTTAGATCAATAAAATTTACAGTGTTATAAGAATTGTACAAAGAAAAATACTGAAGATTCTCTGATTTTTTAATAATTTTGTTAATAATTGATAAGTTTTTGCTGGTTAAATTAAGTTTTACTAACTGGTCTCCTAAAATATTTAATTCATTTTCAATGCCATGAAAAATCGCAGTAGTTGTTCTTTCGATACTCTGAGAAGTAAATTTTATTTCTTTATTAAGATTAAAGCGATAAAAAGAATGAGTAGTAATGATTGTAAGGATTGTCCAGGTGGTAAGTAAAAAAATGATTTGCGAAGAAAATATTTTATAAGATTGCTTTAAATTTCTGTTGTTTATGATTTTATTAATTAAACTCATCTTGATCGAAAATATTTTGTTAAATTTGATAAAAAATTACTTGGTAAATATTTATTTGTCATTAAAATAATGTTTTTGTATGAGAAAAAAATTATGAAAATACATTTACAAAATTACAATCTGCATCAAAATTTAGAGCTATACAATGATTTATCAGATTTAGGTTTGCAAATTACTTTTAGCAAAAACGATAATCTGATTAAGCAGTTTTTAATGCTGAGAAATAATATTATGCAAAACGAATTAAAAATCAATGAGTTAAATTTTTTTGATGAAGGAGCGGATTTTTTGTTAGTTGTAAATAATAATCAAAAGGTTATTGCTGGTTGTAAATTTTTGTATTCTCAAATAATAGAAGGTAAAAGTTCTAGTATTTTATCGCAAGAAATTTCTAATACCGATTTTTTATATCATAAATTTCTTACCACCATAGACACTAGAAAAAACTTACAAATATCAGAATTATCTAATTTGGTTATCGATAATAATTATCGTGTATATAGTGCAATAATTCTTCAAAATATGATTGCTAAATTTATTAAAGAGTTGCAAAATAAACTCAATTATTGTTTTTGGGTTACTGAAATTATTCGATCTAAATTTTATCAAAAAATTTTTTATTCCCTAAAAATAGAAAGTCATATTTCCAAAAAATATCTTTGGTTTAATAGCAATAAATATCCTTCGAGAAAAAGAGATTTTTTATGTCAAAATTATATTAGTTATGTTAAATTTTTTTAAAATATCCGTAACTTTATTTTTATTTTTTCTTTCTTTTGTAGTATATGCAAATGACAGTTTAGAAAAAATAGATATTGATGCAAATTTTTTTTCACTTAATAAAAAGCAAGAAAATGCTTTTGATTCTCCTTCTGCAATATATCAGCTATCATCCGAAGAAATCAGAAGATCTGGTGCAACATCTATTCCAGAAGCATTACGCCTAATACCTGGAGTTCAAGTAGCCAGAATTAATGGTCACAGCTATGCTATTACTGTGCGAGGCTTTAATCGTCAATTTTCTAATAAATTATTAGTAATGATTGATGGTAGAATTATTTATTCAACTTTATTTTCTGGTGTTTTTTGGGATTTGCACGATTATGTATTAGAAGATATTGAAAAAATAGAAGTAATTAGAGGCTCTGGTGGTGCCTTATGGGGTTCAAATGCAGTAAACGGAGTTATTAATATTATTACAAAAAACACTCAAGATACTAAAGGTTTATATCTATCGCAAAATGTTGGCAATTATCATAAATCAATTACCGAGATAAGATATGGCGATAAACTTAAAAAAGATCAAAGTTATCGTTTTTACTTTAAAAACTCTAACAGGCAAAGTTTAGATAGGGCAAAAGATACCTTCGATAATCAGGATTTTATCAAACAAAATAAATTAGGTTTTCGTTATGATCATAATTCATTTTTAAATCAACTAAATAAGTTATCTATATCTGGTGATTTTAGCAAAAATAATACAGGTAATTATTTTACTATTAATAATGTTAATAAAGATAAGCAAGATACAACTGGATATATCTCGGCAAACATAGTTAGCAATATTAACGATAAATCTTATGTTATAGCAAATACTTACCTAGATTACAATAATAGTAATTATCTTGTGCAAAGAAGAAGAGAGAGAATCATAAATCTTGATTTACAACATTTTTATGATTTTAATCAGAGCAATCAATTTACTTGGGGATTTGGCTACAGGCAAATAATAGACGATATTAGTCATAACAATATTTCTCATTTCAAATATTTGCCGAATTATCGTAATAATAAAATTTTTTCTGGTTTTGTGCAAAATAAATTTATTTTTAACGATAAATTTAATATAACCGCAGGTATCAAAACCGAAAAAAATGCTTTTGTTAACAATTTTCAATACCAACCAAATATCAAATTTGCTTATTACCCTAGCCAAAATCAAACTATTTGGTCTTCTTGGTCAAAATCTGTTCGAACTCCAACAAGAGGAGAATTCGATTTAAATGCTATTGATTTTAATTTGCAAGGCAATAAAAATTTTAAAGTAGAGAAATTATATTCCTATGAATTTGGGCAAAGAATCAAGTTTAATAATAATCTTAGCCTAGATAACTCTTTATTTTTTAATCAATACAAAAACCTGCGAACTAATGAAATCAAGGGTAGTAATGTATTTTTTGAAAATAAAGGCGAGGGTAATGTTTTTGGCCTTGAAAGTGTTTTCAAATATAAATATAACAATAAATTAAGAACTGAAATATCATATGACTATTTAAACATGAAACTCAAATACAATCAAGATTCTACCGAACTAAACGCTCCTTTTGGTAGAAGCGATTCTTTATTTGTCAATGAAGGCTCTTCGCCAAAACAACAAATAAAACTGAAGTCTTTTTATAATATTACCAACAATATTGAATTTGATAATTTTTTATTTTTCGTTGATGAATTACCAAATATTAATGGAGCAAATAAGAAAGGAATACCTTCTTATTGGCGATACGATGCCAGAATTGGCTACTTACCTTCTGCTAATCTTGATTTAAGCTTTGGTTTGCAAAATATTTTAAATACTAAACATAAAGAATTTAAGAGCTCTTTATATAACAACAATACTTATATAGGCAGATCTTATTTTATTAAAATCTCTTGGCAATATTAAATACTAAAATATTTAACAATATATGAAAATTTTTCTAGAAAATAAAAAAGCACCCTATATTATTAATTTATTTTCTTATTCTTATTTTTTATTATAAGTGTGTATTATTTTTGCCTTTATGCCTGATTTTTCAAAAATAAAAACAATATTTCTTGCTTTTGTTTTGTATTTCTTTACAATTAACCATTGCCTTGCAATAAACACTCAGCAAGAGTTAGATTATTTAAAATATAAACTTACTTCTTATATTTATAGCACTACGAAAACTTCAAAAACCTCTGATCATTATCTAGATAGTGATCTTTTTTGTTATTTGGGTAGCGATAACTTAATTGATTTTATGGAAAAAAACGATATTAATCAAATATTACTAGATGTCAAGAGTATTCGTGATTTTGAAAACGATATCATAAAAAAAGATACTATGCTAAAAGTATGCTCTATTCTTTATGTTGCTTGTAATAAAATAAAAACTTTTAAATTTTTAAATAATAAGTTCGTTGAAAACAACATCCTTACCCTTTCTAGTTGCGATTCTTTTGTTGATAATGGCGGTGATATACAAATTCAGATTGGTAGAAAAAATCTAGAATTAGAAATTAATGAGCAAAATTTTAAATTGAAACAAATAAAATTAAATCCATCCCTAATTGCAATTATTAACAATAAAAAGGAGAATATTGTTTATGAGTGATAAAAAAATAGTTATTGACACAGAGGTTTTAAGAAAAATTATCGAATACGATCGTGAATTTGAAAAAGAATTGTTTGAAATATTTATTGAAAATGCCGATTTTAATATTAAAAAATTAGAAATAGCTTCAAAAACTAACGATAATAATTTATGGTATATGGCTTCTCATGCTTTAAAAGGGGCTTGCGGATCTATTGGAGCCTTTGATTTAGCAAAAATTTTTGAATTAGCTCAAAAAAATTCCGAATCTAATCTTGAAAAAAAACAAGATATTTTAGCAAAAATAAAACAAGAATATCAATTAGTGATTGATTTCATTAATAATAATTATGGAGATAATTAATTTACAAAAATGCTACCAAAGAAAAAATCAATATTGTTATTAATTATCATTATTTTTATTGTTAATTTTTATTGCTTTATTTTTTCTATAAAAAACTTTTTTGATGATAAGTTAATCGAATATAATCGTCTTGCAAATAATATTCTACAAGAATTTGTCGCTATCAATAATTATGCAAAATTTACTCTTACCAAAATAAATCACGATATTCTTCAAAAAAAAATTTATAAACCAGAAGAAATATTTTTAATATTATCTGAAGCTTCAAAGCTAGGTCAAATAAAAAATAATGATCTATCTTTATTTACTGTTTTATATTGGGTGGGCAATGATAATCATCTTTTAGCGAGTAATTCTGGAAAAATTAATAAACCAATTGATTTATCTTCTCGAAAATATTTAGAAAATCTTAATAAAAATAGCAATAAAATATTATTTTCTTCGCCAGTAGTTGGGGCAATGAGTGGTGAAAATATTTTACCTGTTTCTCTTCCGTTAATTAGCGAAAAAGGATACATTATCGGAACTTCTCTATTGTCTGTGCAGGTAAAAGAATTGCTGAAAAAAATATCAGAATCACAGGTTATTAATAAAGAATTTGCAGTGTTATTTCAAAATAATGTTTTAATTTATTCTGATGCGAATTTGGAAAATATTATTAATGAAAATACTGAAAACAAACTTGATTTTTCTTCTACAAAATGGCAAATTATTTTTTCTTATTTTAAAAATAAAGAGTTTTTGTTATTTGAAAAAAAAACAGAAGATTTTTCGGTGCTAATAGCAATAAAAAAACAGAATATTTTGGATAATTTTAAAAATATTAGTTTACCTTATTTCGTGCAAACTATTAATATTATGTTATTATTGTTTTTAGTCTGATTGATTCAGATTTTAGTTGTCCGCAAGCTGCTAAAACTTCACTTCCTCTTGTTTTGCGAATTGTTGCAACTATACCTTGTTGTTTTAAAATTTGTTGAAATTCTTTGATAGTTGCAATCGAGCTTGATTCGTATATTGTTCCTTGCCAAACATTAAAAGGAATTAAATTAACTTTTGCATTTAAATTATATTTTTTAATTAGCTTTACTAACTCTAATGCTTGTTTTTGCTGATCGTTTATGTGTTTTAATAAAGTATATTCAAAGGTGATTTTTTGTTTTGGATTAAAATTTTGATAGATTTGGCAAGCTTGCATTAAATTTTGTAAATTATATTTTTTATTAATAGCCATAATTTCGTTTCTTAATAAATCATTAGTAGCATGTAATGAAATAGCTAAATTGGTTTTTAATTCTTTGGCTGATTTAATTATTTCTGGCGATAACCCAGAGGTGGATATGGTTATTTTATTTAGTGAAAAATTTAAGCCATTTTTATTACTAATAATTTCTACCGCCTTTTTTACCTCTTCATAGTTAAAAAATGGCTCTCCCATACCCATAAAAACAATATGAGTTATTTGATTTTTACCCCAATCTTGCAAATAATCTTTGGCAATTAAAATTTGAGAGATAATTTCGTCAAAATGAAGATTACGTACTAAGGTTTGAGTTCCTGTATGACAAAATTTACAAGATAAAGTGCAACCAACTTGCGAAGATATACAAAGAGTTGCCCTGTTTTCTTCTGGAATAAACACGGTTTCTACTTCTTTACAATCAGAAAAGCTTACCAACCATTTACAGGTGCCATCTTGTGATTTTATAATATTCTTTATATTTGGTCGATAAATTATAAATTTTTCATCTAATATTTGTTGAATTCTTATATTTAGGTTTGACATTTTAAAAAAAGAAGTTTCGCCTTTTTCATAAAGCCACTGCCAAATCTGTTTTACACGAAATTTTTCGATATTTAATTGTAAAACAAGGTTTTTAAGGTCATTTTCGGATAAACTGAAAATGTTATTTTTCTTAACATGATACACTTTTATAAATTTTATTTTGTATTGAAAAAAAAATTACTTTTTTAAAAAAAGTAATTTAAAATTTTTTTATGTTGGGCTATTGTGTGTTGTTTCTACTTTGTGAGATTTTTTGATATTTTAACTATATTTGAAATATCAACGATTTTTATAAATCTAGAAAATGAAAATGGTATTATGCTATTTTAATTTTTAAATGCATAAATAACTTTATATTTGTTGATTTTAAAACTAAAATTAATATTATTTTGTTATCGAGTTATTTAAAGATTAAAAACATTATAATTTTTAAACTACAATAGCATAATTAATAATGTTAAATCAATATAAAATTATATGAAAGAAAAATTTACTACAAAATTTATTACTATTTCTGCTCAAATTCCAGCTGATTTGGCATATCTACTTGAAGAAATTTGTAAAATACAAGAAAGACCTAAAAGTTATTTTGTTAGAAAGGCTTTAGAATCTTTATTAAAATCTATGCAACAAGAAGATAATGTTACTGCTTTACACAAAAAAAATGATAAAAAATAGTTAAAATGGTAATTGCAGTTTTAATATTAACAACTTATTATTAATATTGATTAAAATAATTTTAATCTTTTAAATAATATAATATAACTTTTTAATTAATGCCTTATGGGAAAAAAATTGGTTACAATCTCAGCTCAAATACCAAGTGATCTTCTAGATTCTTTGGAAGTTTTATGTAAAGAATATGAAAGATCAAAAAGCTATTTCATTAGAAAAGCTCTTGAATATTTTTTAGAAAACGATTTTAGTAAAAATCAAGATGTAGAAGATAATAACAAAAAAATAGTTAAAAAATAAATAATGTTCGGTCATAATAAAGTTTATAAGCCACATAATAACTCAAACTTTTTAGATGTTCAAGAAATTTTTCCAACTATTCAAGGCGAAGGTTTATTTGTTGGTTGGCCTGCAGTTTTTTTGCGATTGGGTGGTTGTAATTTGCAATGTTTATTTTGCGATACTGAATTTGATAGTTATCAATCAATGAATATTGAGCAAATTATGCAACAAATCCAACAATTTTCTTGCAATGAAAACCAACAAAAAATTCGCAAATTAGTTGTGATTACGGGTGGTGAACCAATGTTGCAACCTATTGAATTATTATGTGAAAAATTAATTGATAATGGTTTTTTAGTGCAAATAGAAACTAATGGTACTTTTTATCGCCAATTACCTAATGAAGTTAAAATTATTTGTTCTCCTAAAAATAATCAAAATAAGACACTACAGATACAATCTTGGTGGAAAAATTCTATTTCTGCTTTTAAATTTGTAGTGTCTAAAAATTTTTTAGGTTATCAAAAAATTTTTTATGATTTATTTGGTCTTGATATTCCTGTTTATGTTCAGCCTATCGATGAAAATTGTACTCAAAAAAACCTAGATAATTTAAAATTAGCACTTAATATTTGCAATCAATATGGCTATATTTTATCTTTACAAACCCATAAAATTATTGGGGTTCGTTAATTTTTTTAGTTTTAGCTTTAAATAATTCAATAGTTGCATTTTTATTAATTTCTTCAATTATTTAGGCCCTAGACAATTTTAGTTGATTTTAATATCTGCTAAAGCCATAATTTGTCTAAATGACACTTGGGCAAAACACTTGGGCAAAACACTTGGGCAAAACAAGTATATAAAACATTCCCATATTTACTTACGAAGAAATTTAGAGA